>JBARZK010000088.1:0-25537 GCA_049649965.1 Erythrobacter sp.
CAGGGGTGTAGCTCAGTTGGTAGAGCATCGGTCTCCAAAACCGAGGGCCACGGGTTCGAATCCTGTCACCCCTGCCATTCCCCACATTGCTGGTTTTTCCACGGTCGGGGCGGCTTGCGCCGCTTCCGTGCGGTGGCATTTTGAGCCGAGTTCATGGTATTGGTCGCCCGCAGCGCACGGCTCGTCGCCGCATTTTCGGGAACCGTGCCGCGCGGCGGTGGTTTTCTTACCAATCCGTTACGCAGCAAGACCAAGGATGCCAGAGAGATGACTATCGCCTCGATCCACAAAAGCGCTCCCGACCGATGGAGTTCTCCGCGTCCTCATACGGATGCGACTCTTCGCCGCCTGAAGTATGGCGCGATCCGTCCGATGGAAGAGCCCGGCTTCCTTCGTCGCCTGTTTGGCGGCTGATCCAAATCCCGTAGAACGTCGAAGGGCGAGCGTCGGTTTGGCCGCGCTCGCCCTTCGTGTATCTGCCTGCGGTTCGCGCGCCCCGAACGTGGGCCACCGGATTGCGGACTTAGTATTCTTCCGGTTCCTCGGGCGTCGCTTCGACATGATCCTTGCCCGCAAGCCGGTCGCCTCGCGCCAGCTTGAACACCACGCCGCTCAGCAATGCCAGCGCGAGGAGGTTGGGCAGCGCCATCGCCGCGTTGGAGATGTCGCCCATGCGCCAGACCAGCGACAGGTCGAGCGTCGAACCGGCATAGATCACCACGCACCACAGCACCCGCCAGATGATGTGGAGCACCTTCTCGCCCCCGCGCGAGGAGCCGGGAATGCGGTCGTACATGAAGGTGATCGCCCGCTCCCCGTAGTAGCTCCAGGTGAGCAGCGTGGTGAAGACGAACAGGATCAGCACGATGCTGGCGACCAGTGTGCCGATGGGAACGCCGAACAAATCGAGCGGGAAGGCCGCTGCGAAGGCGCCGCTGGTCATCGCGAACCCTTCGAGGTCGGAGTTCCACGCGTGCTCGACCGCCTGGCCGCCGCCGGCGAAGTTCCCCTGCACGGTCAGGATGACGAGCGCGGTCATGGTGCAGATGACGATGGTGTCGATGAACGTACCGAGCATGGCCATGCGGCCCTGCTGTTCGGGATCGTCGGTCTGCGCGACCGCGTGGGCGATCGCCGTCGAACCCTGTCCCGCCTCGTTCGAGAACAGTCCGCGCGCGACCCCGGCCCGCAGCGCCAGCATGATGGCCGCGCCAGCGAAGCCGCCGGTTGCGGCTTGCGGGTTGAACGCACCTTCGAAGATGAGGCCGAAGGTCGCCGGGATATCCTCGATATTGAGGATCAGCGCGATCAGCGCCATCACGATATAAGCGAGCGCCATGAACGGCACGACGCTTTCCGCGACGCGCCCGATGCTCTTGATCCCGCCGATGATGACGATGAAAACGAGGATCGCGACGATCAGCCCGCCCAGCCATTCCTCCAGCCCGAACAGCTCGTTCAGCCCGTCCGCCACGGCGTTGGCCTGAATCGAATTGCCGGTCACCATCGCGGAAAACAGCGTGCCGAGGCAGAAGAAGATCGCCAGCCACGTCCACTTCGGACCCAGGCCCATCATGATGTAGGTCATCGGACCGCCGCGCTTCACCCCGTCGCTGGTGGTTTCCCGATAGCGGATCGCGAGCGACCCTTCGGCGAAGGCCAGCGCCATGCCGAACAGGGCGGTAATCCACATCCAGAAGATCGCTCCCGGTCCGCCCAGCGAGATCGCGGTGGCGACCCCGGCGAGGTTGCCGGTGCCGACCTGCCCGGAAAGTGCGGTCGACAGCGCCGCGAAGGGCGAGATTTCACCCGCGCCCGAACTCTTGCGACTGGCGAACAGCCCGCCAAAGGCGCTGCCCAGCTTGCGCAGCGGATAGAAGCGCAGGCCGATCATGATCCACGCGCCGATCCCCAACAGGATGATCGTCATGGGTGGGAAGGGCAGGACCTCGGCCCCGTTCCAGGTGCCGACCCAGATGAAGTCGGATACGTTCGTTACCCGGTCGAGCAGAGTGACTGACGCGGCGTCGGTTGCGGCCATGCCTTGGGCTTCCCCCGTTTGTGATCCCCGAACCGGACCGACCACAAGGCCGATCCCGTTACAAGCGGCGCACGCTATAGCGGGCCGTCCGACTTGACCAGCCCCCAGAACGCGAGTTTTGCCGACTTGCCGCGTGGCCGAGGCCGCCCAAGTGCAACAGCCGGTCTTGCATTGCCGGCGCTCTCGCCGTATTGGCTGCGGCCACTTCCGAAATCGGTAGCGTATCGGCCCCTCCGGCGACCTTGTCCCGGGCGGCGCGAGGACCTACCTGAAACTCGGATCGAACGTGAAACCTTTCCAACCGGAGGCGAAAGGCGCCGTCATGGCCGAACAGAAGAAATCGAAGCCGTCTGTCGCGGAATTCGTGAATCAGGTCCGCACCGAAACCTCCAAGGTGGTGTGGCCGACGCGCGAAGAGACCGTACGCACCGCGATCTTCGTCTTCATCTTCATGGTGCTTCTGGCGCTGTTCTTCTTCGGCGTGGACAGCCTGTTCAATGCCGTCGTCAACTTCCTGTTGACGCTCGCCTGAACGTCAACTTCCCGTTGACGCTCGCTTAAACATCAACTTCCTGCTGACGCTCGCCCGAGCTGGCGCGATGAAACTCCCGCAAGGATACGATCACCCATGAGCCGCTGGTACATCATCCACGCCTATTCCGGTTTCGAGAACAAGGTGAAGGAATCGATCATCGCCGAAGCCGAACGGCTCGGCCTGTCCGAAGGCGTCGAGGAGGTCGAGGTGCCGACCGAGACCGTGACCGAGATCAAGCGCGGCAAGAAGGTCCAGACCGAGCGCAAGTTCATGCCCGGTTACGTCCTCGCCAAGCTGCGGATGAACGACGACATCTATCACCTCGTCAAGAACACGCCGAAGGTCACCGGCTTCCTCGGCAACGACAACAAGCCGCAGCCGATCTCCGAAAAAGAGGCCGCGCGCTATTTCGGCGGGGTCGAGGAAGCGAAAAGCGCGCCCAAGCAGCAGCTTAGCGTCGATTACGAGATCGGCGACCAGGTCAAGGTGCTCGACGGCCCGTTCGCGAGCTTCAACGGCGTGGTCGAAGAGCTCGATTTCGACAAGGCGAAGGTCAAGGTCTCCGTCTCCATCTTCGGCCGCGCGACGCCTGTAGAGCTGGACTTCGAACAGGTCGAACTGGTGAAGTAAGGCGCGCTATCCGGCCTTCTTGTGGCGCCGTTTCGCCGCGGACTTGGACGTTTCGCCCTTCAGCTTCTCAATTTCGGCGTCGATCGTGCGTTCGAGGCGCAAGTCGTCGATGTCGTGTTCAACCGAAGGATTGCCACAGGCGTCCCAGTCGGCGCTGCTAAATTCCGCTCGCCTTGCCATCGCGGTGATGCGATGGAGCTGACGGTTTGCGGCGCTGGGTCGCGCGCGCTTGTCGGAGCGCAACGGTTCGCCGTCTGAATGAACGCGCACCTTTTCGCGCACTTCCTCGCGCTTTTTCTCCAGTTCAAGGATCGCGTTTTCGATCTCGGCAAGTTGTGCGCTCGTCTGTGCCACTTCGTCTTCGGCGCGGGCGAGCTGTTCGCGGCAATCTTCGCGCGCCATCAACGCCTGCCGGGCGAGATCTTCGCGGTCGTGATCCATTGCGGTCTTCGCCTTGCCGGTCCAGTCTTCGATGCGGTCAACGGTGCGCTCATGTGCCGCTTCGAGCTCGGTCTTCCGCCGCGCTGTTTTGGTCCGGTCACCCTGAAGCGAAATAATCGCTTCCTCGATCTCGCGCTGGAGATTTCTCAGTGTTTTCGCCGGATCGGAAGCTGCCTCGATCGCGCTGCCGACATTGCTCGAAACGAGCTCCCGGATTTGCACGGCTATACGCAACATCGATTTCTCCCGCTCCAAGCGCAATATGGCCCGACGGTCTCCGCGCTAAAGCCAGAAGGTTAAGCAGGCCTTGCTGATGCGCTGAACTAGCCTGAATGTTTCCTACCCGCTGGCGAATCTCTAGACGATAGCCATGCCGTTCCCGCCCCCTCGAGCCTTGATCGCTTTTCCCGATCGAAACGCGCTTCTCGATCGAGCGGAGTTTCGCTCCAGGACCGTGTTCCATGTGTTCCATCCTGTAGGGTTTGGCGCGCGTCGGGCCGCTTGCATTGCGGACGAAACGCGCTATGTGCACGCGCTCTCGTCACATCGATGGGAAACCCGTGCGGGAGGCGTGCTCCGGTTCGCCGCTCGACCGCTTAACATGACCTCGGCCCATGGCCGGGGAACAGTGCGAAAGGAGGCCATTCGTGGCCAAGAAGATCGAAGGCTATATCAAGCTGCAGGTGCCCGCGGGCACCGCAAACCCCTCTCCCCCGATCGGCCCGGCACTGGGCCAGCGCGGCGTCAACATCATGGAATTCTGCAAGGCGTTCAACGCCGCGACGCAGGACCTTGAAAAGAACGCGCCGATCCCGACCACGATCACGGTCTATGCCGACCGTTCGTTCACCTTCACCACCAAGACGCCGCCGGCATCCTTCTACCTGAAGAAGGCCGCGAAGCTGAAGTCGGGTTCCAAGGAGCCGGGCAAGGTTTCCGCCGGAACCATCAAGAAGAGCGCGGTGAAGGAAATCGCCGAGGCCAAGATGGCCGATCTTAACGCGAACGATATCGATCAGGCCATGAAGATCATCGAAGGCTCCGCGCGTTCGATGGGCCTCGAAGTGGTGGAGGGCTGAAACCATGGCGAAGCAGACGAAAAAGCAGCAGCAGGTCGCCAAGCTCGACCCGGAAAAGACCTACACCGTCGATGAGGCGCTCGGCCTCCTGCGTGAGCACAAGGCGAAGTTCGACGAAACGGTCGAGGTCGCGATGAACCTCGGCGTTGATCCGCGCCATGCCGACCAGATGGTGCGCGGCATGGTCTCGCTGCCCTCGGGCACGGGCAAGGACGTTAAGGTTGCGGTCTTCGCGCGCGGCGACAATGCCGAGAAGGCTACGGCTGCCGGAGCCGACGAGGTCGGTGCCGAGGATCTCATGGAAGACATGCAGAACGGCAATATCGATTACGACCGCGTAATCGCGACGCCCGACATGATGGGCGTGGTCGGCCGGCTGGGCAAGGTGCTGGGTCCCAAGGGCTTGATGCCGAACCCGAAGCTGGGCACCGTCACCCCGAACGTCGAGCAGGCGGTGAAGGATGCCAAGGGCGGCCAGGTCGAATTCCGCGTCGAAAAGCAGGGTATCATCCATTCGGGCATCGGCAAGATGAGCTTTTCGGACGAAGACCTGAAAGCGAACTTCAAGGCCATGACCGACGCGATCGTGAAGGCAAAGCCTTCGGGCGCGAAGGGCAAGTACGTGCAAAAGGTCTCGCTGACCTCGACCATGGGCCCCGGTCTCAAGATCGACACGGCCGACATCGAAGGCGCTTAAGGCCGCCAACGCCAATACCGCTTTCCTACAAAGCGATGAAACCATAACGGGGCCGGGAGCAGCGATGCTTCCGGCCCTTTTTGCATCTTCAATGCAGCGACGGACATTTCCGGAAAGAACACCGGGGACGCGCGTTGAAGGGCAAAGGAGTACCCATGAACACCAAGGCCATTCTACTCGTCGCCGGTCTCGCCGTGCTGATCGGATCGCTTTTCATCGATACGCGCCTGGCGCCGTTTATCGGCGCTGCTTTGCTGCTGGGCGCGATCATCTATGGCTGGGCATCCAACCGCAAGGCGAGCGATGAGAACCTGCGAAAAGCGGAGCGCGCGACCCACGAACAGCGCGAAGAGCATTACCACGACAAGCGCCCGTAATCGGCTGGCTGGCATGCCGTCGGTTTGCGCGGGCGGCTAGATCCCGCCGTGGGTGAATTCGAACCCCCGTTCGGCAAGACCGTCGGTGAGGTCGTGCACGCACTTCGCTAGGTCCCCGGCATCGGTTGACCGGACGACAAAATTGGCGCCGACCCGGCCCTCCCGAAAGAACGGGTAAGACCCGATCTGGCAATTCTCATGCGCGCTTTCGACCTCGCGCAGCATTCCGGCAACTTCGCTTTCGGCGGTCCAACAGCCGATCGTTTCGCTCTTGAGCGGTGCTCCGCCCTCGAGCTTCCCGGTCAGGGCGTCGAGCATGCCGGCGGTGATGTGCGGTACGCCCGCCATCAGGATGACGTTCTCGCGCCGGATGCCCGGGGCGCCCGACATGCGGTTGGGGATGAGTTCGGCGCCTTCGGGCACGCGGGCCATGCGAAGCCGCCCTTCGTTCAGTCCGCCCTTGTCGGCGTAATACCGCTCCAGGATCGCCCGCGCTTCGGGATGGATCACGACCGGCACATCCAGCGCCTGCGCCACCGCGTCGACCGTGATGTCGTCGTGCGTCGGGCCGATCCCGCCCGTGGTGAAGAGGTAGTCGCAGGCCGCCCGAAGCTGGTTCACCGCCTCGATGATCCGCGCGACAACGTCGGGCACCACGCGCACTTCGGCGAGGCGAATGCCTTGTACCTGCAGCCAGCTTGCGACCTGCGCGATGTTCTTGTCGTGGGTGCGGCCGGACAGGATCTCGTCGCCGATCACGACGAGGCCGGCTGTCCATATCTTGTTGTTGGAAGGCATGGCCGACCGTCTAGGGGAGCGGCGCGTCGAATGCCAGACGCGATGCGCGGGCGGTCATTCGGCCGCTTCGAGCTGCTCCCTAGACTGGCTCGCATCCGCTTCGGCTTGGCGGAAGCTGAGAATGCCGTCATCGACCGGATCGGCCTGCATCCGCTTGCGATCGACGAGGTATTCCTGGTTGAGACGCCAAGGATAGCCCACCGCGTTGCGCGGCATGATGTGCTTGCCGCGCTGGATGTAACCGCTAGAGAAATCGAAGACGTCGTCTTCCTCTATCGCCGCTTCGGTTTCATCGCTCATGACAGGCACCGCGACATTCGTATCGGTCTGCCGCATGTGCTCGAGCACACGGCACACGAAATCGGAATTGATATCGGCCCGTAGCGTCCAACTGGCGTTGAGATAGCCGAACACGACCGCGAGGTTCGGCAGGTTCGAGAACATGCAGCCCTTGTAATAGAACCGCTCCTCGAACGCGACCGGCTCGCCGTCATGGCTGATCGCGATCTTGCCCGCTACCGCGAGCTTCAGACCGGTGGCGGTCACCACGACATCGGCCGCGATGAAGTCGCCAGATTTCAGGCGAACGCCGCCCTTTTCGAACGCGGCGATCTGGCCGGTGACGATGTCGGCGCGTCCGGCCTTCATCGCTTCGAACAGGTCATCGTCGGGCACTAGGCAAAGCCGCTGTTCCCAGGGATTGTAAGGCGGGGTGAAGCTCGCCCGGTCGAAATCCGCACCCAGCGCGCCTTCGATACGCTTGAACAGGGAATCGCGAACCTTCTGCGGCTTGTCGCGCGCCATCTTGAACGCGTAGTCCTGCATCCAGATGTTCTTGGCGCGGGTCAGCTTGTAGGCGATCTTGTCCGGCAGGAACTTGCGCAGCGTATTCGCCACCTTGTCCTTCGCCGGGCGCGAGAACATCCAAGTGGGCGTGCGTT
This sequence comes from Erythrobacter sp., assembly GCA_049649965.1. GTDB lineage: Bacteria > Pseudomonadota > Alphaproteobacteria > Sphingomonadales > Sphingomonadaceae > Erythrobacter. Next base: position 7,540 of record JBARZK010000088.1, read on the forward strand.
GCAGCATGGTGACCTTGGCCGCTTTGTCGGCCATCGAGGGAACGATGGTCACCGCCGTCGCTCCCGATCCGATCACGACCACCTTCTTTCCCGCATAGTCGAGATCTTCGGGCCAGAATTGCGGATGGATGACCTGTCCGTCGAACTCGCCGAAATCGAAGCCCGCATCGTAGGGTTCGTCGTAATCGTAGTAGCCGGCGCCGAGATAAAGGAACTTGGCCGTCATGTGGGTCGTCGACCCGTCGCCGCGTTCCATCTCGACATGCCAGCGCGCTTCGTCCTCACGGAAATCGGCGGACAGCACCTTATGATCGAACCGGATGTGCTGCCGGATGCCGCGCTCGTCGACGATCCGGTGAAGGTATTCTAGGATTGCGGGCGCATCGGCGATGCTTTTCTCGTGCGTCCACGGCTCGAAATCGAAGCCGAGCGTATGCATGTCGCTGTCCGAACGGATGCCGGGGTAGCGGAACAGGTCCCAGGTCCCGCCGAGGTTCTCGCGCCGTTCGACGATCGCGAAGGAATGGTGCGGCGCCTTTTTTTGCATGTGGGCGGCCATTCCGATCCCGGAAATGCCGGCGCCCACAATCAGGACGTCGATGTCGGGCGGGCTTGCAAGCATATCTCTCTCTTTTCCTCGTTTGTCCGCGATTGAACCACAGCATTGCGGCAAAAGCGAGTCTTGATAGCAAAATGCAACTGACTTCGCCTTGCCCAGCGGTTAGGGCCGGGCCCGTGATGCTCCCATTCGACTGCAACGCCCCCTCGCGAGCCGGAGCCTTCTCGGTTCGCTCTTTCGCTTCCATCGCTACGCTGGCGATCGCGACCTTGCCTGCTGCCGCGATTGCGCAGGACGATCCGCCCGAACCAGATTCGCACGGTGCCGAAACGCCGGAAATCGTGGTGACGGGGGAGGGGCTGCCCCCGGCGCTCTCGAATACCATCTATTCCACCGTCGTCCTTGATCGCGACCTGATTGTCGACAGCGCCTCGGGCCGGATCGAGGACGTGCTGCGCAACGTCGCCGGTTTCCAGCAATTCCGAAGGTCCGACAGCCGCTCCGCCAATCCGACCGCGCAAGGCGTAACCCTGCGCGCGCTGGGCGGGAACGCCACCAGTCGCGCGCTGGTCCTGCTGGACGGCGTGCCGATCTCCGATCCGTTCTTCGGCTATGTTCCGTTCGCCGCGATCGCTCCCGAAACGCTGTCGCGCATCAGGGTCACACGCGGGGGCGGAGCCGGGCCGTTCGGGGCGGGCGCGCTGGCGGGGACGATCGAACTCGAAAGCGCGGATGCGCAAACTATAGGTCCGGCGCAGGCCAGCGCCCTCGTCAACGATCGCGGTGGTACCGAAGCGAGCGCGGCGGTGGCGCAAGAGCTGGGAGGCGGATTCGCCGTCGTCAACGCTCGCTGGGATCGCGGCCCCGGCTTCTTCACCACGCCCGAGGACCAGCGCGTTCCGGCAAGTGTGCGAGCAGCCTATGACAGCTGGCAAGTCGGCTTGCGGGCCGTCGCGCCGGTAGGCAACGACGTCGAATTGCAAGCGAGCGCGCGTGTCTTCGACGATGCGCGCACCCTGCGCTTCGACGGTGCGGACTCGACAAGCGAGGGACAGGATGCGAGCGTGCGGATCGTCGGTCGCGGGGAGTGGGCGTTCGATGCGCTCGCCTACGTGCAGGCCCGCAATTTCTCCAACATCATCATATCGTCCACGCAATTCACCCGCGTGCTCGACCAGCGCAATACGCCGTCGACCGGGATCGGCGGAAAGATCGAAGTGCGACCGCCGGTTGCCGAAGGGCACGAGCTGCGCATTGGTGCGGACTACCGCCGGGCCGAGGGCTCATTGCAGGAAGAGGCGTACAGTGCCTTTACCGGCGCGCTGCGCGAACGGCGCCGGGCTGGCGGGACGAACGGCAATCTCGGCGTTTTCGTGGAAGACGACTGGCAGATCGGCCCGCTCTTGCTGAATGGCGGCTTGCGCGCCGACCGTACCCGTATCGCCGATGGCTTCTTCCGGGCGGTGGATGCGGATGGAGGATTGGTCGAGAATTCGATCGCTTCCGACCGTTCGGACTGGACGCTGACCTATCGCGCCGGTGCGTCCTTCTATGCGACGCGCCGGCTGGACCTGCGCGCGGCGCTCTATTCGGGTCTGCGCCTGCCGACACTCAACGAACTCTATCGCCCTTTCGTGGTGTTCCCCGTGGTGACGCAGGCGAATGCAGCGCTGCGCAACGAACGCCTCGAAGGGTATGAGATCGGGTTCGACTGGCAGCCGGTGAACGCGCTGGTCGTCTCGCTCACCGCGTTCGACAACGAGCTCGAGAACGCCATTGCGAACGTCACCATCGAAGAGAACCTGCGCCAGCGCCGCAACCTGCCCGCGATCGAGGCGCGTGGGGTGGAGGCTACGCTGACGGGCCAGTTCGGTGCTATCGGACTCGACGCCTCTCTCGCCTACACAGACGCGACCATCCGTGGGGAAGGAGCCTCGTTGCCGCTTGATGGAAACCGACCGCCCCAGACACCCGAATTCGCAGCCTCCGCAACGGTGTCGTGGGTGCCGAGGGAAGGCTGGCGCTTTGCTTCCACCCTTCGCCATGTCGGATTGCAATTCGAAGGCGACCTGGAGAACGACATATTACCTGCCGCGACCACACTCGACCTGTTTGCCGAAATCCCGGTGGCCGGCGAGATATCATTGGTAACGTGGGCAGAGAACGTTTTCGACGAGACGATCGTGACGCGAAATGCCGGGGGCGCAATTGACTTGGGTGCGCCCCGGACATTCTGGATCGGTCTGCGATACGGCATCTGACACCGAAGCCCGAGCAAGAATCTCTCATTGATCGCCTGATCTGCGTACTAATGCTGCGCTGCAACATCTTGTGTGGTATTTTTGATACAAGGCAAGGGCAATCGTGTGTGGCGGACTTGTGGCTGCCGGAACCGTTGATAATCTGCCTTTCCGTTGAGAACCGCACCGGTAGATAAGCCGGGCGGGCAGTGGAGAGGACATCTATGACACGCAAGTTCGCAGTCTATGCGGCCGGGCTTATGGCCTGCAGCGCAATCACGTCGCCCGCATTTGCCCAGCTGGTGGATGAAAATGCCTCCGCCAATGACGAAACGACGCTGTCCCCGGATCCTGACGACAATGTGATCATCGTGACTGCGACGCGCCGCGCGCAGGACGTGCAGGACATTCCGATCGCGGTGACCGCGGTGAGCCCACAGCAGCTCGAGAACCAAGGCGTCGACAATATCCAGGAAGTGACCTCGGTCGCACCGAGCTTCACCTCGAGCCAGGCGCAGCTTGCTTCCGGCTCGGTCGTGCTGCGCATTCGCGGCGTCGGGACGACGTCGAACAATATCGGCTTCGAAAGCGCGGTCGGCATCTTCATCGACGGCGCCTACCAGTCGCGGCCAGGCGTCGCCCTCAGCGAATTCGTCGATATCGAGCGGGTCGAGGTGCTACGCGGCCCGCAGGGGACATTGTTCGGGCGCAACACGTCCGCAGGTGCGCTGAACATCGTCACGCGGCGGCCCGACATGAACGAGTTCGCGGGCTTCGCGAACGCCTCTTACGGCAATTTCGATGAGATCAGTGTACAAGGCGCCGTAAACGCACCGATCGTACAGGACACGCTAGCGGTGCGCCTGACCGGGGCCTACCGCCAGCGCGACGGGTTCATCACTTTGGTCGACGGCGATGGCAATCCGTTCGACGATTCGAACGATGTCGACCAGTATCTCGTCCGCGGCCAGATCGGCTGGGATCTCGAAAATGGCCTGCGTGGCCGGATCATTGCCGATTTCTCGAACAGCCAGTCGAGTTGCTGCAGCCCGATCGAACTGTACCAGTCACCGCTTGTGACCGGAGGGGTCTTCAACGCGGTTGGCCTTGGGCCGACGGGCGGAAACGGCCAGCCTGTCGTATCGACCAATCCCTTCGGCCAGGACGTCTTCGAGGAGGCGCTGGACGACCGCATCGCCTCGGCGAATTTCGCGCCGATAGCCGATATCGACAATTACGGCGTCACCGGGGAGATCGAGTTTCCGATCTCCGACATGGCGGACATCATCTTCATCGGCTCCTATCGCAAGTACGACAGTTTCGAGAATTACGATTCGGACTTCACCGCGCTCGATATCTTCAACGTCGATTCGCTCGAACTTGAACTTGAGACCATCACTGCTGAATTGCGGATCCAGGGCGAAGCTTTCGACGGGCGCCTGAACTATCTGATCGGTGGGTATTTCTCCGACGAGCAGATCGATCAGTCGGTTGCGTTCTCGCTGGGCGACGATTTCGAGGGGAACTTCGCGGCGCTCCTTGGCGGGGCCCTCGGACCGGATCCGATCCAGCTCGTCACCGGACTGACCCCGGGGGTCGGCCCGGTCGATCCCGCCGGAACAAACAACGTCAATCGCTTCCAGCAGGATGCAAAAAGCTATTCGATCTTCACCAACAACACCTTCGAAATAGTCGATGGCCTTTCGCTGACGCTGGGCGCTCGTTACTCGTGGGAAGACAAGGAAGGTGGCTTCACGCAGACCAGCGTCGACAACGACGTGTGTCCCGCGACGCTCGCCTCGCTCGGAACGATCTCCGGTCTCAACCCGGCTCTGGTCGGACCATTCATCGGCATCGGCTGTTTCGGGTTCACGGCTCCCGCCGATCTTCCGCAGGCCGCGGCGCTTCCGCTTCCGCAAACCTTCCAGTCGGAATTCGATGACGAGGAACTCATCTACACGGTCAATCTCGGCTACCGGTTCGCCGACCCGATCAATGTCTATGCAAGCTTCACGCACGGCTACAAGGCGGGCGGGATAAACCTCGATACGACGGCTGCTGTCGGCGGCGCCGATCCGACGTTCCTTTCCGAGGAAGTCGATGCCTACGAAGTGGGGGTGAAGACCCGCTTCCTCGACAACGCCGTCACCTTCAACCTCGCGGCGTTCTATGAGGAGTTCCAGGACTTCCAGGTTCTCGAATTCACCGGAACCGCGTTCCAAACCTTCAACGTTCCCAAGGCGGAAACGAAGGGCGTTGAGATCGAAACGCTGATACGGCCGAACTCGGAGCTGACCTTCAACGTCTCCGGCACTGTGCTCGAGGCGAGCTATCCGGAGGATTGCGCCGGCGACCAGATAGCGCCGCAGGTGGTGTCGTTGTGCGGCTTCGACCTCACCAATGCGCCGCAAATCGTCGCGATCTTCGGTGGGTTGTGGGAAAAGCCGATCACAGCCTCGACCGAGTTCTTCGCATCCGGCCAAGTCCGTATCGAGGGCGATCAGCGCACCTCGACGCAGGGGATCGTGCCTCCGTCTGCGGAACAGATTGCGGCGCTCGGCGTCGATGCCGCGGTGGCCGCGCAACCGCTCATCATCGGCGACGTCCAGGATGGCAACGAGTTCATTAACCTTCGCGCCGGCCTGCGCTTTGCCGACGACCGGTTCGCGATCGAGGGTTTCGTCAACAATCTTACCGACAATGTCGCTCGCGGGGTGACGTTCAACACCACCCTTCGCGGAAGCGGAGCGGCCAATTCCCGCTCGGCGTTCTCGCTGCAGCCGCGAACCTACGGGGTGGCGGTTCGCGCCAAGTTCTGACGGGTACCCGAAAGGGGGAGAGGAAGCGGCCCGGAGCGATCCGGGCCGCTTTTCATTTGACCGCCGGTGCGGCGCTCTGGCGGCAGCCAGGTATTACATGGAACGGGCGATAAGCATCTTCATGATCTCGTTCGACCCGCCGAAGATGCGGGCGATGCGGGTGTCTCGATACATGCGCGCAATCGGGTAATCGTTGATGTAGCCCGCGCCCCCGTGGAACTGCAGGCACTTGTCGACCACTTCGCTCTGCAATTCGGTCACCCAGTATTTCGCCATGCTCGCGGTGGGGACGTCGAGCGTGCCCTCCAGCAGCTTGGCAATGCAGTCGTTCACGAACACCCGGGCCGCGGTGCCGCGCGCCTTGAGATCCGCAAGTACGAATTGCGTGTTCTGGAAATCCCAGATGGTCTTGCCGAACGCCTTGCGGTTCTTGACGTATTCAACCGTAACGTCGAGCGCCCGCTCGATCCCGGACATCGCGCCCATCGCGATGACGAGGCGTTCCTGCGGCAGTTCGCCCATCAGCTGGTAGAAACCTTTGCCCTCTACACCCCCGAGCACGTTGTCGGCGGGCACGAACACATCGTCGAAGAACAGTTCCGAGGTGTCCTGCGCATCGAGGCCGATCTTGTCGAGCTTGCGCCCGCGCTCGAACCCCTCGGCGCCTTCGGTCTCGAGCAGCATCAGGGAAATGCCCTTGGCGCCTTCGCTGGGGTCGGTCTTCGCCACTACGATGATGAAATCGGCGGTCTGACCGTTCGAAATCCAGGTCTTGGAACCGTTGAGCTTGTAGCCGTTGCCGTCCTTGAGCGCTGTCGTCTTGATCGCTTGCAGGTCCGAGCCCGCATCGGGTTCGGACATAGCGATGGCGCTGACGAGTTCGCCGGTCACCAGCTTGGGCAGATATTTCTTCTTCTGCTCCTCGGTTCCGTGGCGGACGAGATAGGGCAGGATTATGGTGTTGTGCAGGCTCGCGGCGAACCCCTCGACACCATTCTTCGTCTGCTGGTCGATCACCACCATGTCGTGCCGGAAATCGCCGCCGTGCCCGCCATAAGCCTCCGGGACCGATACGCCGAGCAGACCCGCCTCGCCCGCTTCGCGCCAGAAATCGCGCTCGACCTGACCGTCGTCACGCCATTTTTCGACGCGCTTTTGCGGCGCATGCTGCTGATAGAATTTGCCCACGGCGTCGGCGAAGATCGAGATTTCCTCGTCTTCCATGAATTCGGGCTGGGGCACGTCGATTACGGGCATGTTTCTCTCCAAAAAAATTCGTCAGCAGACGGTGCGGGGGCTGCTTACTTGCCCTTCCAGTTGGGCTTGCGCTTCTCGGCGAACGCGGCGGCGCCTTCGCGGGCGTCTTCCGAAACGAAGACGGGCGCGATCAGCTGACCTTGCTTTTTGTAGCGTTCGTCCATGTCCCAGCCACGTGACTGCTTCATCACCTGCTTCGACACCTTGACCGCCAGAGGACCGTTGGCTGCGATCTTGGCCGCGAGGGTCTTCGCGCCTTCCAGGGCGGGAGCATCGACCACTTCGTTGATGAGGCCGAGTTCGTAAGCGCGCTGCGCATCGATGAATTCACCGGTCAGCGCCAGTTCCATCGCGATGCGTTCGGGAATCTGGTCGGGCAGCATCATCACGCCGCCCGCGGCCGCGACGAGACCGCGCTTCACCTCGGGGATGCCGAACTTCGCATCCTTGTGCGCGACGACGAGGTCGCAGGCGATCATCAGTTCGAGACCACCTGCAAGCGCATAACCTTCCACGGCAGCGATAAGCGGCTTGGCCGGGGGCGCCTGCACCACGCCGCCGAAACCGCGCCCTTCAACCGTCGGGCTTTCTCCGCGCAGGAAGCCCTTCAAGTCCATGCCCGAGCAGAACGTCCCGCCTGCTCCCGTCAGGATGCCAACGCGCAGGTCATCTTCCGCGTCGAGCCTATCCATCGCCGCGGCGATTCCTTCGGCTGCGGCCTTGCTCATCGCGTTCTTGGCATCGGGACGGTTGATCGTGACGATAAGGACGCCGTCCTCGACTTCGGTCAGGACTTCTTTCGTGTCGGCTGCGCTCACAGGCTCTCACTCCCATTTTGATTAGAAACTCAATTCTTGTGCGAGTGGTGCAGGGGCCTTACGGATACGTCAACCGCATTATCGCTGGGAACGAGAGAGGATTTCATGGGCGAAGCTTACATCATCGACGCCGTGCGTACGCCGCGCGGGATCGGAAAACAGGGCAAGGGCGCGCTGGCAGCGCAACACCCACAACACCTTGCCGCTACGGTCCTTCGCGCGATCGCGGAGCGCAACGATCTCGACACCGCGACCGTCGATGACGTGATCTGGTCCGTTTCGACGCAGGACGGCATGCAGGCCGGCGATCTCGGCCGCATGGCGGCGCTCGATGCAGGCTATGACGTAACCTCCAGCGGCACGACGCTCGACCGGTTCTGCGGCGGCGGGATCACCAGCGTAAGCCTGGCCGCGGCCCAGGTAATGAGCGGCATGGAAGACTGCGTCGTCGCCGGCGGGACCGAGATGATGAGCCTGACCGGGGCCATGTCGAAAGAGAAGATGCAGGCGGGGATCAAGCCGCCGATGATGGGCAGCTACAACGAACGGCTGCAGAAGGTTCACCCGCAATCGCATCAGGGGGTGTGCGGTGACGCCATCGCCACCATCGAAGGTTTTACGAGGGAGGAACTCGACGAGGTCGGATATCGTTCGCAACAGCGAGCGGCACAGGCGATCGACGAGGGCCGCTTCGACAAGTCGGTGGTTCCGGTTCTCGATAACGACGGGACCGTTGTGCTCGACAAGGAGGAATATCCCCGGCCGCAAACCACCAAGGACGACCTCGCCAAGCTAGAGCCCGCGTTCACCAAGATCGCGGATGTCCCGCTCGACAAGGACGGCACCACCTTTCGCAGCCTCGTCAACCAGAAGTATCCCGATGTAGAAATCGAACACTTTCACCATGCTGGCAACTCGTCCGGCGTGGTCGATGGCGCTGCGGCGGTTCTCGTCACCAGCCGTGAATATGCCGAAAAGCATGGACTGAAGCCGCGCGCGCGGATCGTCGCGACCGCGAACATGGGCGATGACCCTACGCTGATGCTGAACGCGCCGGTTCCGGCAGCAAAGAAGGTGCTCGAGAAAGCCGGGATGACCCTAGATGATATCGACCTGTTCGAGATCAACGAGGCCTTCGCCGTCGTGGCCGCGAAGTTCGTTCGCGATCTCGGACTCGACTGGGACAAGGTCAACGTCAACGGCGGCTCGATCGCACTCGGGCACCCGATCGGCGCAACCGGATCGATCCTGATCGGCACCATCCTCGACGAACTCGAACGGCGCGACCTCAAGACCGGTCTCGTCACTATGTGTGCGGCTGGCGGGATGGCCCCGGCTATCATTGTCGAGCGGGTCGATGGCTTCGTCGACTGATCCGGCCGACAACACGCCGGTCATCATCGGCATCGGGCAATATTCGGAACGGGTCGACGAACCCGGCTACGAAGGCCTTTCGTACATGGACCTGGGCGGGCGCGCGCTCGCCGAGGCCATTGCTGATACCCAGGCGAGCGGATCGGTCGCAGAGGCGATCGATACCGTGGCCGCCATTCGTGCATTCGAGATGTCGCGCCCGGGGAAAGAACCGCCGTTCGGTGCATCCGACAACCCCCCGCGCAGCTTTGCCGCCAGGGTCGGTGCGGACCCGGAACGGGCAATCCTCTCGACGACCGGGGGGCAGTACAACCAGTACCTCGTTGGAGAATTCGCCACCGAAATCGCGGCCGGGCGCAGTGCGTGTGCCGCGATCGTGGGAGCGGAAGCCATCTCGACCGTTCTGGCTTTATCAGCGAAGGGCGAGAAACCGGACTGGTCGGAAAAGGTCGGCGGCCAGCTCGAAGATCGCGGCTACGGGCTCGACGGGATGATGGAGCCGGCGCTGTTCGCGCACGGGGCGAGCGGGGCGATCCCGCTTTACGCCATCGCCGAAAATGCCCGGCGGGCGAAGCTCGGAATGAATCTGGACGAATATCGCCGCGAGATCGGCGAGTTGTTCGCGCCGTTCTCCCGCGTCGCTGCCGATAATCCGCATGCCGCAGCGCCGACCGAACGGAGCGCCGAAGACCTGGCGGCGGTGACCGACCGCAACCGCATTGTGGCTGAACCCTATGCGCGCATGACGGTGGCGCGCGATCAGGTGAACCAGGCCGCGGCGATCATCATTGCCAGCGTCGCAAAGGCTCGCGAACTCGGCATTCCGGAGAGCCGCTGGGTGCATATCCATGCCGTCACGTCGGCGACCGAACTCGAACTGAGCGAGCGGCCAGACCTCTCCGCTTGTCCCGCCTCGATCGCCAGCGTGGAACGCGCGCTCGATCTCGCGGGCAAGGCGATTGACGACATTGACCACCTCGATTTCTATTCCTGCTTTGCCATTCCGGTTTTCAACCAGATCGACCATTTCGGCCTATCCGCCAAGGATTCCAGGGGGTTGACGTTGACGGGCGGCCTCCCCTTCTTCGGTGGAGCGGGTAACAATTACTCCGCCCATGCCATCTGCGAGGCGGTGCAGCGGGTCCGCGACGAACCCGAAAGCTACGCGCTCGTAGGCGCGAATGGCGGCTGGATGAGCAAGTACGCGACCGGAATCTACTCCGCGCAGCCAGCCGACTGGAAGGGTACACAAAGGGTCACAGAGTTACCGAAGGCGACCGACGGGGTGTCACGCAGCACCGAACCGGCCCCTCGCGCGACCATCGAAAGCTACACGATCAACAATACGCGACATGGCAGCGATGCCATCTTCATCGGGCGCGATCCGGACGGCAATCGCGTGGTCGGGAATGCCGCCATGTCGCATGCACCGACCCGCAAGGCATTCGAGAGCGGAGAACCGTTCGGCAGAACCCTTTCCCTCGAACGCGACGAACGGGGGCGCGATATCGGCCGGGTCGAGTGATTACCGGCGGGCACCCTTTGACAAACGGGGGCCGGACGCGTATTTAGTTACAAACGTAACCAGTTCGTAACACGCGAGATCGACCCTTCATGACCAAGCACGAAACCATCCATTCCGGCGACCTGTTCGAAAATCCGATCGGCCTCGACGGCTTCGAGTTCGTCGAGTTCTGCGCGCCCGAAAAAGGCATGCTCGAACCGGTCTTCGAAGCGATGGGTTTCACTCGCGTCGCGAAGCACCGTTCGAAGGACGTGCACCTGTGGCGGCAGGGCGGCATCAACCTCATCGCCAATTACGAACCGCGCAGCGCGGCCTGGTATTTCGCCCGCGAACACGGGGCCAGCGCGTGCGGCATGGCGTTCCGCGTACGTGATGCGGCCAAGGCATACGAACAACTGATCGAGAAGGGCGCCGAACCCGTCGAGGTCGAGACCGGCGTCATGGAACTGCGAATCCCCGCGATCCGCGGCATCGGCGGCGCGATCCTCTACCTCGTTGACCGTTATGCCGGGGCCGAGGACAAGAGCCTGACGATCTACGACATCGATTTCGATTACCTGCCGGGCGTCGACCCCTACCCCGAGGGTGCGGGCTTCCACACGATCGATCACCTCACCCATAACGTCTATACCGGGCGGATGAAGTACTGGGCGGATTATTACGAGAAGCTCTTCAACTTCCAGGAAATCCGCTTCTTCGACATCAAGGGCGAATATACCGGCCTTACCTCGAAGGCGCTGACCGCGCCCGACGGCAAGATCCGCATCCCGCTCAACGAGGAAGGCGAAGGCGGGAAGGGCCAGATCGAGGAGTTCCTGCGCGAATTCAACGGCGAGGGCATCCAGCACATCGCGCTGATCTGCGACGATCTGCTCGCATGCTGGGACCGGCTCAAGGAATTCGGCGTGCCCTTCATGACCGCGCCGCCCGAAACCTATTACGAGATGCTCGACGAGCGCCTGCCGAAACACGGTGAGGCGGTCGAGGAACTCAGGATGCGCGGCATCCTGCTCGACGGGACGACACAGAACGACCAGCCGCGCCTGCTGCTGCAGATCTTTGCCGAAGCGCAGGTCGGACCGGTGTTCTTCGAATTCATCCAGCGCAAGGGCGACGAAGGCTTTGGCGAGGGCAACTTCAAGGCCCTGTTCGAAAGCATGGAACGCGACCAGATCCGCCGCGGCGCTCTCGAAGTGGGCGAAAAGGAAACGGCGGAGTAAACGCGGCATGGCAAGCACGACCTCCACCCCCGATACCGCTCACCCGGTCAAGCTCGGCGGCGTCCACCATGCGGCCTATCGCTGCAAGGATGCCAAGGAGACCGTCGAATGGTACGGGCGTGTGCTCGGCATGGAGTACACGACCGCCTTTGCCGAGGATCACGTGCCCTCGACCGGGGAATACGATCCCTACATGCACGTCTTCCTCGATGCGGGAAACGGCAACATCCTCGCCTTCTTCGAACTGCCGAACCAGAAGGACATGGGCCGCGACGAGAACACGCCGGCATGGGTCCAGCACCTCGCCTTTCGCGTGCCGGACGAGGATGCGCTGCTCGCGGCGAAGGAGCATGTCGAAGGCGAGGGGATCGACGTACTCGGCCCGACGCATCACGGCATCTTCAAGTCGATCTATTTCTTCGACCCCAACGGCCACCGCGTAGAACTCGCCGCCGATATTGGCACGGACGAGCAATATGCGGAACTGAAGCGCGTCGCGCCGATGATGCTCGACGAATGGAGCGAGACCAAGAAAGCGCCGCGCCATGCCGACTGGCTGCACGAGATCGCACGCGAGGAGCACGCCGAAAGCTGAAGCTTCAAATTAACGAGAAAGGGGCGCGGCGGATATTCCCGCCGCGCCCCTTTTTTTGCGCATCGCCTGAAGGCGCGGCGTCCTACATCCGCACGGTTGCGCCCAGGTAGAAGAACGTGCCGACCGGGCTGACCGGATAGGCCTGTTCGGTCACGAACGGCTTGCGGTCGAAGATGTTGTTGATGCCGCCATAGACGTCGAACATCTCGCTGGCCTCCACCCTGAACGAGACATCGTGGATGAAGACGTCGTTGGAGAAGCCGTTTTCGAAGGAGAACGTGTCCTCACCGGTATCGCCGGTCTCCTCGATCTCCACGGCGCGGAGGCCTTGCGCATCGAGATAGCTGGTCGACCATGTCACGCCGAACGCGCCGTATTCCACCGCGAGTGAAGCCCGGCCCGCCCATTCGGGACGCTGCAATTCACGCAGTTCCGGGTCCACGAGTGTCGAGTCGCTCGGATCGAAGAAATCGTCGAGCTTGTCGACCCAGGTGCCGCTGGCGTTGAAGGTGAGGCCGAAATCGCCGACGTCGAAGGCGTATTGCATCGCGGCTTCTACGCCTGCGGTTTCCTGCCGCGCGAAGTTGAGCGAACTCTGCCTCAGGAAGGCAAAGCCGCCGGTGGTCGGGCTGCGTTCGAAAAGATCACAGAACGAGTTGTCTATCGATGAGCTGTCGACGCAATTGTCGACGATGTCCTGCGCGCTCACCGCGTTGATCGCATCCTCGATCTCGATGTTGTAATAATCGACCGAGACGACAAGGCCGGGGAGGAAGCGCGGCGTGAGTTGCGCGCCGACGGTCCACGTCGTGGCGCTTTCCTCTTCCAGTTCCGGGTTCCCGCTGATCGAGCCGGAGAAACGGGCCGTGAGCGGATCGACGAAGGCGTAGCTGCCTGTTCCCAAAGTCGGATCGAAGCCGATCTCATCGAAGAAGGCCGCACAATTGTTCTGGCGCAGGGTCGGATCGGGTGCGGTCACGAGGTTGCCGAGATCGCACGGGTCGACCGGGCGGAAGAACTCGCCCTGCGCGGGATTGAACAACTCGTTGATGTTCGGTGCGCGCACTGCCTCGGCATAGGTGCCGCGGAACAGGATGTCGCGGGTCGGCGCGTACAGTCCGCCGACATTCCAGGTGAAGGTGGTGCCGACGGTCGAATAGTCGGAGAAGCGCGCTGCCCCGCTCACCTCCAGCGTTTCCGCGAAGGGCACGCCTGCCAAAATCGGAACCCTGACTTCAGCGAACAGGTCGTAGACGGTGAATTCGCCGCCCGAATTGCTGATGACCGATGCCGGGTCGAAAACCAGCGAGTTCTGCGGGATGTCCAGGTCACGCAGCAGGTCGCCCTCATCGGCATCGGGCGTCGTGACCGGCACGACGCCGCGCACCAGCGGATCGAATTGCGACACGCTCTGCTCCTCGCGCAGTTCGAAGCCGAAGGCGTATCCGATCGGGCCGCCGGGCAGTTCGAACATCGCACCGGTATCCCCGGTGAAGATCGCGCTGACGACGAATTGCTCGAGCTCGAATTCGTTGACCACGGTCGCGGTGACGAAATCGATCGCTTCCTGGCTGATCGCGCCGACACCGCCTAGGATGTTCGCAGGCGCGCATTGCCCGTCGCCCGGGTTGAAGCTGAAGAAGCCGGGATCGCCTGCGGGAATGCCGAAGGGCGTCGTCGCCGGGGGCGTGGAATCAATATCGGAGCGACAGATCGGGTTTCCGTTCGGACCCTCGACCACGTCTATGGCGGCAAAGAAGCGGTCGAGGACGACGCGGTTGTTGTCGAACACCGTTTGCTGGAAACGCCCGTAATTGGCGGCGATCTCGTAAGCGAAATGATCGGTGATATCGCCCCGCACACCGCCGACGAAGCGGATCGTCTCATATTCGAAGCGGTCCCGGTTCGGGCCCAGGTCGGTCGGATCGCGGGTAATGTAGAACCCCTCCTGCTCGCCATCGCCGAAAAACAGCGGGGCGACGAAGGGCTCGAGTTCGGGGGTGATGAAGGGATTGTCCGCGCGGATCGTCAGAAGATCGTAGAACGTGTTGAGCGGATTCTGGAATTCGGCGACATTCGAGACGTACTTGCCCTCGAAAAACAGCTCCGCCTCGCTCGATATATCGTAGGAGGCGTTGACGTTGACCGACCAGCGCTCGGCTTCCGGAATGAGCGAGGCGGCGTTGAAATTGTTGGCGATGCCCGGGCCGCCGAACTGGTTGAAGAGGCCGGTGATGGCGCCATCCTCGTAGACACCGACGCTGCCATCGGGTGCGATGACCGCGCAGCCTCCGGCTAGGCCGAACGCCCCGGCGTTGAACGTGCTGTTGAACCCGACCGAGCTTTCGAGGCAGTCGGGCACGCCATTGCCGTTGATGTCCGGCCCGTCGCTGAGGCCGATATCACCGGGCGCGACGACCCCGCCGGGCGAGGAAAGCGAGAAGGTCGGCTGCCGCGCGATGAAACGGCGCGGCGCGTTGAGCGAACGGTCGATCAGCGCCTGTTCGGCCGGGGTGGGCGTGGCGCCGTCTGTGAAAATGTCCTCAAACGCGCCGCTGCCGGGCGTCGGGATCAGGAAGCCGGTCGGGAAGCCGCTGTTTCCCACGGAAAAGTAGTCGGCGAAATTTGGCGTGTCGGCGCTGATATCGCCTGCCTGGAAGCGCAGGGCGGGGTTGGCCTGATCGTCGAACAGACCGTTGTCGCGTGAAAATCCGCGATCTCCGAACTGCAATTCCTCCGCATAAGCGTATTCCCCGCTGATGGTCACATTGCCGCGTCCATCGGCGAAATTGGTGCCCCAGGTCAGGTCTCCATTGATGCGCCAGGCGTCGCCCTCGGAGGAGATGCCGGACTGGATATTGCCCTCGATCCCTTCGAAATCGTCGCGCAGGATGAAGTTGACGACGCCCGTGACCGCGTCCGCGCCATAGAGCGAGGAAGCGCCACCGGTGAGGGTTTCGACCCGCTCGATCAGGGCGGTGGGGATCGAGGTGATGTCGACGGCCTGTTCGCCCGCGACGCCCGATACGTGACGCCGGCCATTCACCAGGACGAGCGTACGCTGGCGACCGAGTCCCCGAAGGTTGAGCGTCGCTTGCCCGACGCCGAGGCCGCCGGAGAACAACCCGTCGATCGAACCCTCGGCCGAGGTCGAGGTCGTCAGTGCGGGAATTTCGCGCAGCACATCGACGACGTCCGCCGTGCCCGACTGTTGCAGAACCTCACCGTCGATCGCCACGATCGGGGCGGGTGAACCGATATTGGGGTCGCGGGCGATGCGCGATCCGGTGACGACGATAACGTCCACGCCCTCTTCCGCCACTGCTACCGCTGGTGCGGGTGCGTCCGCGACCGGTTCGTCTTCCTGACCAGTGGTCTGAGCCTGCGCGGCGAAGGGCAGTGCGCTCGCCGCCGTCAGCAGGAGGGCCTGGCGAGTAATCGTTGCAGCGTTCATCGTTCTTCCCCGTTTTACGATCCGTTCGCAAGCATGTTGCAATGCGGCAAGGTCACGGTTCTGCAGGGATGTGTCAAGCGGGTTACAGCATAAAATTATAATTCTGCCGACCGTGTTGCAATCTTGTGATGAAATAGTGTCTGGTTGCCTTCGCAAAGGAAAGGATCAGGCCTACCTCCCATGCTGCACATGCACATCGACTTGATCTTCCGCTTCCCATGGGCGAACACCCGCCTTCATCTGGCTGCAAACCGATCGGACCACGACGAATGACGAGCAATCTCGGGCGCATCCTCGCATTTCTGGCACTGGTTTCCGGTCTCATGGGGTCCGGCCTCCTGCTCTCCGCTCGCGCGCAGGCTCAGTCCTTCCTGCCTGGGGAGTTCGACGATGCAATTCCGACGCTTGCCGGCACGGTCGGCCACGAACCGGGTGAACGGATCACGTCCCCTGTCGAGGCGCTTGAATATCTGGATGCGCTGGTCGAGGCCGCACCGGAGCGCGTCCGAATGGTCGAATATGCGCGCAGCTGGGAGGGGCGCCCGCTGCATTACCTCGTCCTGTCCGCGCCGCAGAACATCGCGCGGCTGGATGCGATCCGCGCCGACCTCGCCAATCTCGCTGCCGGACGACCGGGCAATGGCGATGCGTTGCCGGTCACCTGGCTCGCCTACGGGGTGCACGGCAACGAGATTTCGTCCACCGACGCGGCATTGATGACCGTCTATCACTTGCTCGCCGCGCAAGGAGAGCCGCGGATCGACCAGATCATGAACGAAACGATCGTCGTGATCGACCCGATGCAGAACCCCGATGGCCGGGCACGTTTCGTCAACCATTTCCGCGGTGCGGTCGGCATCGAGCCGGCGGCCGACCGGCAGGCGGCCGAGCATGACGAGGCCTGGCCGAGCGGGCGGGTCAATCACTACATGTTCGATCTCAACCGCGACTGGTTCACACTGAGCCAGCCCGAAACGCGCGGCAAGGTCGCGGCAATGCGCGACTGGGCGCCGACCGTGGTTGTCGACGTGCACGAGATGAGCGGCGACGACACCTATTTCTTCTCCCCTGCCGCGCGTCCGATCAATCCCAATATAACGCCTGCCCAGCAGGACGCTTACGCGATCATCGGGCGCAACAACGCCGAATGGTTCGACCGGATCGGCGAGCCCTATTTTACCCGGGAGGTCTACGACCTGTTCTATCCCGGCTATGGCGATACGTGGAATACGCATCAGGGCGCGATCGGCAGCACCTACGAGCAGGGATCCGCGCGCGGCTTGGTGTTTGAGCGGCGCGACGGGACCGAGCTGACCTACGCCCAAGGGGTGCGCAACCACTTCGTCGCCAGCCTTTCGACCGCAGAAGCGGTGGCGCGCAATGCCGACTCTTTCCTTTCGAACTACGCGACTTATCGCCGTCAGAACGCGCAAGGGGCTGCCGGTTCGGCCAGCTACGTCATCGACCTTTCGCAGCGCCGCTGGAATGCCGAGACGCTGGGGCGCCGGCTCGCTGCGCAGGGCATTACGGTCTATCGTCAGGACGGTCCGGCAAGCGCCTGTGGGCGGAACTATCCGCAAGGCTTCATCGCAGTACCGCAGGCGCAGCCAGCCGCGCGGCTCGTGCGCAGCCTGCTCGATCGCGACACGCCCTTGCCGCGCGACTTCGTTACCGAGCAGGAGCAGCGCCGGTCGGAGGATCTTCCGCACGAACTCTACGATGTGACCGCCTGGTCCGTGGGATTGATGAGCGGTCTGGACGTCGCGGTGTGCGGCGGGAGTGTGAGCGGGGCGACGCTGCGCGAGGACGCCCCGGTTCCACCGGTCGCGAGCGGCAGCGGGGATTTCGCCATCGCCGTTCCGTGGACCGATAGCGGGCAGGCGCGCCTGGTGGTCCTCGCGCTACGCGCAGGACTGGAAGGTCGCGTAACAGATGAGGCTTTCGTACAGGACGGGCGCAGGTTCCCGCGCGGGACCGTCGTCTTCCCGGCGGCATCGAACGATGCGGGGTCGATGGGCCGCTTGCGAGCGCTTGCCAGCGAGGTTGGCGCGGAAACGGTAACTCTCGCATCGAGCTGGGTCGAGGAGGGGCCCAACCTTGGCAGCGAAGCCTTCGTTCGGCTGACGGTGCCGAAGGT
>JBARZK010000089.1:0-9671 GCA_049649965.1 Erythrobacter sp.
GCAACAGGCCGAGCGCGACAAGCTGCCCCGGCCGCCCCGCAAGCCAGCCGCGAAAGGCCAGTTCCTCCATGACGGGTGCGACGACGATCACCAGCAGCACGACCAGCGGCGTGAACTCCATCCCTGCCAGCGCGGTTTCCGGCAAATCCACGCCCGCCGCGACCGCGATGCCCGCAGCGAGGATCAGGGTGAGCATGATCGCGATATCGAGGGCGTAGAGCCGGGCGAAGATCGTCAGCGGCCGCCGCGCCCCCGCCTCGACCGGCAGATCGGGCCGGACGAGGAACCGTGCCAAGCGGCGCCATTCGTCGCCGATCGTGGGCGTCGGAGCGAACGGTTCCGGCGTGTGATGGGTATGCGTGGTCGCAGGGCTTGTCGGCATATCGTCCATGGGTCTAATGCGAGGGCTCTTAAGCAAAGCTCAAGCCAAACCAGAAGAGTTCCCATGGCAGGCCATTCCAAATTCAAGAACATCATGCATCGCAAGGGTGCGCAGGACAAGAAGCGCTCCAACCTGTTTTCCAAGCTTTCGCGCGAAATCACGGTCGCCGCGAAGATGGGCGCGCCCGATCCGGACATGAACCCGCGCCTGCGCCTTGCGATCAACAACGCCAAGGCGCAGTCCATGCCAAAGGACAACATCCAGCGCGCCATCGACAAGGCGACCGGCGGCGACGACGAGAACTACGAGGAAGTGCGCTACGAGGGCTATGGGCCGGGCGGCAGCGCGATCATCGTCGAGGCGCTGACCGACAACCGCAACCGCACCGCCACCGCCGTGCGCACCGCGTTCAGCAAGAACGGCGGCAATCTGGGGACCGAGGGCAGCGTCGCGCACGGGTTCGAGCGGCTGGGGCTGGTCGAATACCCCGCCTCTGCCGGTGACGAGGAAAAGGTGCTGATGGCCGCGATGGAAGCGGGCGCGGAAGACATAGAGAGCGGCAAGGACGGCCACACCATCTGGACGGCCGCCGACGACCTTCACGCAGTTGCCGACGCGCTGGAAAAGTCGCTGGGCGAACCGGAAAACGTCAAGCTCGCCTGGAAGCCCAACATCACCGTCGAGATGGACGAAAAGGGCGCGGGAACGCTGCTCAAGCTGATCGACGCGCTCGACGACGACGACGATGTTCAGACCGTGTGGGGCAATTACGAGATCAGCGACGACGTGATGGACAAGCTCGACGCCTGAGCGGCGGCGTGGCGGCGACCATCATCCTCGGCCTCGATCCCTCGCTTTCGCGCACCGGCTGGGGCGCGATCCGGGTCGATGGCGCGCGGCTTGCGCACATTGCCAATGGCGAGATCGCGACGGATGCGAAGACCCCGATGGCGGAGCGCCTGGCCGCGCTTCATGCCGGGATCGCCGCCGTCATAGCCGAATATCGGCCTGACCGCGCGGCGTGCGAGGAGGTGTTCGTCAACAAGAACCCGCAATCCACGCTCAAGTTGGCACAGGCGCGCGGCGCCGTGCTGGCGGCGTGCGGGGGTGTGGGGCTGGAGGTGCGCGAACATGCCGCGCGGCTGGTCAAGAAAGCCGTTACCGGGACGGGCGCTGCGGAGAAGGGGCAGGTCGGGGCGATGGTGGCCATGCTGCTACCCGGCGCGAAGCCGGCCGGCCCGGATGCGGCCGATGCCCTCGCGGTGGCGATTGCCGATGCGCACCTGTCCTACACCGGCGCGGGCCGCTAGGGCGCCTGTCATGAACATGGCCATCTCTTTCATTCCCGGCGCAAACCGGCGCGGTCCGTCGCTGGAGAATTTCCCCCCAGGACCGTGTTCCATGTGTTCCATCGTGTAGGATTCGTCCGATGATCCAACTCTACGGTATTCCCAACTGCGACAGCGTGCGAAAGGCGCGCAAATGGCTGGACGCGAACGGCGTCGACTACGCCTTTCACGACTTCAAGAAGGAGGGCGCCGAGGCCGACACGCTGGAGGAATGGTGCAACGCGGTCGGCTGGGAAGTCCTGCTCAACCGGCGTGGCACGACGTTTCGCAAGCTCGACGAAGCCGAGACCAGCGTTCTCGACCGAGGCAAGGCGATCGACCTGATGCTGCAACATACAAGCCTCATCAAGCGTCCCGTCGCGACGAGGCCCGATAGCAAACGCGTGCTGGTCGGCTTCACGCAGAGCGAATGGGAGAACGCGTTTTGCTGAACAGGATCGCCTGTCTCGCAATGCTGATGCTGGCGGTCCCGGCGAGCGTTTCGGCTCAACCGGGCGCGGAGCTTGCGCCTCGGGATCGCCCGCTCGTCATCGCCCATCGCGGCGCGAGCGGCGAGCGACCCGAACACACGCTGGCTGCCTATGAACGCGCGATCGACCAGGGGGCCGACTTCATCGAGCCCGACCTCGTGGTGACCAAGGACCTGCACCTGATCGCGCGGCACGAGAACGAGCTGTCGGACACGACCGATGTCGCATCGCGCGAGGAATTCGCCGACCGCCGCCGCACCAAGAATGTCGAAGGGCAGCAGGTCGCCGGCTGGTTCGCCGAGGACTTCACCCTCGCCGAGATACGCACCCTGCGCGCCCGCGAACGGGTCGGCAACATCCGGCCCGCCAGCGCGAGCTTCAACGGTCTCTACCAGGTCCCGACATTCGCCGAGATCGTCGATCTGGTCCGCGCGAAGGAGGGCGAGAGCGGTCGCACCATCGGCCTGTACCCCGAACTCAAGCATCCTACCTTGCTGCTCGAGCAGGAGGGGATCGACATGGTCGACCTCATGGTGCGCGAGTTGCAGCGTTTCGACCTCGACGATGCGGACGATCCGGTTTTCGTGCAGGTCTTCGAGGTCGGCCCGCTACAGCGCCTGAACGCGCGGGTCGATACGCCGCTGGTGCTGCTGATCGGCCCCGAGGGCGGGCCGTATGACGAACCCGAAATGCGCTGGGCCGAGATGATCACGCCCCTTGGCCTGCGCGAGATCGCCCAATATGCCGACGGGATCGGGCCGTGGCTGGGGCACGTCATCGATCCGGCGACGATGCAGCCGACCGGCCTGGTGTCGGACGCGCAGGCCGCCGATTTGAAGGTGCACCCCTGGACCCTGCGCACGGAAAACGGCTTCCTGCCCGAAGCGCTCCAGCGGCCGGGCGGGCCGTCCTCGCCCGGCGCCTACGATAGGTTGTGGCGCGCCGCGATCGCGACCGGGGCAGACGGGTTCTTCGTCGACAATATCGGGGAGTTCGTCGCCCTGATCGACGCTACCTCCTCTCACTAAACCGCGCGTTTGGCAGACAGGATGTAGTTCAACGCTTCGTTGTCTGACAGGCGCAGCCCCTTGCCGGGCAGGTAGGCGACGCCGCGCCGTTCGATGACCGACAGCCCGACCTCGCCCAGAAGCGATTCCAGTTCCTCGGGCTTCACGAAGTCGTTCCAGTCATGCGTCCCGCGCGGTACGTAGCCAATCGCTTCGGCGGCCCCGACCAGCAGAAGTCGGCTCGCCGCGGTGCGATTGGGCGTCGACAGGACGAGCAGGCCTCCCGCCGCCAGTCGCCCTGCGACATCGGCAAGGAAGGCGCGCTTGTCCGCGACGTGCTCGACCACTTCGAGGCAGGTGACGAGGTCGAATTCCCCGATATCGAGCGAAGCGACTTCGCCTGCCATGTAACGGATATCGAGACCGCCGGCCTCGGCATGGGCGGCGGCGGCAGACACGTTCTCGGCCGCCGCGTCGACTCCGGTCACCTGCGCGCCAAGGCGCGCCAGCGGTTCGCACACCAGCCCCGCTCCGCACCCGATATCGAGCGCCGATTTGCCGTCCAGCGGGCGGATCGCGTCCGGGTCGGAGCCGAAATGCGCATCTATGGCCGCACGAATGAACGCGAGCCGGACGGGATTGACCTGGTGCAGGCTCGCCATCTTGCCGCGCGGATTCCACCAGTCGCGCGCAAGATCGGCAAAGAATGCAGCCTCACCGGGGCGGATTGTTACCCCCGAGGGTGCAGGATCGGTGTTTGCGTTTCCCATCGCGTCTCTTTAACAGCGCGCGCACGACCTCGCCAGCGGGAGTGGATTGAAGTTGTCCGAAACGCGGGCCAATCGCGCGCAACGCATCGTTATGAAGTTCGGCGGCACCTCCATGGCCGGGACCGAGCGCATACGCCGTGTTGCCAATATCGTGCGCGCACAGGCCGCCGCCGGAGAGAACGGCACGCAGGTTGCCGTGGTCGTCAGCGCAATGGCGGGCGAAACCGATCGTCTCGTCAATTTCTGCCGCGAGGCCAACGCTCTCTACGACCCGGCTGAATACGACGTGGTGGTTTCCAGCGGGGAGCAGGTCACCAGCGGCCTCCTTGCCCTGACCCTCCAATCGCTAGGACTCGAGGCGCGCAGCTGGCTCGGCTGGCAATTGCCGGTCCGCACGGCGGAGAATCACTCCAAGGCCCGGATCGACGCAATCGAGGCGCCGGACATGATCGAGGCGCTCGAAGCAGGGCAGATCGCGGTCATACCCGGCTTCCAGGGGATTTCGGAAAGCGGCCGGATCACCACGATGGGGCGTGGCGGATCGGACACGTCGGCGGTCGCTGTCGCAGCGGCGGTGAAGGCGGATCGCTGCGACATCTACACCGATGTCGACGGCGTCTACACTACCGATCCGCGCATCGTCGCAAGGGCACGCAAGCTCAAGGCGGTGACATACGAAGAGATGCTCGAACTCGCGAGCGTCGGGGCGAAGGTTTTGCAGACCCGATCGGTCGGGCTGGCGATGAAGGCCGGGGTGCGCGTGCAGGTGCTCTCCAGCTTCGTGGGGGACGACGCGATCGCGGCCGACGACCTGCCCGGCACGATGATAGTGTCGGACGAGGAAATGGACGAATTGGTGGAGAACGGCCTGATGGAACGCCAGCTGGTCACGGGTATCGCGCACGACAAGAACGAAGCGAAGATCATCCTGACCCGCGTGCCGGACAAGCCGGGCGCGGTCGCCGAGATCTTCGATCCGCTGGCAAAGGCCAGCATCAATGTCGACATGATCATCCAGAATGTCGGGCGCGACAAGGGCGAAACCGACGTCACCTTCACCGTGCCCCAGTCGGACCTCGCCCGGGCACAGGCCCTGCTCGAGGAGCGGCGCGAGCTCATCGGTTTCAACCGCATCATCACCGACAACCATATCGCGAAGATCAGCGTCGTGGGCGTGGGGATGAAAAGCCATGCCGGGGTCGCAGGCACGATGTTCCGCGCCCTGTCGGACCGGGGCATAAACGTGCAGGCGATTTCGACGTCGGAAATCAAGATCAGCGTGATGATCGACGAGGACGAAACCGAACTGGCCGTGCGAGTCCTGCATACCGCCTACGGCCTCGACGCCGAGGATTGAGGACGGGCCTCGGGCCTCGGGCGTCGGGGCACCCCGCCGTCGCACCGGAAGGGTGTTCCAGCGCGTTAGGCACGCTGCGCTTATTGTTTGTTAACTATTTGAGCCAAATGTTCGCTGCTCTGGAGCAGGAGCCGCATGAATGGCGTTCAGGGCGCATCTCGAACCCGCAAACGATAGTATGACGACCCGTCGCAGCGCCCGTCGCGCCTTGCGGCTGGAGACCAGCGGAGCCTTGCCGGATGGCGAGGAAGCCAATGTCGTCGTCCATAATCTGTCGGCAGCGGGCCTGCTGATCGAAACCGACCTGTCGCTGGACGTCGGCGACACGCTGGCGATCGATTTGCCCGAGGTCGGGCCGGTCGGTGCCGAGATCGTATGGCAGAGCGGACGCCTGAATGGCTGCGCGTTTCAGCAGGCTCTTGGCGAAGCGGCCCTGTCCGCAACCCAATTGCGGGCGACGCCGGCCGACGCCGATCCCCGGCCCGAGGGCATGGAGGTCCGCCCCGGCGGCGGCTCTCTCGGCGAACGCCTTTCGAAGTTCCGGCGAGAGCGGGGCCTGACTCTCGCCCAGGTTGCAGAAGCGCTCAATGTCAGCAAGCCGACGGTCTGGGCGTGGGAAAAGGACAAGGCCCGCCCACTGCCCGAACGCATGGAAGCGATCGCCGAAACGCTTGGTGTCGATGCATCGCAACTGGCGTGGTCGGCGACCCACAGCAGCGGGAACGATGTCGTCGAGGATTGCCGGTTACGTATTGCAACGGCTTTCGCGACCTCTCCTTCTCGCGTAAAGATAATGATCGAAGTCTAACGCTATTAATTTGGTCGAATAAGGCTGTTCGCGCGTCTCTTGTGTGCTAATAAGCATGCTCAAGATACGTAGTTAATACTAGGTTAGTTAAATCCGTCACCCAGTTGGGGGACTTTGATTAAACCGGGGCCAATTCGAAGAAAGGCGAGCCCGCCGAAGAAGCGAATACGATTCGCGCGGGAAATGAAATGGTCGCAAAGCCGGGGGCAATCGGCATGACAATGCAAACCAGTACAGCGCATGGTAGCCTGCTACCCGGGCTGCCGGCGGGCAAATCGGGCGATGTGGTTTTCCGCATCAACGCCGATGGATTCGTGATTCATGCTTCGCGCAATGCATCCGAGCTGGGGATGGACCTGTCGGCGCTATTGGTGATGCCCCATATCTCCGATTTTGCCGAAGCCGGCCATGGCGAAGCAATTTCCCGCTATGCCGCGCAGGTTCTGAAGGGCGAACCGACCGGGGACACGGACGCGGCAGACTGGATGCGGTTTCCGGTACTGACCTGCAGCGACGAGACCTGCGGTTCCAGCCATACCGACCTGGCGAATTGTCCGGACTTGCAGACCTGCCGCAAATGGTTTGCGCTCAACCTTCGCACGATCCCGCACGAGGAAGGGGCGATCGGCATCCTTCGGCCCCTGCCTGACAACACGTCTCTCCGGCGGACCGAACATCGCCCGGTTCTGACCGATCCGTTGACCGGTCTGACCAATCGCCGGTCGATTTCCGCGAAGATGGAAAGTTATCTTGCCGCCGACATCGATCACGTGGTGGTCGTCTTCGCCATCGACCGGATGCAGGCGATATTGCTACAATACGGGCAGCGCGCCGTCGACGACATACTCTGGGGTTTCGCCCGCTTCCTCGAAGCGATGGCCCATCCCGAGCACGATCTGGCCCGCATCGACGGCGAACGTTTTGCCGTCGTCCTGCCGGGCGTGTCGGCCGACCGTGCGAAAAGCTGGGTCGAGGACGTGCTTCGAACCTTTGCCGATCTGACCGACGAAGCGTCGCCGGGCGATGCGACGCTGACGGCCAGCGCCGGGTTGGCAGGTCTCGAAGGCAGCGTCGACTGGACCATGCGGCAGGCCGAACTGGGGCTGGTCATGGCCCGCGCCGGCGGGGGAAAGCAGGCGGTCAACGCGCGCCATCGCGCACCCGGCGGCCGCGTACATCTCTCGCCGCGGGTAGACATCGCAGCAATGATCGATCGCGGCGGCAGCGGCCCGCAGGGCTGAACCTGCAACACCCCCTTGGGTAAAGCGTCGGCTCGCGTTAATCGCAGGGCATGAGCGCGACTGCAAAGATTATGCTTCTGGGCGCGGGCGAACTCGGCCGCGAATTTACCATTTCGGCAAAGCGGCTGGGCGCATACGTGGTGGCGTGCGACGCCTATGACGATGCGCCGGCCATGCAGGTTGCCGATCGGCGGGAGGTCTTCGCCATGCTCGATGGCACCGCCCTGCGTGCGGCGGTCGAGAAGCATCGGCCCGACCTGATCGTTCCCGAGATCGAGGCGATCCGTACCGAAGTGCTCGCCGATCTGGAGAGCGAAGGCTTCAACGTCGTGCCCTCCGCGCGCGCGACGCAACTGACCATGAACCGCGATGCGATCCGCGATCTTGCCGCGGGCGAGCTGGGCCTTTCGACCTCGCGGTATCGCTACGCCGAATCGCTCGACGAAGTGTACGAAGCGGCGGGCCATACCGGTTTCCCATGCGTCGTGAAGCCGGTCATGTCCTCGTCGGGCAAGGGGCAGAGCCGGGTCGACGACAGCGCCGGACTGGAAGCGGCATGGACCCACGCCGTCGCCAACATGCGCGGCGACCGGGCCCGGGTGATCGTCGAGCAATTCGTCGATTTCGACTACGAAATCACCCTGCTGACCGTGCGTCACCGCGATGGCATCACCTTCTGCCCGCCGATCGGCCATGTGCAGGAGGGCGGCGATTACCGCGAAAGCTGGCAACCCGTCGCCATGGATCGCACGGCCTTGCAGCAAGCGCAGGACATGGCTGCAAGCGTGGTCCGCGCGCTGGAAGGCGCGGGGCGCGGATGGGGCCTCTATGGCGTGGAATTCTTCGTGGCCGGCGACCGGGTCATATTCTCGGAGCTGTCCCCGCGTCCGCACGATACCGGCATGGTCACCATGGCG
The DNA here is from genome assembly GCA_049649965.1 of Erythrobacter sp. Taxonomy (GTDB): domain Bacteria; phylum Pseudomonadota; class Alphaproteobacteria; order Sphingomonadales; family Sphingomonadaceae; genus Erythrobacter. The sequence goes on from JBARZK010000089.1 coordinate 8,302, forward strand.
AGCCAGAACCTGAGCGAGTTCGACCTCCACGCCCGCGCGATCCTCGGTCTGCCGGTGCCGGGCGAGATCGCGGCGCGCCCGTCCGCATCCGCCGTCATCCTCGCCGACCAAGACAGCACAAACTTTGCGTTCGAGGGACTGGAGAGCGCGCTTGCTCTGGACGAAAGGGTCGACCTGAGACTGTTCGGCAAGCCATCGACGCGGCCCGGACGCCGCATGGGGGTCGCGCTGGCGAGCGGGGCGGACACGGACGAGGCCCGGCGATCGGCCAATGCCGCCGCCGGCAAGATCGGGATCCGCTACTCCGACTGAGGCTCGGATACCCCGTGCTTGCCCATCGCTGCATGCGGCTATAGTCGCGGACCGATGGACGATTTGCCCAATAGCGCTGCTCCAGCGCGGCGCTGAGAGGATGACGGTATGATGCGTACGGCAATCGCGGCACTGGCCCTGGTCGTTCCGGCGGCGGCGGGCGCACACAGCTTCTGGCTCCAGCCCGAGGATCATACCCCGACCTTGCGCGAAGAGGTTCGCGTGGATTTCAAGGTCGGCGATCTCAACGATGGCGGGGACGGCGTCAGCGATTGGGGCCTTTACTGGGAGCGGATCGGTGCATTCCAGCTGCACGAGCCCAACCGGGTTTACGACCAGCAGAACGCCGTCAGGACCACGGACGAGGGCGAGGCGGGGTCGGCGACGATCGCGCTGATTGAACCGGGCACGCATGTCCTCGCCTTCGCCAGCAATCCCAGTTTCAGCGATCTGGAGGCCGAACGCTTCGACGCCTACGTCGAGCATGAGGGGCTCGCCGCCATCTCCGCGCACCGGGCAAAGCGCACGCAACAGGGTCTGAACGGGACCGAACTGTACGCAAGACGTGCCAAGGCGCTGTTCCAGGTGGGAGACATCCTCTCCGAACACGTGACGCAGCCGGTCGGCCAGACGCTCGAGATCGTGCCGCTCGTGAACCCGTTCGAGCAGGTCGTTGCCGAGGCCGGTCCTGCGCCGCTGCCGCTCAAGGTTTTCTGGCGCGGCCAGCCTTTGGCGAATGCGACTGTGTTCGCCGCGCCGCTCAATCAGGCTGGTGACGCGGCGCGGTTCGTCACGGGGTCGGACGGGGTTGCGACGATCCCGCAATGGAGCGGCGAGCCGACGCTGTTCTCGGTCGTCTGGGGCGTGCCGGCCCCGAGCGACAGCCGCGCGGACTATTTGACCATCTTCGCAAGCCTGACCGTAGGGCGGTAAGTACACCAGCGTGACCGGCAACCCGCTGATCCTGACGCTCGATTGCGCCGACCGGCCCGGGATCACCGCGCGGGTCACCGGCATATTGTTCGAGCACGGCTGCGACATCCTCGATGCCCAGCAAT
>JBARZK010000090.1:0-20090 GCA_049649965.1 Erythrobacter sp.
GCGCCGCGCCGCATGGCGAGGCACGGCGCGAGGAGCGCACCCGCCCCTCCCCGCCGTCCGGGGCAGCCGCAATTGGAACGGGCGATCACGGGGCCGCGATGGGCGCGCCACCTGCTTCGCCCGGCCGGACCGGTGCCTCCACCGGCGACGACCTGACCCGGCTGAAGGGTCTCGGCCCAAAGCTCGCGACGATCCTCAACGAACAGGGCGTCACCCGGTTTTCGCAGATCGCCGGCTGGAGCGAGGCGGATATCGACCGTGTCGACGACCAGCTCGGCCGGTTCAAGGGCCGCATCCGCCGCGATCACTGGGTAGAACAGGCGAAGCTGCTGGAAGCCGGGGATCAGTCCGGTTTCGACGAGAAGTTCGGCAGGACCCAGTAAGACCGAGAAGTAATTCAGCGATATAACCCCGCGATAAACGATGATTTTTTGCAAGCTTTCAAATCGAAACGGTGATACACCTTTGCGCGGTGGGATCGGCAATCAGCCGTACGCGTTGTTGCGTGCGATGCAGGAGAGACGATGATGAGCCGACGTATCCTCGTGGCGGAAGATGAAATGGTGGTGGCTTTCGACCTGTGCGACACGGTCGAGGAAGCTGGCTTCGAAGTGGTGGGCCCGCATTCGGGCATTTCCTCGGCGATGCTCGCTTTCCAGAAGGAAAAGCCGGACCTCGCCATTCTCGACATCCGGCTGGACGATGGCATGGTGTTCCCGCTGGCGCGCAAGCTCGCGGCCGAACACGTGCCGATCATATTCCATTCCGGCCAGTATTCGAATGAGGAAGTGCACGCGCAGTTTCCCACGGCGACGACCTTGGAAAAGCCGTGTCCGCCGGCCGACATGCTCGAAGCAGTCAGCTCCGCGCTAGGCCCGCAGATCGAAGCCGGGACGGACCCTTCCGCGTCCTGAAGGGTTCCTTTCCCGAGCCAGCGGCCGAAGCAATGTCGCGGCACGGGTAGCCTACCCTTGCGACCCGTCCGCCGCTCTGCAAAGGCCGGTCAGACATCGCGACAGGAGACAATTCATGCACGCCCCCCCGGCGGCCCCACCCGCGGCCAAGGCGCCATCGTCCGGTTCGGGCATCGTCCCGTTCAACTGGGAAGACCCGTTCGATCTAGAAACCCAGCTGACCGAAGACGAGCGGATGATCCGCGACGCGGCCCACGGGTTTGCGCAGGACGAATTGCAACCGCGCGTGATCGAGGCGTTCCGCAACGAAACCAGCGCGCCCGAACTTTTCCCCCTGATGGGGAAGGCCGGGCTGCTCGGCGCGACCATTCCCGAACAATATGGCGGTGCGGGCGCGAGCTACGTCGCCTACGGCCTGATCGCGCGCGAGATCGAGCGGGTCGACAGCGGATACCGTTCCATGGCGAGCGTTCAGTCCAGCCTCGTGATGTATCCGATCCATGCCTATGGCTCCGACGAACAGCGTGAGAAATACTTGCCGGGCCTCGCCAGCGGCGATCTTATCGGCTGCTTCGGCCTGACCGAGCCCGACGCGGGATCCGACCCTTCCGGGATGAAGACGCGGGCGAAGAAGGATGGCGACGACTTCGTCATTTCGGGCGAGAAGACCTGGATTTCCAATTCCCCCTTCGCCGACGTCTTCGTCGTCTGGGCCAAGAGCGACGCGCATGACGACAAGATCCGCGGCTTCGTTCTCGAAAAGGGCATGAAGGGACTTTCCGCGCCCAAGATCGAGGGCAAGCTGTCGCTGCGCGCCTCCACCACCGGCGGCATCGTCATGGACGAAGTGCGCGTGCCAGCCGATGCGCTGCTACCGGGTGTCGAGGGGCTGAAGGGTCCGTTCGGCTGCCTCAACCGTGCGCGTTACGGCATCAGCTGGGGCGCAATGGGCGCGGCGGAATTCTGCATGCACGCCGCGCGGCAATACGGCCTCGACCGCAAGCAGTTCGACCGCCCGCTCGCGGCGACGCAGCTGTTCCAGAAGAAGCTTGCCGACATGATGAGCGATATCGCGCTGGGCCTGCAGGCTTCCCTGCGGGTCGGGCGGCTCATGGACGAAGGGCGCTTCAGCCCGGACATGATCTCGATCGTCAAGCGCAACAACGTGGGCAAGGCGCTCGATATCGCCCGCACCGCGCGCGACATGCACGGCGGCAACGGGATCAGCGAGGAATACCAGGTCATCCGCCACGCGGTGAACCTCGAGACGGTCAACACCTACGAGGGCACACACGACGTCCACGCCCTGATCCTCGGCCGCGCGATTACCGGCATTCCGGCCTTCGCGTGATCGGTGGAGCGTCAGGATCGCTGTCCTACTTCAGAATCGAAGCTTATATCGCACGCATGATGCCCGTAACCCCGAAGTCAGAAACCGGACCGCAACGCGGTCCGCAAGGGCGACCGCCCGCCCGCAGCGGTGCGACCTTCAGGTCACGCGAGCGAGGATATCGCGCACCGGACGGGGTGCGGAAAAATATGCAGAACCGTGTTCCATGTGTTCCATCCTTCAGCTTGGCGGCCCTGAAGCTGAACGAGGAAGCCCCGGCGTGAAGCTCCACGGCTACTATCGCAGCTCGACCAGCTACCGTCTGCGCATCGCGCTGGAGCTGAAGGGGCTCGCCTACGAGAACGATCCGGTGAACCTGCTCGAATCGAAGCAGAAGGATCCTGCGTTCACTAGTCGCAACCCGTTCGGATCGGTGCCCATGCTCGAAGCGGACGGGCGCGACCGGGCGCAGTCGATGGCGATGCTCGAATGGCTCGACGAAGCCTACCCCGACACGCCCCTGCTGCCGCAGGGAATCGAGGAGCGCTATACCGCGCGGGAGCTGGCCTATGCGATCGCGACCGAATTGCACGCCCCGCTCAACCTGCCGGTGCTGAAGTACCTCAAGGAACCGCTCGGCCATTCGCAGACGGTGATCGAGCACTGGTATCGCCACTGGCTGAAACGCACGCTGGATCCGGTCGAGGCGCGGCTGAAGCAGCTCGACACCGGCAGCTTCCTGTTCGACGCGCCCGGCCTGTTCGAAAGCGTGCTGATCCCGCAGGTCTACAACGCCCGCCGGTTCCATTACGACCTGACGCTGCACCCGCGCATCACCCGGATCGAGGCAGCGTGCCTTGCCCTGCCGGCGTTCCAGCGCGCTCACCCGGACAACCAGCCGGACAACCCCCACAAACAGGACAGCAACTGAATGAAACTCGCCAGCCTGAACGACGGAACACGCGACGGCAGGCTCGTCGTCGTCTCGAAAGACCTCACTCGCTACTGCGCCGCCGACAACATCGCGCCCACCATGCAGGCCGCGCTCGACAACTGGAGCGAATGCGCGCCGAAGCTCGAGGTGCTGGCCCGCGATGTCGAGCACGAGGCGGTTCCGTGCGAACGCTTTCACGAGCGCGAGGCGCACAGCCCCCTCCCCCGCGCCTATCAATGGGCCGATGGTAGCGCCTACATCAACCACGTCGAACTGGTGCGAAAGGCGCGCGGCGCCGAAGTGCCCGACAGCTTCTATCACGACCCGCTGATGTACCAGGGCGGCAGCGACGGCTTCCTCCCGCCACGCGCGGACATCCCGCTCGCCGACATCGACTGGGGCTGCGACATGGAGGGCGAGATCGCGGTCGTCACCGACGACGTGCCGCTGGGCGTGTCGCCCGAGCAGGCCGCGGGTCACATCAAGCTGGTCATGCTGGTGAACGACGTGTCGCTACGCGGCCTGATCCCGGGCGAACTGGGCAAGGGCTTCGGCTTCTTCCAGTCGAAGCCCGCCAGCGCCTTCTCACCGGTCGCGGTCACGCCGGACGAGCTTGGCGATGCGTGGGCCAGCAGTCTGGTGCACCTGCCGCTGATGGTCGACTATAACGGCGAAGCGTTCGGCCGCGCCCATGCGGGCGAGGATGCGACGTTCAACCTCGCACAACTGGTCGCCCATGCGGCCAAAACCCGCTCGCTATGTGCGGGCACGATCATCGGGTCGGGCACTGTCTCCAACCAGGGGCCGGAAGGCGATCCGGGCAAGCCGGTGGCCGATGGCGGCCGCGGCTATTCGTGCATCGCCGAAATCCGCATGATCGAGACGATCCGAGATGGCGAGCCGAGTACGCGCTTCATGCGGCCCGGCGACACCGTGAAAGTCGAAATGCGCGACGCGGAGGGTCACTCGATCTTCGGCAGCATCGAACAGACGGTGGTCGAACACTCGGCATGATCGGCATGCGCGCCGCGGCGGGGATCAGAAGCCCAGGCTTTCCTGCACCGCCGCATTGACGATCTTGCCCTCGTGCACGTTCAGACCCGGCGCAAGGTGGGGATCGGCTTCGCACGCCTTGACCCCCTGCGCCGCCAGCGCAAGGCCGAAAGGCAGCGTCGCATTGTTCAACGCGTAGCTGGACGTCAGCGGCACCGCGCCCGGCATATTGGCGACGCAGTAATGGATGATGCCGTCCACTTCGTAGGTCGGGTTCTCATGCGTGGTCGGTTTCGAGGTTTCGAAGCAGCCGCCCTGGTCGATCGCGACGTCCACCAGCACCGCGCGGTTCCTCATCAGCTTGAGGTCGCTGCGCGGGATCAGGTGCGGGGCACTCGCCCCGGGGATCAGGACCGCTCCGACGACGACGTCCGCATAGGCAAGCGCCTGCTCTATCGTCGCGGCGGTCGAATATCGCGTGACAGCGCGGCCCTGGAACATCTCGTCGAGCTGGCGCAGCCGCTCCAGCCGCCTGTCGAAGATTTCGACTCGCGCGCCGAGGCCAACCGCCATGCGCGCCGCCTGCGTACCGACCACGCCGCCGCCCAGCACGATGACATTCGCAGGCACCACGCCCGGGACACCGCCCATCAAGGTCCCACGGCCACCATTGCTGGCGCGCAACGCATGGGCCCCTGCCTCGATCGAGATACGCCCGGCAACCTCGCTCATCGGCGCGAGCAGCGGAAGGCCCCCGCCCGGCCCCGTGACGGTTTCATACGCGATTGCCGACACGCCGGAATCCATCAGGCCGCGCGCCTGGTCGGGATCGGGAGCGAGGTGGAGATAGGTGAACAGGATCTGCCCTTCGCGCAGTTGCGGCCATTCGGATGCCTGCGGCTCCTTCACCTTCACCACCATCCCGGCGCGCGCGAACACTTCTTCGGCCGTGTCGACGATGGTAGCGCCGCTCGCCCGATAATCGTCATCCGACTTGTCGATGCCCCCGCCCGCACCGGCTTCAACGATCACTTCGTGCCCGGCGCCCACATACTCGCGAGCCGCTTCCGGCGTCAGGCCGACACGAAATTCGGAAGGCTTGATTTCCTTGGGAACGCCGACAAGCATTGAAAGACTCCTTGGGATGATCCTTGGGATTAGGGCGGAAGACCGCTACGCGATGCGCAACAAGGTTTCAAACGTAGCGAAACAAATTGCGACGAAGAATGTCTGCGACCGGGCGGGCACGTTTCCTACAGGTGGACGTCGTGCCAATGGGGAAAGGCGGCATGGGTCACGCCAAAGGTGAAACGGGTTGGAAAAGTGTCAGGCTGCGATTTCGGGCATTTTTACAAGCCAGACCAGATGTTTGGACCTGAAAATTCAGCCTGACACCCTGTCAGGTGTGTCAGGTAAAGTTGGAAATACAATGCTTTCGAGGAGCAAATCATGACGACCTACCGCAACCCGAAAATGCTGATCGGCGGCGAATGGGTGGCCGATGGCGGCGAAGGCACGATGGCGGTCGCCAATCCCGCGACCGAAAAGGTAATCGGCCAGTGTCCCAAGGCATCGCAAGAGCAACTCGACGCGGCCCTTTCCGCGGCAGAGACGGCGTTTCCCGCATGGGCGGCGACGCCCGCCATAGAGCGCTTCCGCATCATTCGCCGCGCGGCCGAGCTGCTGCGCGAACGGGCAGAAGACGTCGCCCGGACCGTGACCCTCGAAATGGGCAAGCCGCACGCGCAGGCACTGGGCGAGACCACCGGCGCGGCCGACCTGATCGACTTCCTCGGCGAAGAGGCGAAGCGGCAGGGCGGACGACTGGTCCCTACGCGCAGCGCGACCATCCTCGAACAGCGCGTGACGCAGGAGCCGGTCGGCCCGGCAGTGCTGCTCACCCCGTGGAACTTCCCGATCAACCTGCCTGCGAAAAAGCTCGCCGGCGCGCTGGCGGCAGGGTGCTCGTGCATTCTCAAGCCTGCCGAGACGACTCCGCTTTCGGCGCAGATGCTGGTCGAATGCTTCATCGATGCGGGCCTGCCGGACGGGGTCATCAGTCTCGTTTACGGCGATCCGGCGATGATCTCCGAACACCTCATCGCCTCCCCCGTCACGCGCAAGGTCAGCTTCACCGGATCGACCGCGGTGGGCAAGCGGTTGGGGGCGCTGGCAGCGGAAGGGATGAAGCGGTTCACTCCGGAACTGGGCGGCCATGCGCCGGTGGTTATCGGTGAAAGCGCCGACTTCGAACGCACAGTCGCGGTCTGCGCCGCGACCAAGTTCCGCAATGCCGGACAGGTTTGTGTCTCACCGACGCGCTTCCTCGTGGCGCGCGGGATGTACGACCGCTTCGTCGAGGAATTCGCGCGCCGTTCGCAAGGCCTTAAGGTCGGCGATGCCAGCAGCGACGACAGCGTCGAGATGGGCCCCCTCGCCCATGCGGGCCGTATCTCCGCGATGCAGGAGCTGGTCGGATCGCTCGGCGGTGAGAAGGGCGAAGTCGTCGCGGGCGGATCGAGGATCGACGGTCCGGGCCACTTCTTCCAGCCGACCGTCATCGCCGCGCCATCGGCGGACAGCCGCCTGATGGTGGAGGAGCCTTTCGGCCCGATCGCGGGCATCGTCCCTTACGACGAAATCGAGGATGCGGTGCGGATCGCCAATTCGCTGCGCTATGGCCTCGCCGCCTATGCCTTCTCCGCGAACCTCGACGAATCGCATTATCTCGGCAGCGCGCTGAAGGCCGGGATGGTGGCGATCAACCACTTCGGGGTCGGATCGCCGGAAACGCCGTTCGGCGGAACGGGCGATAGCGGTTTCGGATCGGAAAGCGGGGTCGAGGGCTATCTCGGCTACACCGAAACCAAGCTGGTGACGGTGGCCAAGGCGGCGCCATAAGGGTCAGACGATGCGCTGAACCCCCGCTTCGCGGATCCGTTCGAGAGTCGGATAGCCGTTCACCGCCATCAGCAGGTCCGCTTCGGCGAGGATGGAGCGCAGCACCCATGCCGCGCCTTCCGCCCCGCCGATGGCGAGGCCGTAGGTATAGGGCCGACCGACGCCGACCGCCCGCGCGCCCATCGCCAGCGCCTTCACCAAGTCGGTGCCGGAACGCACGCCGCTGTCGAACAGCACCGGGACATCGCCGCTCGCCTTCACCACGTCCTCGAGCAGGTCGATCGTCGCGATACCGCCATTGGCCTGTCGACCGCCGTGGTTCGAGCAATAGACCGCATCCGCCCCGCAATCGACCGCGCGGCGCGCATCGTCGGGATGGCAGATGCCCTTGAGAACGATGGGAAGGTCGGTGACCGACTTGAACCATTCCATGTCGTCCCAGGTGAGCACCTGTCCGAAAATCGCGGCGAACAGTAAGATCGCGGCCTTCGGATCCTCCTCCGGCGGCTTGTCGAGCAGCGAACGGAAGACCGGATCGGAGAAGTAGTTCTGCATCACCTTCCCGCGAAGCTGCGGAAAGTTCGATGCGTTGAGATCGCGCGGGCGCCATCCGGTAAGCCAGGTGTCCAGAGTGACGACGATCGCCTTGTAACCGGCCTTCTCCGCCCGCTTGATCAGGCTTTCGGCAAGCTCGCGATTGCGCGGGGTGTAAAGCTGGAAGAAGGCGGGGGTTTCCCCGCACGCATCGTGAACGTCCTCCAGCGGATCGTTCGACAGGGTAGAGGCGCAGAACGGCACGCCGGTCGTCGCGGAAGCCTTGGCCGCGGCCATGTCGCCATGCCGGTCCTGCGTCGCTTCCCCGTTAAGGCCGATCGGGGCCATGAAGATCGGGCTCGGCAGCTTGAGGCCGAACAGGTCGATCGAAAGGTCGCGCTCGGTGCAATCGACCATCATGCGCGGCACCATGCCCCAATGGTGGAACGCGCTCGCATTGGTATCCTGCGTATTTTCATCACCGCAACCGCCCGCGACGTAGTTCGTCATCATGGGCCCGAGCGCTTCGTGCGCACGGCTTTCGAGCGTCGCGAAATCGACAGGGTAGTCGGGCAAAATGCCTTGCGTACCCGCCATGTAGATCTCGTTCTGCATCGCGCCGAAATTGCTCATGTTCTTTCGTCCTCTCCATTGTCGTTCATGCCCACGCTGCGCCACATCGCGGCGAGCGGGCAAGCAAATTGTGCTTTGTCAGGAAGCGAGGCGCTGGAGCGTCGGACGGAAGCGCAGGAAGGCCCGGTATGCCCGCTCCAGCATCGCAAGCACCATCCTGTTCCGCGCGATCAGACCCAGCGGGCGCAGGGCGGGAATGGCGCGCCACATCGCCGCGAAAGCCGCCGCGCCATCCAGCACCTCAGCGCCTTCGCGCGCATGGAACCGTGCCAGCAGCGCTCCGCGATCGACCGGACAGGATGGATCGGCGTCAACAGACACGTCCAGGAACTGGATCGCACCCCGACGATCCAGTCGGCGCATCACGGCAATCTCGCGCTGGCACAACGGGCAGGCACCGTCGAACCAGACGGTTACCTTGTGGTCCTGCACGGAAGACTTGGAATCCGGTGACGCGATGAGAGTTCCGCCTGCCGCGCTATTCTGCCGATTCTTCAAGCGTGTCGGCAAGCAATTCGAGCTGCGTGCTGCAGCCCTTCTCGTGCAGCGCAGCGGCGAGCATTGCAGGGCTGGTATAATCGTTTTCCGGATCAAGCGTCACGAAGCGGACCCTTACGTCCGGCTGCTCGCCGCTTTCGCCTTCCATGATCGGCCCAAGGATCGCGTATTCCGCGCTCTCGCGGATGGCGATGCCTTCGGGATCGAGCGCGCGCACCGCCTCTGTCTCGACGAACGGGACTTCTACGGAGGTGTCGTTCGCTTGGTCGACGATGCTGTAGGTCTGCGCGGTTTCGGCCTCGGGACGCCAGAGGCGCACAGCGTCAAGATCGAGCAGGCACATATTGCCCGGCGCCGCGACGTTGACGTACCACAGGTTCGGATTGCGGGTCGGCCCGGTGTCGGCGCCGCGAACCGCACCCGTACGTACCCGGCGCGCGGCACGGGTGCGGGTTAGATTGGAAAAGCGTGCCTGCGTCCGCGACGCACCTTCACCGACCCGGAACGTGCCGGGCCCCTGCATGACGCGCGTACCTTCGTCGGTGAGCACGGTGATCCGGTCCCCGGCGCGCAGCGTGATGGTAGCGGAATCCCCGACCTGTCGTCCAACCGGATACGTGCCAGACGAAGGACCGCTCGATTTGACGACGACGCCAGCCTGCGCGGCGACCGGCATCGCGAAAACGCTAGCTGCAAGCGCGAACATGGCGCACGATGCCTTTGCCTTATCCCAGAACATAGGCTCCCTCCTCGTTCAAATTACGAATGCGATTGGCGTAATTGTGTAGCGCCGGATCGTCCGGATGACCAGCCGCCACCTGATCGACCAGTGCGGTGGCGCGGCCTTGATCGTCGACGGCACAATCAGCGGCTTCAGCAAGTTTCTGGCGGTCCGCGCGCGGAAAATCGGGCGCCGGTTCGAAGATATCGACCGGACGGGCCCGGCCCCGCAGCACGACGCGGCCCATCGCGCGCCACCAGTCTAGATCCGACCGGGCGATGAACTCCCGGCTCGCCATCACGCTCGACTGCAGTGGCTTGTTCGCCGCTTCGAGCCGTGCGGCGGTGTTCATGCTGTCGCCGAGGGCAGTGTACTGGATCCGGGTATCGCCGCCGAAATTCCCGATCACCGCCTCGCCGAAATGCAACCCGACGCGGGTCTTGCCGATGGGCGGCAGTTCGGGATCCATCTCCGCGACCTCGCGCCGGAAGTCCTCACCCGCCTGCCAGATCGCATATCCGGCTTGAGCGGCGCGGGTCGCGTCGTCCGGCCGCGCGATCGGAGCGCCCCAGAACGCGACCACCGCATCGCCCACGAACTTGTCGATGACGCCACCGTGATCGAGCACCACCTTGCTCAACATCTCGAGGTAGCGGTTGAGCAGCCGTGCGACCATTTCCGGCTCGATCGCATGGCTCATCTTGGTGAACCCTTCGAGATCGCTGAAAAGTACGTAAATTTCGCGCTTTTCTCCGCCCAGCGACAACAGTTCGGGCTGCTCTATAATCGCTTGGGCAATGTCGCGCGGGATGTACTTGCCAAGCGCACCTTGCGCGAAACTGCGCTGCGCCGCCCCGGCCGATCGCGCGGCGGCGGTGACGGCCGTGTAGGCAACAATCCACCCGACGATCCAGCCAACCGCAGGCAGACCGTAGGTGTCGACATTGCGCATATGCAGCCAGAACGGGATACCGATGAACAGGACGGCCAGCACTAGGAGGAGCGGCACCAGCCGCCGCGCGGGCCATTCCAGCAGTGCTGTCAGTACCGCGCTCGCAACCACCAGAACCGCCATGGCCCAGAGCAGGACCGGCGGGATCGGCGTCAATCGCTGGCCGTCGAGCATCTGTGCGATGATCTCGCCGTGCACCGAAAGCCCGGCCGGCTCGAAGCCGGTCCACGATGTGAACGGCGTCTCGACCCGGTCGTAATCGACGATGTCGCCGCCGATCAGGACGTACTTGCCTTCGATCTCCTGCGCGACGAACTCCGCCACCGTCGGATCTAGATCGAGGAACAGTTCGATGGAAAGCGACTGGAACAGCGGCTCCTGAAGTTCGCCTTGCGTTCGATCGGGGCCCGTCTCCTGCCCTTCCGGACCGGCGCGCAGGGCTCGGCGGTATTCGATACCGCCCTCGTACCCCGCGAACCGTTCGGCCGGCCCGCCAGCATCCTGCAGCATCGCGCGGCCAAGGAGCGGCGGCAATCCAGCAACGATGTCCGGCCATTTCCGTGTCGCGCCGAACTGCTCGTCGAGCCGGATGCTGGCGGGCCGGGCATTGCTGCCTTCGAGCGTGGCCATGAATTCATCGAGAAAGACCTGCTGTTCGTAGACGATGTCCGCCGCATTGGTCGCGACGTTGGCGTATCCGACCGCGACGGGCGTCTCCATCGCGCGCAGCGTCTCGATCAGTTCGGCATCCTCGGCCTGCGGCTGATCGAACAGGATATCGATCCCGATCGCCTTGGCACCCATCGTGTCAAGATTGCCCAGCGCTTCGGCCAGAGCGTCACGGGGCAGCGGGGAGCGCTGTTCGAGGTTGATGAGCGCCTGGTCGTCGTAAACCACTAGGACGATGCGATCATCCTGCTCGACGATATCGGCGGCGAGATACGCTCGCATGTCGTACAGCGCGAGTTCCGCGGCATTGGTCAGCGGTGTCGGCTCTTCGGTCTCGCCGGGCAACGTCCAGCTGAACCGCGCGATAAAAAGCGCCGCCAGCACCAGCAGGACGGTCATGCAAAGCTGCATCGTTCCCGCCTCGCGAACGGCCCGCCAGCCTTTCGAGATGAAGCCGCCGCGCGGCCTCTGACCCTTCATCCCCCGTGCCCCCGTATTCGTCCGGCGCCCGCCGAAGCGCCCGTCACTGCGTCACTTTGGATGCGCCGTCGCCCACGACCGCAAAGGCCGACCAGTAGAACGGATGTGATGTGTTCGCGTCGTCCATCAGCGCCAGTTGAGATTGCCTGAGCGCCTCGGCGGTTTCGCTGTCGCCCTGCTCGAACAGGCCCGATATAAGCCGCTCCGTCGCATCGAACGTGTCGGGCACCGGCCAGTGACTTGCAAGGACCGTCCGACCGCCAGCACCGACGAAGGCGCGGACGAGGCCGTCCAGCGCAAAATCCCCACCCGATGTGATCCCCGCTTCGATGGTGGCGCCGACGGTCGCGCTACCGGCGGTGTCGCATGCCGACAGGATGACAAGGTCGGCGTCGATCCTGAGCCCGAAGATTTCTGCGAAGCTGAGCAATCCGTCGGACTCGCCTTCGCCGAAGGACGTGAGCAGTGCCGGTCGCGGCGGACATTGCGGCTCGGGTGCTGTGACGAGACCGTGCGTAGCGAAATGCAGGACGCGATACTCGTCGAGGTTCTCGCGCGTGCGGATCGCGGTATCCGTGAACTCATCGCGCGTGATGACGGTCGCACGGGCACTTTCCACTCCGCCGAAACGCTGCGCCGCGTCGTAGAGTTCGTCGGCCCTGATCGGATTGGCCCAGATATCGCGCGACCATGTGCAGTTCTCGCCTCCAGCCAGCGCCGAACGTGTCGCCGCCGTTCCCGGCGGCGCCTGCCCGATCGGTGTGTTTTCGCCGAGCCCTAGATAGGCCCGCTGAGCGGAAGAGGCAGGCGCGGCGCGGACGTCTCGGAAGGCACTTGGCGCCACGGACGTGCTGATGCGCGCGCTTCGCCCCAACCATGCGACGTCGCGGAAATCGAACTCGTCGGCATCGGGCCGATCCAGCCGCGCCTGATAGCGCGCGACGCTTTGATCGTCGGTCACCAGCAGGTTGATGGGCAGCTTCAGCATCGCCCCGTCGGGTTCGAAGATGACATGGCCGACACCCGGCAGCCGGTCCGCGACAGGGGCGAACAGGCGTGCGTAGAGTTCTCTCGACTTCTCGATGTCGAACGGGAAGGTCAACACCTGACCGGCCTCCGCGATGGCGATGCTGCCACGGATCTGGTCGACAAGACCCTCGAGTTCGTCGGGCGAAGCATTAACGCGAAAGGCGATCGCGTCCCCGGGCTGGATGAACACCATGAATGCGCCGCGATCGAGCGCGATCATTTTCACATAGGCTTCGTCGGCGCGAAGTATCGCCTGCATTTCGGCAAGGTCCATCGTCCCGCCTGAAACCGCCCGAAAGCGCGGGTACTCGGCAAGACGCTGCAGCAATTGTGCCTGCTCGCCCTCGAGCGCGGCAAGCTGCTCACGCCGTTCGACCAGCGCTTGTCGCACCAGCGGATCGGCCATGGCGTCCTGTTCGAGCTGCGCGTTCGATGCGCGCAGGGCTTCGATTGATCGGGCAAGGTTGACACTGCGACGAAACAGTAGCGAAGCCTCGTCGCTTCCACCTGACAACTCGCGCGCCAGCACTGCCTGCGTTTGTGCCAGACCGGGCCGAAGGAGCAACTGGCTGGCCGAGAACATGTCGCCGGCAGCTTGCGCACTGGCTCCGTCTTCCATCAGGAGTTCGAAGTAGTCGGCCATGTACCTGCGCAGCGAAGGCGAAGGCCGACCGTCTGCTCGCGCGACGATATCACGATAAAGGGTCAGGGATTCCTCCCGCCGCCCCGTCCGCGCATACAAACCGGCGAGTTGCGCCTGCGCGCTATAGAAAGCGGGGCTTTCTGGATAGCTGAAGGACAGCAGTTCGAGCGCTTGTCGATGCAACCCTTCGGCCCTGCCTGTATCACCCTCACGCTCGGCCAGTTCCGCGAGTTCGCCCAGCACCTGCGCCCGCAACCATGCTATCGACAGAACGCGGCCTTCGCGAACCTGAGAAAAGGTGTCTTCCGCGAGGGCAAGTTCCTGTGCCGCCTGCTGTCTCTCGCCGGTCTGCCGCAGGCTCGTTGCGCGCAGATACCGGGCTTGTCCGTCGAGCAATTGTGCCCGTTCAAGCGGCGTCAGCGCCTGAGAGGCGCCGCGGCCGACTGCACCGTCGCTTTCAGCCGCAAGACGATCGGCGATAGCCGGTCCGATCTTCAGTTCGCGCAAGTCTTGTGCTTCGGCAAACTCGCTGGAAAGAGGCCTGTCGAGAATCGTAACAGCTTCGCCGGGCCGATCCCGGTTGAGGGCGTCGATGGCTTCGTAGTTTCGTTGAAGTCGCGCCAGAACCGGGCTCTCCGCCACCCGCGATCGCGTACCGACGAACCCTCTCCGAGCGGCGGAGTAATTTCCCAGGTTCGATTGCAGCAGCGCTTCGTTCAAGCGCGCTTCGACTTCGCTGTTGCCCGAAAATTGGGATGCCGACGCAGCGAAGAATTCGGCCGCCTCGGCGAATTCGCCGCTGTTCGAACGCCGATAGGCTTCTCCCAACGCCTGGTCGGCGCTGATCGATTCCGCCTGTTGCCGGGCGAACTGTATCTCGTCGGTGGTCTGCGTCAGCGGGATATCGACTTCGCCGGCAACGACCCGATCTCGCACGAGCGATGCCAGACCAAGAGCAAGCGCGCTGTCATATGCAGCTAGGCCGCTCGCCGCGTAGGTGCGGCCCCCGACCTCGCCGATGAGCAATTCGCTGCGCAGGATATTCCCCTCGGTCGAGCAGACCAGCCAACGGCCATTGCGCAATCCTTCCGGAACTTCGCGATTGGGACGCGTGGCGCAGGTCGCTTCGGATCCGGCAAAGCGCTGCGGAGTGCCGCGCTCGCCAGCATCCCGCACGACCCACAGCGTTCCGATGGATCGCGCGGCATCGCGGCACAGGATCGCATAGGTTCGATCGAACAGGCCATCTCCCGGTTCCGGCGGCTGTATCTGCGCTTCGCACAATCCATTCGTGCCGACCGGGAAGGTGTCGCGCAAGCTCAAGGAAGCCTGGGGTCCGACTTGCGCGAAGGCAGTGCTCGGCAGGGCCACGAGAATGGCAACGGCCAGACCAAGCAGCCCCGAAAATGTTCGCGAGAACAGGGGAATTTTGCGTGGCAGGGATAGAAACGGATCAGTTGTCATCGCCAGCCTCCCCATCCGTGTCGTCGCCCCGTTCATCCTCGTCAGCGTCATCTTCCTCCGCCTGATCGTCCGGGTCGGCAACGTAGAGCGCACTGTCGCTGCCGCTTGCGACCGGATCGCGCAGAGCCTCGGCATCGTCGATCAGGGGCGCGCGCAAAAGGCTGGGAAAGTCGATCCCGAAGCGGGTATCGCTTTCAATTGCCGTCCTGACCGGCGGCTGCGTTGTGGTGATGGCCGCTTCGACGATCTCGCGATTGTTTACCGGGACCAAGAATTCGAACGGCGATGGGGGAACCTGTTCCCGTTCGCATTCGCCCGTATTGATGTTGCAGTTGTTGAGTTCGGAATCGTCGGAATAGAGCGAACCGGGCGTGCCGGTCATGTCGAAGTCCACCTCCCGGAAGAACGCCTCGCCGGACACCGGTTCGCCGGACCCGTCCAGACGCGCGCCATAGGCAAATACGTCGAGCGCAGTTTGCGACCCCGTTTCAGCCTGCGTAATCGACAAACCTCCTTCCCCGACCAGCAGGCCGCGAAGCTCTCCTTCGCTGCCCGTGTTTCGCACAAGCAAGGAATTGCCCACCGAGATTCCTATCGATCCGGCCTGAACGAAACCGAACGAATCCTCGCTTCCAGGCGCAGCGGTCGAGAGTTGTTGGTTGCGGCCATCGAACAGGGGGTCGAGCAGCAATTGGTCGACCAGTTCCCCATCGGCGATCCAGATATTGCCTGACGAGATCGTCAGGCTGCCGGACGGGAGGAAATCTGGGTCGCGAACCAGTATACCGCCCGGGGTGCGTATCTCGACACGCTCCGCAGCGACGAGAGATAGCCGATCTTCGATTCCGGCACCGTCGTATTCAAGGGTTCCTTCGATCCTGATAGCGCCTTGCGATCCTGTCACCTCGATCTGCACTTGCGATGTGTTGCCGATGTCCGACCCGCTGAAGCGCGCGTCACCGATTACGAGATCGGCTCCTGCCGGATCGCGCCCGCCCAGTCCTGTCTGGCTAAAACCGAGCGCGCCGATATCCAGGCGATCGATCTCCTCCTGGGTCAGCACGTATCCGAGTTCGGGGTCGTCGTTTACTGCCCCTGCCGGACCACCGATGAAGCCAGGATTTTCGGCGTTCGTGGACACGAGATCGAGCGACGTGGCGGCGATCCGGGCGCCGGCATTGATCTCGATGTCGTTGGAAACCAGGGTCACCGTATCGCCAGTGAAGCCGGCTTCTTCATCGTTGTCTCCAAAGATCGCGATCGTACGCTCTGAAACGATATCGATGGCTGCACCATCGCCGCCAAACGTGCCGCCCGAGATGGCGCGAACCTCGAAGCTGTCGCTGGTCGAGATCTGGGCGCTGTCTTCGATCGTAAGATTGCCCGCTTCGGCGACGACCGAGGACGGGAGCGGATCGGACGCAAGCTGATTGCCGAGTGCGCTGCCGATCAGCGATCCGACTGCGAGTTCACCGTCCTCCACTGTTACGGAGAAACGTCCGGTCACGTTCTCATCGGAGCCGGTCGCGTTTGCGGACAGTTCGAGAATCGAAGCGCGCGAATTCTCGGCGCCGCTCACGAGGAGATCCGCCAGACCGGCGATTGCCGATCCGCCACTCGCGCCGGACGCGTTGGCTGACAGTTCGAGGCGTTCGGCGTCCAGCATCGATGCATCCTCGAAGCTAGCCTGTGCAGACCCGCCGAGCGCGCTGCCGCCGGACGCGGTATCGCTGTCGCCAGTCGACTGGGCGTCGGCCTCGATCCGTATCGTTTGCGCGGTCAGACTGGCGCCGGTAACGGCAAGAATGGCCTCCGCTGCGGTCGCATCGCCATAATTTTCGCTACCGCTCCCGCCTACCGCATTGCTCGAGACAATCAGTGATGCGGTCCCGGCATCGTCGGAGCCGACGTCAACATCGCTATCCGCGATTGTGAGAGCCGCCGAACCGGCAAACGCGTTTCCGCCGGAACTGCCATTCCCGCCGACAGCAGCGGCGCTTACCAAGTTCGGGCCCGTCAGAGAGACGGTGGAACTGGCGATCGAAATGCTCGCAGTTCCTGCGCTGGCGTCCCCCCCGATACCGGAATCGCCTGAAGCGCCGCCGCCCTGCCCATCGGCCCGGACCTCGAAGCTTCCGGATCCCGTAACGTCGCTTCCGCTGATCTGGACACTCACCACGGCGCCTTGTGCATCGCCTCCTTGGTCGATCCCCAGACCGCCGCTGGTCGTGCCGCCGATCAGGGCGCGCGATAGGCCGTCCGCATTATCGACGAATGCAATGGTCGCATCATTCGCTTCGAAAATCACCGTTCCGCCTGTTGCCGAACCACCCACGGCGCCGCTTCCGCCCTCGGTGAATTCCCCAAACAGCGAATTGCCGATGATTTCGAATGTGGAGTCCTCGACGAGGACATTATTGGTACCGCCGGTCGCGTCGCCTCCATTCCCTGTCCCGGACCCGTCGCCACCGAGCCCGCCCGATGTACCAGCGGCAAATTCGCCCGAGAGAGAACTTCCGTTGGCTACAATGATCTCGCGGGTCCCGCCAAACGCCGCACCACCGGCGATGTTCAAGCTGTCGTCAGTGCTGCTGCCGCCGACACCGAACGCCGAAAGCGACGTCGCACCCGTGGCGACCGTGCCATCGTCCGCCTCGAACGCCGCGACGCCTCCTGTCCCGATGCCGCCAGTTCCCCCTTCGACGCTGCTGCCCCCACCGAAACCGCGCGCGTTGACCGCGACGAAACGTACCTCTCCACTTGGGAGAGTGACGCTTCCACCGGAGAAGGCCGAAACCCGAGCCAGCCCCCCCGTCCCAACGCCGCCGATCCCTGATCCGCCCGTAGCAACACCACCAAAGCCCGTTGCCGAAATCTGGGCGCCTTCGTCAGGCGAACCAGGATTGCTTTCGTCGTTCTCGATCACGACGGACGATTCCGCGCCGAACGCCTCGACATAGGCGAAGCCGCCGGACCCATCGCCGCCCACTGCGCTATCGCCTGAGCCTCCCGTGCCGTCGGCACGAACCTGTGCGGAACCCAGCGTGATCGAACCGCCTTGCTGCGCCCGGACGAAGGCTTCGCCGCCGAAGCCGACGCCTGCGACAAACCCGTTCGAAGTGTCGCCGCCCGTGCCGTTTGCAATAATCGCCGCGTTGCCCGTTACGGCTCCGGTCCCAGCCAGGCCCTCCGGCGTCGAGACGCTCGCAATGCCTCCGGTACCGTCTGCACCGGTGCCATCTGTCGAAGCACCACCAAGGCCGCTCGCATCGAGATCGACATCGCCATCGATCACTGTCGAGCCATCCCCGAATTCGAGAAGGGTCGTACCGCCTTGGCCCGCACCGCCAATCCCGTCGAAACCCTGGCCGCCTTCTCCCACGGCCCCGGCGATGAACGATGCGATCGCTACGTTGGCGCCGTTGCTCACCAAAAGGCCGCTCAGAGGCCCTGCGCTCGCGCTCCCGCCATTGGCGCCATCGCCGCCGCTCGCGTTGGCCAGCGTTTGTATGTCCTGAGCTGTCAGCGCGCCGACGCGCGCGGTTATCAGTGCGATGCCCCCCGTACCGTCGCCACCATCACCAGCCTGGTCGGTCGGAGCCTGTCCCGCCCCTCCCGAGCCACCCGCTCCGTTCGAGAATACGAGCACGTCACCGAACGTCGCACTTCCGAGGCCGACGGATCCATCGCCGTCGAGCAGCGCCATGCCGACCTGTGCGGTTCCGCCCGAACCATCACCGCCCCGTCCACCTGCGGGATCGACGAAGCCGCCGGAACCGCCTGCGCCGCCGAGACCGCTCGCATCGGCGGTCGCGGTGCCCGCGATTGAAAGGTTCCCGTTATCTCCGCCCGCAAGAATATAGGCCCCGCCGCCGAAATCGTCGTCTGCCTGGTTCGCCGTGCCGAGTGCGCCGCCGATCCCTTCGCCGCCGCGTCCACCTCCCTGATTGCCGCCCGCGCCGCCGAGACCGCGTGCGTCGACACCGGCGTCCCCCGCGATGTTGAGCGTGCCCGCACCCGTCAGTGTCCCATCCGCCTGAAGGAAGGCATTGCCGCCGGTGCCGGTCCCTCCGTCCCCGACTATGGGGAGTTGCGCAGAGGCCGATGCCGCCCCGCCGAGACCGATTGCTTCGACATTCGCCGAGCCTGCAATGTCGATCCCCCCTTCGATGACCTGCGCTCCGGCTATTCCGCCAAAGCCGTCGCCGCCGCCCGCGACCCCGCTTCCACCTTCGCCATTTGCCTGCGCGGAGAAATTCCCGCCGATGCCTACCGAGCCACCGGAGGGCACAAAAATGCGAGCCGCGCCACCGAGGCCAAGTCCACCCGTACCGCTTTCGTTGGCCCCGCCCTCGGCGTTGGCGAGCAGGGTCACATCTGCCTGTAGGTCGATCGTTTCAGTGTCTTGCGCGATCAGGACGACCTCACCCGCGTCGGCGAGTGCGCCCATGGCGCTCGTGTTGGATGCGCCGGCAATCGCGCTGACGCTTGCCTGTGTCACGCCCTCGACGGTCAGCGCCCCTCCGGACAGGGCCTCAATGATTGCAAGACCTCCGAAGGCGTCGGACCCAAGTGAATTCTGCGTCGCATCGCCGTTGGTCCCGATAGCCTCCGCATCGAGCGTGGCGTCGCCTTCGATGACGACGCTTCCGCCGTCGCTGGCGAAAAGTTCGGCCTGCCCGCCGCTCACATCTCCGGCGAAGGTCCTCCCGGGAAGGGTAGATCCGAACGCACTCGCGCTGATCGAGACATCGCCTGCAATCGTCAGCGATCCTTCGGTCCCGGAGATCGCGGCATTGCCCCCGGTCGCGACTCCGGTCCCGCCAGTAGACGTATCGGCCCCGGCAAAGGCTTCCGCCGAGACGCGCACGTTTCCGCCGATGGTCATGGTTCCATCCAGCACATCGATGACGGCCGTGCCGGCGCTTGCGTCCGCCTGTTCGATGACGTCGAACGCCGGAGACACCTCGCCGTAATCGCTCGCCGAGATCAGGACGTCACCGGATATGTCGAACGTCCCCCCGAAAATAATGCCGAGCTCAGCCAGATTGCGTCCGACCGCGAGCAAATTGCCGTCGACCGAACTTGACCCCTCGACAGCCGAGACAACGACGTCTCCGTTCGCGATGGCGAGCACGCTGCTGGTCGCATCGAAATTGCCGAGCTGGATGCTTCCTTCCGCGCTCGTCAGTTCGGAATTGCCGTCGAACACGGCGTCGATTCCGTCGACGATGGAGCCGCCATCAACGGTACGCCCGCTGACCTCGTAATTTGCCGAAAGGATGATCTCCCCATTGACGATGCCTGCGCTTTGCGCCGGTTCGAAGCCGAGATTGCCACTGAAGATCATGCTGATCGGATCGAACTGTCCCGACGCGACGGCATAGATCAGGTG
>JBARZK010000091.1:0-34833 GCA_049649965.1 Erythrobacter sp.
GCGTGAACCGGGGCCTGGAACGCTTGCTCGAATACCCCGACCTCCAGTTGTTCTGGGTACTCAACCCCGATTGCCGGTTTCCTCCCGATACGGGTCGCCTGATAGCAGAGGCGGGGAAACGCGAACCCTTCGCGCTAATGGGTGGCCGGACGGTTTACGACGACGATCCGCTTCTCGTGCAGTCGGATGGCGGGCAGGTTTCTGCGGTTACCGGCACCTGTCGTTCGATCAATAGCGGGGTGCGCAAGGCGGAAGCGGACCTTCCCGCAGCGAGCGACCTTGATTTTATCGCGGGTGCCAGTTGCGTCGCATCGCGCGAGTTTCTGGAGACTGCCGGACTGATGCGGGAGGATTACTTCCTTTATTACGAAGAGGTCGATTGGGCATTCAGGCGCGGCAATCTTCCGCTTCTCTTCGTACCGGAGATCGTAGTTCGCCATATCGGCGGTACCGCAATCGGATCGGCCTCACTCGGCAGGCAGGCGTCTGCGTTTTCCAATTACTTCAACTATCGCAGCCGGATGCTCTTCCTCCGCCGTTTCATGCCGCTGCGCCTTCCGATCGGGTTACTCCATGCGCTCGCGAAATCGGCGCAAATGGTGCTGCGAGGCCAGCGACGTGAGGCATCGGCAGTCCTGGCGGGATCGTTCGACCGCCAGCCGCCACGCGAAGTACGTCAGAGGCTCGATGCGGAGAGCCTTGCGCTTCTCAAACCGAGATCGGACGACGATCAGTCCTGATCGACAATGCGAGCCGGGTTGCCGCGCACCCGTTCGCCCTCGCCCACGTCGCGATTGACGATCGATCCGGGATCCACGATAGCCCTCGCGCCGATCGTGATGCCGGGCATGACGATAGCGCGCGGTCCGATCCGCGCATTGTCGCCGATATGGGTATCGCGATAGAGTCCCCGGGTCATGTCGTGCGTGAGGATCGAAGCCTCGTCTTCGATGACGACGCCCGTGCCGATATGAATGCCGCGCGGCCAGGTCCGGTCGATATAGGCGGTGGGTGCGATCCAGGCGTCGCGGGCGATATCCATGCCCCACAGCCGCCGACGCACCAGGCGATGCCAGCGCTGACGCAGTTTCACGGGCTTACGCTTCGACGTCATCGGCGGTTCACTTCCCTGATCCGATTATGTAACCGGGCCGCTCCTCCCGGTTCGACGGTGCGCGTGGAAATGGCTCTCAAATCCCTCAACAAACTTGCTCCGATACGCCGCCGGATCACCGCCGCGCGGCGGCGATGGCTCAGCGCGGCATACGGCGTTTCCTTCGCAAACGATGTCAGCATCTCGATGACGGCGAGGTTCGTAAGCGGAGGAAAAGGTTCGATTTCGATCGGTCCATTCACGCTCGTCGCATTCAAGTCAATGATCCGCTCCATCGACGCGAACGGGCACCGCGGCGATGTGCGGATCGAGGCGAACTGCTTCATCGGGGGCGGGTCTCTTATCCTGCCGGGCGTGACCGTCGGGCCGAACAGCATCGTCGGGGCCGGGGCGGTGGTGTACGAGGATGTCCCGCCCTTCTCGATAGCGGTCGGCAATCCTGCGAGGATCATCGCGAGCAACGTTCAGGATATTGGCGAATTCGGCCGTCTTGCCGAGGCCAATATCAATCAGGTGGACTATTACGCTCACGAAGAGTAGCGGGACCTCTCGCAAACCCGGCCTCGGGAAAACAGTGGATTAGCCGGCTAGCGAAGCGTCGGTCTCTCAAACGCGTTGGACCAGAACCTTTGACCGCCGAACCTCGTCCTTCGAAAGCACCTCTAAGGATCGGCCTGATCGGGACGTTCGACGTTGCCAATTACGGCGATTGCCTGTTTCCGGTCGTTTACGAGGCGCTGGTCGGAAGGACGCGCAGCGACTGCAAGTTCACCTATTATTCGCCGCTCGCGCGCGATGTTTCAATTCGCGACTATGGTCCGGTGAAAAGCCTTCCGGAAACGCTGAATGACATCCATTTCGACGAGGACGTGCTGATCCTTTGCGGGGGGGAAACCCTGGACCTCGGGCATAGCAGCGGGACGTTCAATTTTCCGTCCTCGACGCTCGGCGCCAATGCCCGGCTGTGGTTGGCTCCGACTGTCGCCGCATCGCGCGGAGATGTGGCGTTCTATGTCCATTGCGTGGGAATGCCCCCCGCCGACGGCGCGCCGCGCCCGGAGATCGCCGAAGCGCTGAAGTCCGCGACGCGGGTGAGTCTGCGCGATGCGGTATCCGCGCAGCGGCTTGGTGATATCTTCCCCGTCGAAACGGACCCGGTCTTCGCCCTGTCCGATCTGAAGACGGACGGGGAATGGCAGGAAGAGGCGGCGCGCTGGCTGCCTGAAGGATACGCGACCGACGGCTATCTCGCCGCGCATGTTTCCGCGCCCTATCTCGAACCCGGCGCACTTGGACGCTGGTGTGGCGAAGTGGCGAGCATAGCCCGGCAGCAAAATCTTCCGATCCTGCTGGTCCCGGTCTGCCATTTCATGGACGATCGCCTGACCCTCACGGCGGCGCGCAAACTATTGCTGGAACTCGGTTTCGATGAAAGCCGCGTCGTGCTGGCGCCGGATGGCAGCGAGAACATTATCGCCACCGCCGCGATCCTGGGCAAGTCCGCGGGGGTCGTGACCAGTTCGCTTCACGCGACGGTTACGGCAGTGTCGTTTGGAAAGCCTTTCGCCACGCTCGTTGGAACGGGACGATCGAACAGCAAGCACCGCCAGACCCTGCTGACTGTCGGTATCGACTACGGAATGGCGCTCGAGATCGAAAACCTTGTCGCGGTTTACGCGCACGCGCTTGAACAGGATGGGAATCGGGCGCGCAAAAAGGCAGTCGAACTGGCGAAGCGCGATTTCGCTCCGGTGCTTCAATTGCTCGAGGCGCCCGAACGGCGAACACGACCAATTCCGCCGAAAGCGCTCGAGCGGGTTCTCGAACGCGATCGCAAGGGCACCCAGGATTTCCGCTTCGAAGCGAAGCGTCGGGTGCTTCGCATGATGAACCGGTTCAAACCCACAGCGAAATTGCTTACAATGCGCCGACAGAGACGACTGACCGCACGCTGGCAGGATGCCTGATAGCATGTCGACCCTCGCGAAAACAAAATCTACGGCACCGCGGATCAACGCGCGCGCGACAACCCGCGTCAGGCGCAGTGATGCGAACCCGATCCTGCGGATCGTTCCGCTCGTCGCCCTGTTCTATTCGTTTCTCCTCGTTCCTATCGAGGTGAAGCTGTCGTTCGCAGGGCTGAATTTCTATTCCTATCGCATCGCGATCGTCTTGTTCCTGCCGATGGCGATCTTCTTCGCCCCACGTCGGGGAACACGGTTCGGACTGCTCGACCTGCTGGTCTTCTTCGGTTCGATCTGGGTTATCATCTCGCTGATCTACCATCTCGGAGCTGGCACGGGGTTTGTACGATCGTCGGCCATCTTCATGGATATATTCGGCGCCTACCTCATCGGGCGGCTCTGCATCACCACCCTCACCGATCTCAGGCGGACGCTCGTGCTGATCGTACCAGGCCTGCTGTTCGCCGCCGGTTTCCTCGCGGTCGAGAGCATTTCGGGCAACTTGATCGTACGCCCTTTCTTCACCAGCATTTTCGGGCGTGCAGTCGTCTATTCCGCAGGGGACGCCGCAGGATCGCTTGAGCTGATCAATGAATACCGGCTGGGATTGCTGCGCGCTTACAGCACATTCTCCTATCCGATCCTCGCAGGTGCGATCCTTGGTTCGCTGCTGCCACTCTACATCAAGAGCGGACTTCGCTCATGGGCGCTGTTCTTCGGTGTGCTGGCCTGCGCGATGAGCTTCTTCTCGCTGTCATCGGCAGCGCTCGCCGGCCTGGCGATGTCGCTGATACTCGTAACGCTGGATTACCTGATGCCGCGGATCAAGGCCGTGAGTTGGCCGATCATCGTGTCGCTTGGAGCGATCTACGCATTTCTTGCAAACATGGTGCTGGAAACGGGTTTCGTGGGCCTCATCCAGCGCTTCACGCTCAATCCGATGACTGCTTACGTAAGGCGCATGCAGTGGAAATACGGGAGTGAAAATGTTGCGGAGCATCCCGTCTTCGGCATCGCATTCAGGGAATACGATCGCCCCTTCTTCCTCACCGCCTCGATCGATGCGCACTTCCTGCATCTCGCTTTGCGCCATGGGCTTATCACCCCGGTGATGCTGCTGATCGCTGCGTTTTCGGTCATGTTCCTCATCGGTAAGGCGGCTCCGCGTTTCCCGCGCGCCGATCGCAACCTTCTGGTCGGCATAAACTTCATGCTCGCCATCCTGCTGTTCATCTCGATGACGGTGACCTATTTCTCCGAGGCGAACATCTTCTTCTTGGCCTCTCTGGGCTTCGCCGTTTCCTGCGCGAACTTCAAGCAGCCGCCCAAACGCCTGATCCGGCGGCGCATCCTGTCCCCGAAAGAGCGGGCGTCGGCCGGCACGTCGACCGAGCAGGCCGGCTAAGCCCAGCCGCGCACGATGCTCGCAAGGAACGGTCTGTTTTCCCTCGCGGGCAGTGTGATTCCCGTACTGGCGACGATTGTCACCCTACCGTTCCTTCTCGAACTAATCGGGTCGGAGCGGTACGGTGCTCTCGCTCTTGCCTGGCTAATCCTCGTTTACAGCGGTCAGATCGTTACCGGGCTCGGCACGGCGCTGACGCACTCGGTGGCACGTTCGGCCGAAGACGACGGAGTGTCGGCCGAGGATACGATCCTGACCGGCATTGCCGTCTCCCTTCCGCTCAACCTGGCGACAGCAGTTCTCGCGGCGGGAGCAAGTTGGGTGTTCTTCGCCCACTATTTCGATGTCGGTGAGGACCTGCGCGGGGAATTGCTGGAAAGCGTCTGGCTCATCGGGGTGAGCACTTTCGTCTCTGGCATCATGCAAACCTGTTACAGCGCGCTTATCGGGAAAGAGCGGTTTCCCACCGCCTCGGTCGCGCTCATGGTCGGGAATGGCGGCCTCCCCGTACTCGCTCTCGCGGCGGCCTATTTCGTCGGTCCGGAAATGACGGCCCTGCTGGCAGGAACACTAGTTAGTCGCCTGCTCGGATTTGCCCTTGCTGCGTTCGATCTGTGGCGCTCCTTGCTTCGCGGCAAACGCGCCCGGTTCGTGCGCGACCGCTCGCGCCAACTCCTGCGCTTCGGTTTCTGGATCACGGTAATCGCGATCACGGCGCCCGTTCTCGTCACACTCGACCGGCTCGTGATCGGTGCCCAGATCGGCGCAGCGGCGGTCGCGGCCTACACTATCCCGTACCAGATCATCAGCCGCCTCCAGCTTATCCCCCAATCGGCAATCAACGTGATTTTCCCCCGGCTGTCGGTGGCGCAGGGCGAGCGGGCGCGGACGATGGCGTTCCACTATGCGGTGCTGATGTCCGGACTGTTCGCGCCGATCATCATCGGACTGATCTTTCTGGTCGAACCGCTGCTGGGCCTGTGGCTGGGCGATAATCTGGATCCGCGCTCGGCGCAGGTCGCGCTGATCCTGCTGTGCGTGTTCTTGCTGACCGCGATAACCCACGCTTCGGTCGTGTATCTGCAATCACAGTCGAAGGGCAGGTTCGTCGCGCTTTGCCAGTTAGTCGAAATCGCGCCCTATCTCGGCCTTCTCATCGTTCTGGCGAGCCAGTTCGGCTTGCTCGGCGCGGCCTTCGCTCTTCTGATCAGGCGAGGCATCGAGGCGGTGATCTTCGTGCACCGGTCCGAGTTCGGCTTCCGACGTTTCTGGATCACACAGCTTCCTGCGATCGGCGGCATCGCCCTCGCACTGGTCCTCACCCCCAGCACCGAAACATTGATCGGTGCCATCGCATTGGCGATCATTGTCGCCGGGGCGACCGCCGCGGCCGCCTACGCCATGGCCCCACGCGATTTTCGCCACCTTCTCATCGAACAGGCGAGCAAGCGCTTGGGGCCATGGCGCGGGGCGCAGCGCCCCTAGAAGGCGCCCGCAGGAGCGGTCGCGCCGCGCGCGGCACCGGTCAGGGTTCGTGCGACTACCGGCTGTCTGCCGTTCTCGAGCAATTCTCCGGCAGGCGTAAAGTCCCCGCCGGATGCATCGACGAACAGGCTCGTGGCGTTGCCGCCGAATGTATTGTCGTTGGCCCCATCGGGCAGGGTCGAGCCGCCGTGAACATGATTGCCCGCGAGAGTGAGTTCGGCATCGACCGAACCACCGCCGCTAACGCTTATCGCCTTGAACACATTGTTCGCGATCAGGCAGAAGCCGTCAGCGCCATAGGAGATGTCCTGCCGCAGCAGCAGCGCCTGGGTTGCAAGGGAATTGTGCACGAACATCACATGGCTATGTTCGGCTCCTACCTGCGATGCGAGACCTTCGTCGAGCGTGCCGAGCCGGTTGCAGAATGCATTGCCGACGAACAGCGCATCAGCAAGGCCGCCGGTTCCGCTCACCAGCATGTTCTGCGCATCGATGCCGTGCCCCGTATTGAACGCAATCAGAACGTTCTCTTCGCGGTAGCCCAGATTGGGGAGCTGGTAGAGGTCGGAATGAATGTCGAAATGCGTGGGGAGGACGAGATCGTCACCCTTTGCATCGAGCTTTGTGAACCCCGATCCGTTTGTGCTGTCTGGAAAGGTCAGGGCCGCCGCATATCGAGTGTTGTCCAGCAGCGTGGCCGTCCAGCCGGCCTGTTGCTCGATGAATTCGACCACGCTGCGAACCGTGTAGTTCGTGTCGGAGCGATAGGCGTCTTCGGAATTCAGGATCGTGAACGAAGCGACCTCGCTGTCATCCTCGTACAACCGGAGGGTACGGTTCGCACCATTGCCTCCACTCAGTGAAACACTCGCGGTGGCGGCTTCCCCGGTGTGACGGATCGAAAGCGCGTCCACGTTCGCGTAGTAGGGCGCACTCGAATGATCGACGATCCGGTTGGCGAGAGCACACCGTGCGCCCTGCAAGGCATCGGCCCACGTGCCAAGGGTCACGTTGCCACGCGCGAGCGGAGACTTGTCGCCCCAGTCGTTGACGTCGCGGATCTGGCAGTCGGTGAAGTAGGCCCCGTTGCGAAACAGGCTCGGGATGATGTTGCGCGGGCGCTTGCGCCACAGGTCGTTGCGACCCCTGCTCTGCACGATATTGCAACCGTCGAGCCAATGGTGGCTGCCGGGTTGTTCGACATAAAATTCCAGCGTCTCGACGAAATCGATCGTGACGTTCGGCCCCTTGAAACGCAGGCGGTCCATTGCCGGACGAAAGCGAGTGAAATCGAATTCGAGCGCCGGGGGAAGCTGCCTGAACGTCACCGGCTCGCTCGCCTCGATCGTGCAGAACCCCTGGGGCTGGTGCCCACCTCCGCTTTCCAGTTCGTATTCCCCGCCCGAAATGACGGTGATGCGCGGATGCTGGGCGTCGGCGGCGCGCAGGGCTCCGAACGCCTCGGCCATCGTGCGATGATCGCCGCTGCCGTCGGCAGCGACGGTTACCTCGCGATCGAACTCCTGCTCGTAGATCAGGAACGGGAACGGCCCGGTCACGCGGCTTTGCATGGTGCCATCAGCAGGCACCGCCTCGACGAACAGGTCGGCGATACCTTCCTGCAGGGCCGGGCGGGTCAGGGTGACCCACCATCCGCTCAGCGAGTAAGTCGAACCATCGGCTCGCTCGAAAGTACGCATCGTCGGCAGGTCCACCCGCGTCGAATTGCCTTCGAAGTGAAAGTCGACATGCGACAGCCCCCAATTGTCGATCATCGTGCCGCCGCTGTTGGCCGCGGCGAACACGCCGACCACCAGCGCCCCCGTGACCGTTTGGCGCGGCGGGCAGAGGAGCTGCACGATCGGCTTGGCGGTTACGCGTGCCGGATCTTGCGGCGCAGCCTCATACCCGCTGGACGGCGAACCGTCCCACGCGCTGCCCGGGGTCAGCGGCGCTGGCACGATGGAGCCCGTCGGGAACGCCGCGCGCCGAGATTGCACGGACCGCAATCCGGTTCCGATATAGAAACCCGCCATTAAAGCAGGCCTACGATATCGGCAGCGGTGGTGCCAGTTGCCCGCACAAAGGCCGGTCGCAGCGGAAGGAGCGCACCGTCTGCCACGTTGCGCAAGGTCAGATCCGCGTCGCTATCCGCCATGCGCAGCACCAGGTCGCCGCCGGTGCCGACATAGATCGCCTTTGGAAGGTCGGCGACAGCAGCAGTGTCGTCGGGGATAAGCGCAAAGCCCTCGCGTGCCGGCGCAGTGAGGCTATCGGTCGAGGCGAACTTGTCTTGTGGCATAACCTGTCTCCTTTTTGATTCGCGAACGAACATATGGAGAACAGGTAGTGTAGGAAAGTGACGCGTTCCGGGGCGATTTCGGACTGGCGGAGACCGCCGTGAAACACGGATCGAGGGCCGCATCGCCAACCCCCGGTTCGGCCGATCAGGCTCGATCCTCGTCCTTCGGGGCAGCCCGACGGTCGGGCGCGGTAGTGCTTTCGAAGCGGGCTTCCCCGTGTTGTATTCGCCGCGATAGCAGTCGCGGCAACCAGAACGCCACCACCAGCACCGCCGCGCCGGCGATCAGTTCCATCGCCTCGATACTCACCACCAGCGCTCCGGCGCATGGGTGAACCCGGCCCGCTGTTCGATCGCGAGTCCCGCGTCGAGCACACCCTGTTCGTCGAACGGCTTGCCGATCAGCTGGAGGCCGAGCGGCAATCCGTTCGGGTCGAGCGTGGCCGGCACGCTCATCGCCGGAAGGCCGGCAAGGCTGGCGGGCACGGCGAAGACGTCGTTCAGATACATGGTCAGCGGATCGTTATCGAGCGAACCGAGCGGAAAACTCGCCGTCGGCGTCGTCGGCGCAAGGATCAGGTCGCAGCGTTCCCAGGCCTGCTCGAAATCGCGCGCTACCAGCGTGCGCACCTTCTGCGCCTGGTTGTAATAGGCATCGTAGAAGCCCGCCGAAAGCACATAGGTGCCGATCAGGATGCGCCGCTTGACCTCTTCGCCAAAGCCCGCCTCGCGCGTTTCGGCATACATGTCCTGCAGTCCCGCGCCATCGGGCAGTTCGCGCAGGCCGTACCGTACGCCGTCATAACGCGCGAGGTTGGAGGACGCTTCGGCCGGGGCGATGATGTAATAGGCGGGCAGCGCGTACTTGGTGTGCGGCAGGGAGATGTCGACGATCTCGGCGCCGGCATCCTTCAGCCACGCTTTTCCCTGTTCCCAGCTGTCGAGGATGGCATCGCTGGTGCCTTCCATACGGTATTCGCTGGGAATGCCGATGCGCTTGCCCGAAAGGTCGGCGGAAAGTGCGCCCCCCCAATCGGGTACGTCCATCTTAAGGCTGGTCGCATCCTTGGGGTCGAACCCGGCCATGGCGCCCAGCATGATCGCGCAATCCTCGACCGACCGCGCCATCGGGCCTGCCTGGTCGAGGCTGGAGGCGAACGCCACCGTGCCCCAGCGCGAGCAGCGGCCATAGGTCGGCTTGATCCCGCAAATGCCGGTAAAGGCGGCGGGCTGGCGGATCGAGCCGCCGGTATCGGTGCCGGTCGCGGCAGGCGCGATCCGGGCGGAGACCGCGCTGGACGATCCACCGGAAGATCCACCGGGACTCATCGACGCGTTCGAAGCCTCGCGCCGCCAGGGGGAGGCGACATTGCCGAAATGGCTGGTTTCGTTGGAAGAGCCCATCGCGAACTGGTCGAGGTTGAGCTTGCCCAGCATCCCCGCGCCCGCATCCCACAGGTTCTGCGATACGGTCGATTCGTAAGGCGGCGCGAACCCTTCGAGAATGTGGCTCGCCGCGCTGGTCTGTACGCCCTTGGTCGCGAACAGGTCCTTCATCCCGATCGGCACGCCCGCCATCGGCTTGAGGTCGCCGCCGTCCGCACGCGCCGCATCGACCGCATCGGCTGCGGCAAGAGCGTGATCGGGCGTCAGCGTGATGAAGGCGTTGAGCGCTTTCGCATTCGCGGCGGCATCGTTGAACGCCTCGGCCACTTCGCGCGCGGTGAAGTCGCCCTCGCGAACGCCGTCGCGAATGGCCTTGACGCCCAGATTGGTCAGCTCGGTCATTCGATCACCTTGGGGACGCCGTAAAAACCATGTTCCGCCGCCGGGGCATTGGCCAGCACGTCCTCGCGCCGCCCGCCCCCGGTCTTGGCGTCGGCATCGACCTCGTCGGCGCGCAGCCGCAGCGTATTGGGGATGACAGCCGACATGGGTTCGACCCCCGCGACATCGACTTCGCCCAGCTGCTCGACCCATGCGAGGATATTGTTGAGTTCGGGCACCATGTGCTCGAGCTCGTCATCGGTCATCCTGATCCGCGCGAGGCTCGCGATCTTGGCGACCTGCTGTTTGTCTACCGACATGCCGGCCCGTCCCCTTTGCCTTTACAAGTGTGTCAATTGCCCGGAAGCGTTTCCGGCGCGGCCCCGCCCGGTACACTCTGCGGCCCACCCTCGAGCGGCTGCGCTGCGGGATCGCCAGCGCCCGCCCCGCCCTGGAGCGCCTGCTGCAAGAGCGCGAGATTGCGGTCGAACGCCTGGCGGCTCATGAAATCGATCACCTCGATCTCGAAGATCAGGTCGGCATCGGGCGGGATCGGTGCGCCCTGCGGCGGCTCGGCCCCGTAGGCGAGGTCCGAGGGGATGAAGATCTCGTAGCGCCCGCCCCTCTGCACCTGCTGGAGCGCGCGGTAGAACCCTTCGATGGTCGCATCTGGCACGACCGGGAACGGCGTCCCTTCGGGAAAGACCCCTTCGACCGGGAGAGGGATGTCCTGCGATTCGTCGAAGACCTCGCCGGTTGCGGCGATCTGTCCGGTGTAACGCAGGAAGACCATGTCGCCTTCTTCCGGGGTGGGTCCGCTGCCCTCGACCAGGGTGTTGATCGAAAATCCCTTGGGCACCGCCGCGATGGCGAGCCCGGCACCCAGCACGATCGCGATGACCACGCCCAGCCACAGCTTGGTCAGCGAGCCCTTGGATACCGGCTGGATCGGCACGCGGGTGACTTCGGTCATTGAGTGTTCCCGTTTCTCAAAAGCGGCTCCTGCGCGGCATCTGGCAGGTGGCGGCATGTGCCTGACAAGGCAGGCAGTTCAACGCATCAGGGCGCGGAAGACAAATTCCGCGCCCTGATGGCGTATCCGCAATGTCGTTTCAAGCGGCTTCGGCGCGGTAATGCGACCGAAATCCACGATCCGAACGGGCGGAACGGCCATGGCGGCGGCCGGACCGGCAGCCGCGAATGACCGAAACAGCCCGCCTCTTACTTGGCGCCGTCGCGCTCGGCCCGCTTGCGCTCGAGCTTGCGCGCGCGGCGCACGGCAGCGGCCTTTTCACGGGCCCGCTTCTCGCTCGGCTTTTCGTAGTGGCGGCGCAGCTTCATCTCGCGATAAACGCCTTCGCGCTGCAGCTTCTTCTTGAGCGCGCGGAGGGCCTGATCGACATTGTTATCGCGAACCATGATCTGCATAAACGTAGACTACCTTGTATTTCGAATAGCGCCGAACCCCGCCACATCGCAAAATGCGGGG
Source organism: Erythrobacter sp. (assembly GCA_049649965.1). Classification (GTDB taxonomy): domain Bacteria; phylum Pseudomonadota; class Alphaproteobacteria; order Sphingomonadales; family Sphingomonadaceae; genus Erythrobacter. The sequence continues at coordinate 11,527 of JBARZK010000091.1, forward strand.
AATGCGCGTCGATTTGACACTGAAACGGTCGCGAATCCCGCTAGGATCGCGCGACGCATGGCGTGCACATAGCGCAAAGCGGGCGAACTGGCAAGCAGTCCACCGCCTCACGACAGCTTTGCGGCCGTTTCGTGCGACGGCCCTGCAAGCGCTAGGCATAGCCGCGCTGTGTCGTTAAGGGCAAGCCCCTCTATGACCCTTCCCCTGCCTTCACCATCTCCGGGAATCGCATCCCTCTACGTCGCGCTTGGCGGCGCACTGGGTGCGGTCGCACGCTACCAGCTGGGCCGCGCGGCCGGGTGGGTCGCGGGACCGGGTGCCGGTCTGCCGTGGGGCACGCTGATCGCCAACGTCGCGGGCAGCCTTGCCATGGGCGTGCTGATGGGCTGGCTGGCGCGCAGCGGCGGGAACGAGGCGATCCGACTTGCGCTCGGCGTCGGTGTGCTCGGCGGCTTCACCACGTTCAGCGCCTTCAGCATGGAAACCATTCAGCTGCTCGGGCGCGGACAGGTCGGCACCGCGGCCGCCTATGTTGCCGTTTCGGTGCTTGCCGGCCTCGCCGCGCTGTATGCCGGGCTGTTCATGATGCGGGGGTCGGGATGAGCGAAGGAAAAACCGGTACGCGCGGCGACGGACCGGCGGACGAAGTGCGCCAGTTCACGATTCGCGCGGACGACGATGGCGTGCGGCTCGACCGCTGGTTCAAGCGCAACCTGCCGCGCATCGGCTTTGCCACGGTTTCGCGCTGGGCGCGCACCGGACAGATCCGGGTCGATGGCAAGCGCGCCAAACCCGACGATCGGCTGGTGGCGGGCCAGACGCTGCGCGTACCTCCTGGCGGCGAGACCGGCGGCAAGAAGCCCCGCGAGCGCCGCGACCTGACCGAGGAGGACATCGCGCTCGCCCGGGCCATGGTTATCCGCGAAACCCCCTCCGCCATCGTGCTCAACAAGCCGCCGGGCCTCGCGACGCAGGGCGGGACGAAGACGAAGAGCCACGTCGATGGCCTGCTGGACGCATTCGTCGAGAACGACGAGCAGCCGCGCCCGCGCCTCGTCCACCGGCTCGACAAGGATACGTCCGGCGTGCTGCTGGTCGCGCGCACGCCGGGAAGCGCCGCGAGCTATTCGAAGAAATTCTCCGGCCGCAGCGCGCGGAAGGTCTACTGGGCGCTGGTGGTCGGCGTGCCCAGCGTTCGCGAGGGCACGATCGATGCGCCCCTCGCCAAGCAGCCGGGCAGTGGCGGCGAGAAGATGCATGTCGACGAGGAGAACGGCCAGAGCGCCAAGACCCGCTATCGCGTGATCGAGCGGGCCGGCACGCGTGCAGCCTGGCTCGAACTCGAACCGCTTACCGGGCGCACCCACCAGCTGCGCGTGCATTGCGCGGCGATGGGCCATCCGATCGTGGGCGATGGCAAGTATGGCGGGCAGGACGCCTTCCTGACCGGCACGATCAGCCGCAAGATGCACCTTCACGCGCGCCGCCTGATCATCGGCACGCCGGAAAGCGCGAAAAGTACCGGCGCGGGTGGCAAGCTCGACGTTATCGCGCCGCTACCCGCCCATTTCGCCGGCAGCATGACCGCGCTCGGCTTCGACGAAAACGCGAGCGACGCCTCGCCAATGCGCGACGAAGCGCCCGAGCGCAGCCCTGCGGAAAAGAAGCAGGCCGCCCGCCGCCATGCCAAGCAGTACCGCAAGGCGCGCCGGGGCGAACGCCGGTCGCGCACGACATCCGCTGCGACCACGAAGGCGAAGAACAAGAAGAAGGACGCCGCTCGCAAACCGAAACCCGGGCCCAAGGGGCGGCCTTGATGCATCCCGACCATTCCTTCCGCCACGACGACACGAGCCTGCGCGACCGGATGATCCGGGAGCACCCTTTCGCGACCATATTCCTTACTGTTCCCGCCGGTCCGCGCGCCGCCCATACGCCGATCGAACTGGTGGGGCCCGATACGCTGCACTTTCACCTCGCGCGCCAGAACGTGCTCACCGATCATCTCGACGGAGCGCGCCCTCTCGTCGTCGTGAACGGGCCGGACGCCTACGTCTCCGCGCGCTGGTATGCGGCGGACAACCAGGTCTCGACCTGGAACTACGTCGCCTACGAACTCGAAGGGCCGGTCACCCGGTTCGAGGACGGCCAGATGCGACCCTTCCTCGAACGATTGAGCGACCACCACGAGAACCACGTCGCCGCAGGTGAGCCGTGGACGATGGCGAAGGTGGGCGAGGACAGGATTGCCGCGATGATGCAGGGGATCGTCGGCTTCACCATGACGATCGAAAGCGTGCGCGAAACGGTGAAGCTGTCGCAGAACAAGTCCGAGAGCGAACGCGCCCGCGTGATCGCGGGACTGGAGCGCGAAGGTTCGGAAGGCGTCGCGCGGCTGATGCGGCAGATCGATCCATGACGAAGCTTGCCGTGTTCGACTGCGACGGGACACTCGTCGACGGCCAGGCGGACGTGCTGTGGGCGATGGCCCGCGCGTTCGAGAAGGCGCACCTGCCCGCTCCCGATCCCGCGCAGGTTCGCCGCCTCGTCGGCCTTTCGCTGCCGGTCGCGATCCGCGAGCTTGCGCCGGGAGAGGATGAACGCACGCAGCGCGACCTCATCGAATTCTACAAGTCCAGCTTCCGCGCCCGGCGCGAGGAGGGAATGCTGGACGAACCCCTGTTCGACGGGATTGCCGACCTGCTGCGCGCGCTGGCCGCGGACGGGTGGCAATTGGCGGTCGCTACCGGCAAATCCGATCGCGGGCTCGCCGCGTGCCTTGCCACGCACGAAATCGCCGACCTGTTCGTCTCGCTCCAGACCGCCGACCGGCATCCGTCCAAGCCCCACCCCGCCATGCTGGAAGCGGCGCTGTTCGAAGCGGGTGTCGAGGCGGGCGATGCGGTCATGATCGGCGATACGATGTTCGACATGCAGATGGCGGTCGCCGCCCACGTCCGGGCGGTCGGGGTCGCGTGGGGCTATCACGAACCGGGCGAACTGCTCGCCAGCGGCGCGGCGATGGTCGCGCACGACATCGCGGCCCTTCGCGAAGAGCTGGAGCGCTTCGCGTGAGCACCTACACAGATGCCGAGCGCGAGCGGGCGCAGCGCCGCTTTTTCTGGTTGCAGGCCATGCGGCTCGGGGCGCTGGCCGCAGTCCTTGCCGGGATCGCGATTACGCAGGACGTGCTCGGTGCGCCCTACTGGCTCGGGCTCGTCCTAGCATTGGGCGGCGTGTTCGCCTTCTTCTTCGCGCCTCCGCTACTCGCCCGCCGGTTCAAGGCCGACGACGCGAAGCTGCCGGACCGCCTGGAGCCCTAACGCGTGAAGCGGTTCTGGAAGGACGTAAACGTCGTGGAGCGCGAGGGCGGCTGGCAGGTCGCGCTCGACGATCGCGGCGTCAAATCGGTAGGCGGCGCGCCGCAGATCGTGCCGTCGCGCGCTCTGGCCGAGGAACTCGCGAAGGAATGGGCGCGGCAGGGCGAGACCATCGACCCACGCGGCTTTCCCTTCCGCGATCTGGCCGATTACGCGATCGACATGGTCGCCCGCGACCCTGCCGCCGTGGTCGAAAAGACGCTGCGTTACGGCGACACCGACACGCTGCTCTACCGCGCCGATCCCGACGAGCCGCTCCATGCGCGCCAGCTTGCAGACTGGGAGCCGATCGTGGCCGGGTTCGAGCGCGAGGAACAGGTCGAGCTGGTGCGGGTCAGCGGTATCGTCCACCGCCCGCAACCCGACGCGACGACAGCGCATCTGCGACAGCGGCTATCGGACCTCGATCCGTTCGCACTGGCTGGGACCGAAATGATGGCGAGCCTCGCCGCCTCGCTCGTCATCGCGCTAGAGGCGGGCCGGCCGCACGGCGATGCGGAAGCCTTGTGGCAAGCCGCAAGCCTCGAGGAGGAATGGCAGGCCGACCTGTGGGGCCGGGACGAAGAGGCGGAGGAACGCCGGAAAGGACGCGCGGAGCAATTCGCGCAGGCCGCGCGCTGGGTCAGGCTCGCCAACGCCTGAGCGGGGCGATCAAGGAGTGGCCAGCACCCAGTCCGCCACGTCGCCTGCGACCTGGTTCGCCGCGCGGTTGAGCGCAGGGCCGACGAATTCCGCCTCCGGCAGGACGCCGCTTTCGCGCGCTTCGAACCGGCGGGTGACGACCTCGCCCTCTTCGTCCGTGCGCATCGCGTCGAACCGCACGACGACCGAGGAACTGGGCGCGTCATAAGTCATGTCGAGCAGCGAACCGCGCACATATTGAGTCGCCAGCTGCGTCACGTCGTCGTTGTCGAGAATTAGCACGTCGCCCCGGCGGCGCAGGGTTTCGCCAAGCAGACGGCGGAACAGGCGCGCGGGTTTCTCGACCCAGAAGGCCTCTGTCAGATAGGCGATCTTGGTGTCGTTCACCTGCACCGGCACGCGGGTCACGTCGAGCATGGCGGCGGTTTCCGGCGTCAGCACGGCGATCGCCCCGGCCGTCCCGCTGGTGGGCGTGACGGACTGGTTGACCGGGTCCACCGGCGTCAGCGTGATCAGGCTTTCAGGCGTTTCCCCGCCGATGCTGATGCACCCGGCAAGCCCCAGCAGCACGGCCGCGCCCATCGCCATCCGGCCCGAGAACTCGGCGTTTCGCCCCGCAAAACCTTTGCCCCATTTCGCATTCATTCGCGGCCTCATCCTTCCGGCTCGTAATCGGGGAGGTCGGGCCCGCCGATCAGCGAGGCAGCGCCCTTCGTTTCAAGCTGCTCGGTTATCACGCGCAGCGACCGGCTGGTGCGGCGCAGGTCCTGCAACGTCGCCTCTGCCGCGGGCAATGTCGATTCGCGCAATTGCTGTGCGGCGGGCCGTGCGTCGTTGAGCGTCTGCGCCAGCGCGGCGGCAGCATCGTTGGCCGAAGACAGGGTGCCACGCAGTTCACGCGAGAGTTCCGGCCCTTCCTGGTTCAGCAATTCGTCGGTCGTCTGCGTCACCTTTTCGAAGGCGTCGAGGGTCTCGCCCGCTTCGCGCAGGGCGATCTCCAGTTCGGTAAACGTACCCTCCAGCCGGGGGGCGGCCTGCGCCAGTTCGCCGGTCAGCTGGTTGGTGTTCGCAAGGATGCCGGAGATCTGCTGCTGGTTGTCGGGTCCAAGGATGGTGTTGAGCTGCTCGGTCAGCGTCGCCAGCCGTTCGAGCAACAGCGGCGCGTTGGCGACGATCTCGCCGAAACCGCCGCGTCCGGGCGGGATGACCGGACGTCCTTCGGGGCAGGCGGTGGTTTCGCAGGTAATCGGCGGCGCCCCGCCGCGCGCACCGTCGAGCAGGATGGTGGACACCCCGGTAAAACTTGCCTGGATGGTCGCCTCGGTCCCGACTAGGATCGGCACCTCGTCGCGGATGCGAATACGCACCCGCACGAATTCGGGATCTTCCTCCGACAGCGCGATCGCCTGCACCTGCCCGACCGGCACGCCGGCATAGGACACCTGACTGCCATTCGCGAGGCCGGACACCGACTGGGCGTAGAAGATGTCGTATTCGTTGACGTCGCCCTGGTTGAGCCGGGCGATCCACACGATGAAGACGGCAAGCGCCGCCAGCAGAACCAGCGTGACCGCGCCGACCCAGAGGTGGTTTGCTCTTGTTTCCATTGCCCGGCCCTATGAACCGACCAGCGCGAGGCTGTCCATCATCTTATCCACCCGCGGCGTTTTCGCAGGTCCTGCATCTGGTCGCGTCATAGTCCGTTCCCTGCGGAGCTTCGTGTCTGGGTCGGGGCGGGTGCCGGCTGGCGGCGTCCCGGCGCGTTGAGCGCGGCGCGCCCGCGCGGCCCGTTGAAATATTCCTCGATCCACGGATGGCCGGTTTCGACCAGTTCCGGAATCGTGCCGACCGCGATCACCTTCTTGTCCGCGAGCACCGCGACCCGGTCGCAGATTTCGTGAAGGGTATCGAGGTCATGGGTGATGAGGAACACGGTGAGCCCGAGAATTTCCTTCAGGTCGCGGGTCTGGCGATCGAACTTGGCCGCGCCGATCGGGTCGAGGCCGGCGGTCGGTTCGTCGAGGAACAGCAATTCGGGATCGAGCGCGAGCGCGCGGGCGAGCCCCGCACGCTTCTTCATCCCGCCCGAAAGCTCGGAAGGATATTTGCTCACCGCCTCATCCGGCAGGCCCGAGAGCAGCACCTTGTAGCGCGCGATTTCCTTGCGCAGATTGGTGCCGATATCGGGGTAGAACTGCTTGAGCGGCACCTCGACGTTCTCGCCCACGGTCAAGGTCGAGAACAGCGCGCCGCCCTGGAACAGCACGCCCCAGCGCTGGCGCACGCCGATATTCTCGTCGGGTTCGGCCTCGGTGATGTTCTTGCCGAACACGTCGATCCGCCCGGCAGCGGGCTCCTGCAACCCGATGATCGAGCGCATCAGCACCGATTTGCCGGTCCCCGATCCGCCGACCACACCGAGGATCTCCCCCCGGCGCACGGTCAGGTCGAGGTTCTCGTGAACGGTGAAATCGCCGAAGCGGTTGACCAGCCCCTCGATCACGATGGGGGCCGGACGATCGTCGCGGGCAGGTTCGTGTTCCATCGGCTCAGCCCCACCCGATCTCGGTAAAGAACACCGCGAAGAACGCATCGATCACGATCACGGCGAAGATGGCGGAGACCACCGCCATTGTCGTGCGCTTGCCCACTTCCTCGGAATTTCCAGCGACCTGCATGCCGTGATAGCAGCCGGCAAGCGCCACGATCAGGCCGAAGACCGGCGCCTTTATCATGCCGACATAGACATCGTACATCGGCACCACTTCCTGGATCCGTTCGAGGAAGGTGAGGAACGGAATACCCAGCGAAACCTGCCCGATCACCGCCCCGCCGATGATCGCGACGACCGAGGCGTAGAAGCCCAGCAGCACCATCATGAACGTGCAGGCGACGATCCGGGGGATCACCAGCCGCTCTATCGGCGAGAGGCCGATCGTGCGCATCGCGTCGACCTCCTCGGTCAGCTTCATAGTCCCGATCTGCGCGGCGAACGCGCTGCCCGAACGGCCCGCGACCATGATCGCGGTCATCAGCACGCCCAGTTCGCGCAAGGTGATCCGCCCGACGAGGTTCACCGTCAGCGTCTCAGCCCCGAATTGCGACAGCTGCACCGCGCCCTGTTGCGCGATCACGATGCCGATAAGGAAGCTCATCAATCCGATTATCGGCAGCGCGGCGACGCCGACCAGTTCCATCTGGCGCACCAGCGCGCGATAGGGAAATTCGCCGGGATGGCGCGCGAGGCGGGCAAAGCCGATCAGCACGCGGCCGAGGAACGCCACCACGCCAAGGATGCCGGTGCGCGCGTTGAAGACCTTTTCCCCCATTGCGGCGGGCACACGCTGCCACACCGGCACGCGCGGGGGCCGCAGGCTGGTCTCGTCGCTTTGCGCGCCATCGAGCGCTTCGAGCAGTCGCTGCGCCTTGTCGCTGGCATGGACGATCCGCGCATCGTGCTGGCGCGAAAGCCGCCGGGCGACCCAAGCGCCGACCGTGTCGATCTCCTCAACTTGTGCGAGGTCGATGGCGCCAAGCGGCTGGTCTATGGCAGCAAGCTCTTCATCGATCTGGCCGACGGTCGAGACCAGCAACGGTCCCGACAGCACCAGCCAGCTCTCCCCCGAACCGTCATCCTCGATCGAAAAATGTGCCGACATATCCACCGCGAGCGATATGCGGCGAATTTCTCGCCGCGACAAGCGCCCTCGTGTGGACAGTTGTTGCACCGCAGCGGCCCCGCTGGCATTCAGCGCCGTCATGAGCGACAGCGCCGACACCAACTCCCCAGCACCTTCCACCGGGGAGGCAGCCCTCGAAACGACTTTCGATCCCGCCGCGATCGAGGCGCGCTGGTACGCGCACTGGGAAAACAGCGGCGGCTTCCGTCCCGAGCGCGCCGACGCCGAGGCCTTCACCATCGTCAACCCGCCGCCCAACGTGACGGGCTCGCTGCATATCGGCCACGCGCTCGACAACACGCTGCAGGATATCGTCGTGCGCTACGAGCGGCTGCGCGGGAAGGACGCGCTGTGGGTCGTGGGCACCGACCATGCCGGCATCGCGACGCAAATGGTGGTCGAACGCCAGCTCGAAGCGGCGCAGGACAAGCGCACGAACTACACGCGCGAACAATTCGTCGAGAAGGTGTGGGACTGGAAGGCGACGAGCGGCGGCACCATCACCAACCAGTTGCGGCGGCTGGGCTGTTCGATGGACTGGAGCCGCGAACAGTTCACCATGGACCCGCATTTCACGAAGGCGGTGATCAAGACCTTCGTCGATCTCTACAATGACGGCCTGATCTATCGCGACAAGCGGCTGGTGAACTGGGATCCCAAGCTCAGGACCGCGATCAGCGATCTCGAGGTCGAGCAGCAGACGATTCCTGGCCACTTCTGGCACTTCAAGTACCCGCTCGAACCCGGTGTGACCCTTTCCGACGGGCGCGATTACATCGAGGTCGCGACCACCCGGCCGGAAACCATGCTCGCCGACATGGCGGTCGCCGTGCACCCCGAGGACGATCGCTATGCCAGCGTCGTCGGCAAGCACGTCGTCCTGCCGATCACCGGCCGGCGCGTGCCGATCGTCGCGGACGAACATGCCGACCCGGAACTGGGATCGGGCGCGGTGAAGATCACGCCGGGCCACGACTTCAACGATTTCGAAGTCGGCAAGCGTGCCGGCATCGCCCCTGCCGACATGCTCAACATGCTCGATGCCGACGCCAACGTCGTCCAGACCGCCGACGGGCTTGTGCCCGAGGAATTCATCGGCCTGCACCGCTTCCGCGCCGAGAAGGTCGCGGGCGAGGCGCACGGCGCGCGCGAACTCGTGATCGAACGGCTGAAGGAAAGCGGCCACCTGATCCCCCACATCGCCAAAACGAAGAAGGGCGAAGAGGTGGAGATGGACGCGGAGCCGCGTGCAATCGCCACTCCCTTCGGCGATCGCGGGGGCGTGGTTATCGAACCGTGGCTGACCGACCAGTGGTATGTCGACGCGGCGAAGCTGGCGGAAAAACCGATCGCGCAGGTCCGCAGCGGCGAGGTCGAGATCGTGCCCAAGTCGTGGGAGAAGACCTTCTTCAACTGGATGGAGAACATCCAGCCGTGGTGCGTCTCGCGCCAGCTGTGGTGGGGGCATCGCATCCCGGCTTGGTTTGGACCGGCGGTTGTCGATGACGGAACTGGTTTGGACTATCTAGGCATCGAGAAAGAAATTCAGGTTTTCGTCGCACCGACAGAAGAAGAAGCTGTCGTGGAGGCGAAAGAATTCTACCATGCTGCGGGCATTGCTGACGCAGAGCCCTACCTGTCCGATGGTCCATTGGAAGACGATCTGAAGCGTAATTGGAACGAGATCCAATTGTGGCGCGACCCCGACGTCCTCGACACGTGGTTCTCCAGCGCGCTGTGGCCCTTCGCGACGCTCGGCTGGCCGCAAGACAACCAGCCCCTGCTCGACAAGCACTTCCCCAACTCGCTGCTCATCTCCGGGTTCGACATCCTGTTCTTCTGGGATGCCCGAATGCTGATGATGGGGAACTACAACCGGGGCGAGGCGCCGTGGCCGCGCCTGTACCTGCACGGTCTGGTGCGCGCTGCCGACGGCGCGAAGATGTCGAAGTCCAAGGGCAACGTCGTCGATCCGCTCGGCCTCATCGACCAGTACGGCGCCGACGCGCTGCGCTTTTTCATGGCGGCGATGGAAAGCCAGGGCCGCGACATCAAGATGGATGAACGCCGCGTCGAAGGATACCGCAACTTCGCCACCAAGCTCTGGAACGCCGCGCGTTTCTGCCAGTCGAACGGCATCGGCGCCTCCGCGACGATCGCGGCTCCGCAAGCGCGCCTCGCCGCCAACCAATGGATCATCGGCGAGGTGCAGCAATGCGCGCGCACCATCGAACGGGCGCTTGCCGACCTGCGCTTCGATGCCGCCGCGAACGCGATCTACCAGTTCACCTGGTCGAAGTTCTGCGACTGGTACCTGGAACTTATCAAGCCGGTCTTCGGCGGCGATCCCGATGCCATGCCGGCGAAGGAAACCCGCGAGGTCGCCGGATGGGCGCTCGACCAGATCCTCGTCATGCTGCACCCGTTCATGCCCTTCATTACCGAGGAATTGTGGCATGCGCAGGCCACGTATCGCGGCGGTGAGCGACCCTACGACCTGATCGTCGCGCAATGGCCCGACCCGCGGGCCGAGGTCAGCAAGGACGCGACCGATGCGATCGACTGGGTGATCGACCTCACGACCAACACCCGCAGCGCAAGGAACGAACTGGGCATTCCGCCGGGACAGAAGCTAGCGGCCTACCTGCCCGCGCCTTCGGAAATTGCCGCACGCACGATCGAGCGGTCTAGCGCAGCGATAGAACGGCTGGCGCGGCTCGCCCCCGTCACCGTCGGCGAAGCGCCGGAGGGTGTGGCTATGCAAGTAACGGCGCAATGCGATAGCGCGGCGGACGTGTTCATCGTACCGCTGGAGGGGATCGTCGATATCGACGCGGAGAAAGCGCGGCTGCAAAAGGCGCTCGCCGCCTCGCAGAAGGAGGTGAAAAGCCTCGAAGGGCGGCTCTCCAACGCCAATTTCGTCGAACGCGCCAAACCCGAGGCGGTCGAAAAGGCCCGCGCCGACCGCGATCATCACGCCGCCGAGGTCAAGCGCCTGGAAGCGGCGCTCGCGCGGTTGGGATAAGCGCAGGCGTCCGCAACCGGAATGGCGGCTTTGTGGCAGAGGTCGGTTAGCGAGAAAGACCGCAATGGGGTGGTTTCCTGCCGTCGGCGAGTATATGTCCGATAGCATGACCAACCAAGCCGCCCCCCCTGCTTTCGAAGTTGAAACGCTGGGCGAAAGCAGCGGCCATTGTGATTGTTGTGGAAACGAAAGCCGCCGCGTCTGGGGTATGGTTCATCATCAAGGCGGCCCAAGCGTGGCCGCATACTGGATGCACTGGACAGCCGGACATCTCAGCGAACCGGGAGCCAATCTCGATCTTGTTGTCGGTAAATGGGGCGATCGCACGGACGCACACGACCGGGTTGGCGTCGCATTGGTGCATCGCCAACTGGAAGACGGCACTCCCTCCCTCATGGTCGTTGATGCGGACGACAGATTCAGCAATGTAGACTTGGCTGGCACAGCCTTGAAGCGACGCGATGTGATAAACACGCCTTTAGCCGAGCAGGTGTTTTCAGTCGTGGACGCGATTTACCTGCAGGACGGTCGCTTCTTTTGAGTTGGCCCATGTCCGCAATGGGGTCGTTTCCTGCCTGTCCGCTCTTGGCCTAAATGTCGCGATAGCCGCCTGTCGGCTTTCGTGACTGACCGAGGCGCTCGCGAATGGCTGCAAGTGGGGTGGAAAGGCGAACGGTGGCTTTCTTCGGCAGGGCCGATCGCTAGAGTGTGGATCGACACTCACATTGGCCCAACCTGAAATGGAGATCGGGGATCATGCGGAGCAGAACGATCTACTGCATCATGCTTGCATTCCTGTTCACGCATGAGATCGATGCCGCGTTTCGTCATGAGTGGCGTGTGCTGCCGATCACCAGCTTCCTGCCTGACGAACTTGGCCGAGAGGTTTTCATCTGGGCACATGTTCCGCTTTTGGCCGGCATTCTACATGCCTTCGAGAATGAGCGGGTTCGCGTTGGGCTGGCGGTCTTTTGCGTGATCCACGTCGGCCTTCACTGGATTTTCCGGAACCACCCAGCCTACGAGTTCGACAATGGCAGTTCGTGGGCGCTCATCCTGGCTGCCGGCGCATCAGGTTTCGCCTTTCCAGTCGTCCTTTGGCGCGAAAAGCGAGGCAGTGTCGCGCGCCCGGATTCGCCGGAGCGCTAAGTGTGGCGCTATCCCCTCGGAGCGATGTCTCCTACCTGGTCCCTTACAGACAGTCCGCTTTTGGCCAAGAAGGCACGTAGCTGACGGTCTGTTTACGGGTTGCTGCCGCACCGCCGCGAGTGGCTGGAATTGGGGTGGGAGGCGGATGGGCTGTTGATGAACGCAATTTCATTCGCGCAACCGGTTCTCGGTCCCGTCGCCTGGTGTAATGTATAAAGCACTTCCAGACTCAATGACGTTCGCCGTATGCCAGACACACTTAGGCACAATGACGAATTCATTGGCTTGTAACGGTAAGCAATGGCGGATGTCGTCCTGCTCCAGAACAAGCTCCAATTCGCCACTAAGTTGGAGGATAAACTCTTCGCCATTTGGGTGCCTTTCCCAGCTTGGCCAGTCTTCGGCACTTTCGATCAGACTTACCAATCGGCCCGGCGGCAAATTGGCGATCCCCGTCCTCCAGAAATCCTGATCGACCTCGACGGCTTGACACCTATCATCTTGGGTAAGTTGAGCGAAAAACTGGCCGAGAGGATAAGAGCGCAACAACTTGGTCTTACTAATTTTTGGATCGCTGCTCATAGGCATTCAAGCTCCCTTTCGGCGCAAGACAACGCCATGTTCGCTCGATGAATGGCATTATTTGCATCAGTTCCGCTTGTTCCAATCGAGCCAGAACGATGTCATACCCTACGTAGTGATCTTCGAGGAAGAACACTTCGGGTGATCGAGTGATCAGCTCATCGCGCTCGTTTGGATCGACACTTTTCAGGACGATGGAATTGTCTGCAAGCCGATGCCTAGCAAGAAATGCCTTCCCTACTTTGAGGGACGGTTCGCCATAAGAGTTTGAGAGCGTGACCCCATCAAAAGTCTGCGCAGAATCGACGATTTGGTCCCAGCAAGTCATCGCGTGCCGTCCGCTTTGCTAAACAAGCGACTGCTATCGAACTTTTTCCCAGCGAGAGCAAATGTCCGCAAAGGGGTCGTCAGCAGACTGCCCGTCTTTATCTGAAAAGTCGGATTAGCTACTGATCGGCTTTCGGTGGCATTCAAGGCACTATCGAAAGTCTGCTTCTGGGGTGGGGAGCAGACGATCCGGTTTTGGGGAAGCATTCCAAGTTTACGCTGTGTATTGGCTCATCAATCGAGCGCGGTCTCACCCATGTTTTCCGCGTTTCTGTCCTGCTTTCGAGAAGAACTGGCCATCAGCATCAGCGCTGGAATCAGGAATGCCCAAAGGCCTGATATTGGCAATAGGACACCGCAGAAGATTACCGATGCAGCCAAAACGAAACCAGCCGATCGAGCCCCCTCGAACTTTGTTGCACCGCGAAGCGTGCGGAGGATGCCAATACCGAGTGCCAACGTCGGCCAACTGTAAGCGCTGAACCAAAACGCAGCCAGGGCTTCGGGATCGTCAAACGCCCATTCGCTGCCACCGAAGAGACCCGCGCCGACTATACGACCCAGTGCGTCGGGAAAGAGAATGTAAGTCATCGCAAGATGGAAAAGCGCGAATACGATGAGAAGAATCGCTGCCCATTTTTGCATCGTAAAAATCGCCCACCATCCTAGATCGCGGGTATTGATCTCATTGTCTGCTTCAAGGTGCAACTGTCTGTTGTCGCGACGACCGCAATGTGGGTCGCTAGCAGAAAGTCAGCTTTCGGTCATTTGTTCGGCGGGGCCGACGCCTCCTCGGCCGAGGCTCCGAACGTTTCCTACCATCTGGTTCCGTGGCATAGGCCGGCCATGCGCGAGCGCGATTTTCCTTCCCTTCCATCGACTTCATCGATCACAGCCGCCTTGCGTGATCGATCCGATTTCATCTTCAGGACCGTGTTCCATGTGTTCCATCCTGTAGGACTTGCCCCGTGGCGCTAGTGCTCGCCACCGACGACAGCGGGGGTCCGGAGGTCTTCGCCTCGCTTCAGGGCGAGGGGCCGAGCATGGGGCGCCCGGTCGCATTCGTGCGCCTGTCGCGCTGCAACCTTGCCTGCACGTGGTGCGACACCGCCTACACCTGGCACTTCACCGGCGACGACCGTCCGCATCGCGACGAGACGACCTTCGAGCGCAAGGCCAATCAGGTTCGCCTCGACGAGGCCGAGGCGGCCGCGCGGATCGCGGCGCTGGGGCAGGACCGGCTGGTCATCACCGGCGGGGAGCCGCTGCTTCAGGCCGGGGCGCTGGCGACAATGCTGGAGCACCTGCCGGACATCGCGGTCGAGATCGAGACCAACGGCACCGTGGCCGCCCCGCCCCGGCTCGACGTGCGGGTCGACCAGTACAACGTCAGCCCCAAGCTCGCGCATTCGGGCAACCCGGCGGAGCTTGCGCTGATCCCCGAGCGGCTCGACGCCTACGCCACCGACCCCCGCGCCTTCTTCAAGTTCGTGATCGCCGAGCCTGCGGACGTCGACGAAGTGCTGGCGTTGCAAGATCGCTATCGCTTCCGCCCCGGGCACGTGTTCCTGATGGCGGAAGGCACGACCAGCGCCGCTTTGCGCGAACGGCAGGAATGGCTGTCGGACCTGTGCCTCGAACACGGCTTTCGCCTGAGCGACCGGATGCACATCCACCTGTATGGCGATACGCGCGGAACGTGATCCCTTACCCCTGGCTTCGCCAGCGCAGCACGACACGTTCGACCAGCTCTTCCTCGCCGCCACCGGTGTTCCACAGGTCGGAGAAGCTGGGGTCTTCCGAAGCCGGGCGCTTGTGCTCCTCGAGCGTGTCGAAATTGACGCGGATCGGAATGGCGACGCCCTCGCCGCAGATGATGCACTCGCGGTTGCGCAGGGCCGGGATCGAATCGAGGAACCCGCGCGACCCTTCGGGCATGGCGGAGCGCACGAAGGCCTGGTCGCGGTCGTTGTTGAGGCGCATCGAGATGATCGTGCCGCACTGCGACAGCACCCCTTCGGCAAGGTCGGACGGACGCTGCGTGATGAGGCCGAGGCTGATCCCGTACTTGCGCCCTTCCTTCGCGATGCGGCTGAGGATGCGCGCGACCGAGGAGCCGTCGGAGTTCTTCTCGTTGGGCACATAACGGTGCGCTTCCTCGCACACCAGCAGGATCGGGCGCGGCTTTTCGTCGCGGCCCCAGATGGCGAAGTCGAACACCAGCCGCGACAGAACCGCGACCACGGTCGAGGTGATGTCGGATGGCACGCCGGAGACGTCGATGATCGAGATCGGCTTGCCTTCGCCCGGCATGCGGAACACCTTGGAGATGAAGTCGCGCATCGTGTCGCCGACGAGCATGCCGGAGAACATGAACTGGTAGCGCGGATCGGCCTTCAGTTCGTCGAGCTTGCTCTTGATCCGCATGTATGGCGCGCTGCTGGTCGCCTTGTCGAGTTTGCCCATCTCGTCCTGGATCTTGTTCGACAGGTCGGAGAGGAGATAGGGGATCGGCGAATCGATGGTGATCTTGCCCATCGTTTCGGCCAGCCGGTTCTTCGAACGCGCGTGCAGCAAACACTTGGCAAGAATGTCCATGTCCACCTGCCGCTGGTTGCCGTCGCTGGTAAGGATCACTTCGCAGTGTTCCTCGAAATTCATCAGCCAGTACGGCATCTGCAGGTTCGACACGTCGAGGATCTGGCCGGTCTGCCGGAATGCCGCGGAATACTCCCCGTGCGGGTCGATCATCACGATGTGGCCTTCGGGCGCGGCCTGGCAGATGCGGTGCAGGATCAGCGCAGCGCTGGTCGACTTACCCGTCCCGGTCGATCCCAGCAGGGCGAAGTGCTTGCCCAGCATCGCGTCGATATACAGACCGGCGCGAATGTCGCGGGTCGGAAAGACGGTGCCGATAGTGATGTTGGCGCGCCCGTCGCTGGCGTAGATCTGTTCGAGGTCCTTGGTCGTTGCCGGATACACCATTGCGCCGGGCACGGGATAACGGGTGACCCCGCGCTTGAACCCCTTGATCCGTCCGGTCAGCTTTTCCTCGCCCCCTTCTCCGAGAAAGTCGATATGGGCGATGATGCCGGTCTCGGTTCGCCGGTCCTTGCGCTGATCGCGAACGTTGGCGAGGAGCCATGATTCGCCGACGCGGATCTTGATCTGGCTGCCGACCTGCCCGGCAAGCTTGATCGAGGGATCGTCGTCGTCGGCGCATTCCGAAAGTCGCTGCATGTCGAGCGCGATCTGAGAACCCGAACCCGAGATTTCGAGGACGACGCCGATCGGCACCCGCCCGTTTTCCACGGACTGGTCCGCGCCGGAAGTGGCGGAGGACTGCTCTGCGGTCTCGGCGGCGAAATCGTGGCTGGCGGTATCGGTCATGCGTCCGTTCCCAATGGCACTGGCGGGCGGGGTGTCGTCCGGCCGTCTAGCGCAATCGAGGTTAAGATCGCGTCAATCGGATCGACGAACGCGCAGCCCGTACAGCCCTGCTCAAGAGCGCCCGAAAGAGCGCCCGGCCACCCAGCCCATCGACAGCGAAAGCGCGACCGCGCCAAGGCCGTAGAACAGCGACCAGCGCTGCGATGCGTACACCACCCGCCCCTCCAGCCCGGCCTTCACCACCTCGATGTCGGCGGTTGCACTCGCCAATACGCGGCCATCCGCGATCGCGAAGGTCTCGGCGGTATAATTGCCGGTCGTCACGTTCGACGGCAACGTGATCAGCGCCTGGTAGAGGACGCCTTCGCTGATGCGCACACCGCCGGTGTTCTGCTTGTAGAGGCCCTGCCGCTCGCGCAGTTCGGCCAGCCCGCGGGTGAAGCGGGACTGCTCCTCCCGCTCGATCTGTCCGGTGGGCGAAAGCTGGATGAAATTGGTCCCGAGTTCGTAGATCGCCGCCGTTCGCGCATCGACGATTTCCTCCACCGGACGCGAGGACGCAACGGCGAAGAAGGACGGGGCCGAGCGAAAGTCGCTGGACCCCGCATTCATCCAGATCCCGGCGATCCGGCGCTTCTCGCGCAGGCGGATGGGTTCGGTCGGTCCCTTGAGCACGACAACGATGTCGTAGCCCGAAGACGCTTTCATTCCCGCCCGGCCCGCGTCGGGATCGACGACCGCGCCATAGAGAAGCAGGTTGGCGCCGGTGAAACCCTGACGCACCTCGATCCGCGACTGGCTGACTTCGGGCACCAGCACCGGTTCGCGCTGTCCCATTAGTACCAGCGCGCCGAGGGCGAGGAACGCGACGCGAAACCGCCGATCCGGACCGGAAGTCCGCGGTGTTCGCATCACAGGGGGTCCACGGTGTAGATCTCGTCGGGCTGCACGCCGAGACCGTAGAGCATCCGCAGCGCCACCAGGATGACGATCGCCGCGAGGACCAGTCGCAGAACTTCGGGCCGGGCCTTCAGCGCGATCTGCGTACCGAATTGCGCGCCCAGCACCGATCCGAGCAGCAGTAGCCCGGCAAGGATGATGTCCACCGCCTGCGTGGTGAGCGAATGGACCATCGTCGCGGTCATGGTGACGAACAGGATCTGGAACAGCGACGTACCGACCACGACCGTACCGCTCATGCCGAGGATATACAGCATGGCGGGCACGAGGATGAACCCTCCGCCAACGCCCATCAGCATGGTCAGTATGCCGACCACGGTGCCCAGGATCAGCGGGGCGAGCGGAGAGATGTAGATGCCCGAACGATAGAACCGCGTCCGCCCCGGCAAACCGGCGACGAGCGGGTGGTGCCGGCGTTTGCGAGGCCTAGCATCGCCGGTGCGGGTTCCGGGAAACAGCCCCTCCAGCGCCTCGCGCATCATGACCGAACCGATCGTTCCCAGCAGCACGACGTAGAGGATGCTGATCACGACATCGATTTGGCCGAGGCCTTGAAGCGCGCTGAACAATACCGCGCCGATAAGCGCGCCGACCACGCCGCCGGCCACCATGACGAGGCCGATGCGATAATCGACGCCCTTGCGCGAATTGTGGGCGATGACCCCCGAAACGCTGGCCCCGGTGACCTGCGTCGCCGCCGAGGCCGCGGCGACGGTGGGTGGTATGCCGTAGAAGATCAGCAGCGGGGTCGTCAGGAACCCGCCGCCCACCCCGAACAAGCCCGACAATATGCCCGTCAGCCCGCCAAGCAGGACGATGAACAAGCCGTTCACCGACAGATTCGCTATGGGGAGGTAGACGTCCATGCAAATGCGCCTACCGCACCGCTTTCAGAGTGGGAAGAAGGGCGCATGCGTAGGCGCGCTTTTCTCGGGCACGCGTTGCGCGAGTGTCGCGCGGTCCGGGTCGTGCGCTTCAGAACCGGGTGGAGAGCGTAGCGGTAAGGCCGGATCGCGGTGCGGCATCTCCCGCAACCTTGCGGCGATAATCGATCGACAGGCGCGCGGGCACGTCCGCGATTTCTAGATCGACGCGCACGCTCGGTCCCACGTCGAGGCGCCCGGCATCCTCCTGTGCCCCGCCCCACGCCCCAGCGCCCACACTGACGCGCGGCGCGCCGATCGTGGCCGGGGGTGCTTCGTACATCTCGCGCATCGCGACCACCTGCCCATCGACGAACGCGGTGGCAGCTTCACCTGCGACGTAGCCCGCTCCGCCATACGCTTCGAGCGAGAAGCCGGCAGGGAGGTCGATTGGCGGTATCTCGGTGTAGGCGAAAGCGGCGGGGCCCAGTTCCACGCCGGCGGGACCGTCGGTCGCACGCACCTCCGCCACCACCCGGACCGGAACGGCGGAGAGCGGACGGGCGGAGGCCCCCACCGCGATCTTGCTCTCGCCGCCGGGAACGAGCGCGCGATAGGCTCTCGCCAGCGCATGCGGGTCGTGCGGCGAGGATGGAGCGATCCGGTATCGCAGGACCGCGCCCGCCTGGCTGGCCCCGTAGATCGGCACGCGGGTCTGGGCGATGGGAACAGCGCTAGATCCCTGCCGCCAGAAAACCCAGGCATCGAGCGAAAGGCGGTCCGGTCGGCCTGCCGGAGGCGTCGCCGGAGCGGCGAAGGTGGGCGGTCTATAGGTTCGCGCAGATGGCACGCTGGGGGGCGTAGCCTCCCGCGACGCCTGCGCCGGTTCACCCGAAGGCGCGGATGGCACCGCGACCAGACCGGTTGACCAAGGCGTTCCTCGCGCGTGCCGGGAAGAACGCCGCTCCAACCCAGCCGAAGCCGGCACGGGCGCGGACCCGGAAGCGGCGGGTTCGCTCCGTAGGACAGCCGCCCCGGCGGCATCCATACTCTCGGCCGCAACCCCCGTCGCCTTCGCCAGCACGAGCGCACTTGCGTCTACCGGCAATGGGTTTTCCCACAGCAAGGAACGTGCCAGCGCCCACGTGCTCAGCAACATGGCGAGCATCAGCAGGGGCGCACCGCGGCGCTTCGAAACCCCGGCTTTGGTCACGTGCCGACTTCTTTCGCTTCAAGGCGTCGCTCGGTCGCATTCGCGGGATGGCGATCGTGCGCAGTCTTGTCCCATTCGATCGCGCGACCGGCCAGCGTGCGGACATAGGCGGCGAGCGCCCGCCACCCGGCCATGATCGCGATCACGTTCGCAACCGGTATGCGCAGGACCGCCCGCAGCCCTTCGGCGATGCCGTAGACCCGCGCGGTAAAGGCGAAACGCCACGCCACGCGCCAGGCGAAGAATGCGAGGTTCGCCATCAGGATTGCGGCGAGGAACGGCGACAGCGGCGTCGGTTCGACCAATCCCACCGCGCTTGCGCCCCAGCTCAGCAGGGTCAGTGCGAGCAGGACGTACCCAGCAAGGAAGACGAGCGCCACCAACGGTCCGCGCCGATCGCGCAGCCTCATCCACGTCTCCGCCGGGCCGGCGGACCACCCCGTGCGATCCCACCCCTGCAGTGCGATGCCGTGGATCCAGCGCGTCTTCTGCCGCACGATCGCGGCCAGCGAGCTGGGAAAATAGGCGCGCGTCGCGATCAGCCGCCCGTCCTCCCCTTTCGCGCGCACGAATCGGCCCGTGCCGCCGAGCGCACCAACGGCGAGGCCCAGCTCGTAATCTTCCGTCAGCGATTGCGGTTCGAACGGCACCGGCTCGTCGCGCTGCCGGCAAAGCGCCTCCAGCATGTCGCACCCGGTCGCGCAGCCGACACCGGCGGCAGGCAAAGCCGCACCAAGCGCGCCGCGCACGACCATCGCCTTTCCATGCGCCTCGACGAATTCCTCGCAATAATGGCTGCCGAGCCACCGGCGGCCCGATTGCGGCACGGGTTCGACCGGCAATTGCACGAAGTCCGCCCCGGCAGCGATTTCCCGGTCGATCAGGCCCAGCGCGCCGCGATCGACCATGTCTTCGGCATCCTGGAAAGCGATCGCGGCGAAGCGGCGGCCCGATGCGCGCTCATCCTCCTTCAGCGACAGGTAGAGCGCGTTGAGGCAGTCCGCCTTGGTGGTCGGCCCCGGCACGGGCAGCACGGTGATGCGAACCCTCGGGTCATCCCCGGCTCCGACACGCGCGGCCGCCAGCGTCGCAGGATCGTTGGGATAGACGCCGACGAAGACGGTGAGCGTATCGTGCGGCCATGCGCGCAACATGTGCGAAAGCGTGCTGGCAAGGACGCTGGCCTCGTCCCAGGCGGGGATGAAGACAGCGACCGGCGCGCCCAGCGGGCGAGTGCGCAAGGACTCGCGATCGACGCGCAGCGTCTCCGCCTTGCCGCGCGCTTTCAGCCACAACCACACCGCGTCCACGGCGAAGTCGTCCAGCGCGCCGAGCAGGAAGAAAACCCCGGCAAAAAGCAGCAATTCATGCTGGACCACGGCCAGCAGCTGCCAGCCGGTCCAATCCCCCGTAACCAATGCGACCCGTCCCCCTTGTCGATAAGGAGGCTACATTTCCGCGAATAATCTTGCAACCGCGTTGCCTTTTCTGAAAAGGAGGCGCCCATCATGACCGACCAGCCTCCCGTCAGCCGCGCACCCCTGCGTCGTATCTTCGCGCCCGTGAAATCGCTGTTCGTGAGCGATGCGTCCGCGGGCGTCCTGCTGATCCTGGTAGCGGCTGCGGCGATGCTGGCGGCGAACTCCCCGTTGGCGAGCGAGTATCGCGAACTGTTTTACGGGGAACTTGGCTTCACGCCGATTCCCAAGCTCTACGACCTGCACCTGTGGATCAATGACGGGCTGATGGCGGTATTCTTCTTTGTTGTCGGGCTGGAGGTTAAGCGCGAACTGGTCTCGGGATCGCTGGCCGATCCCGCGGCGCGGCGCCTGCCGATGCTCGCCGCCCTCGCTGGAATGCTCGCTCCGGCGGCGGTCTTCATGCTCGTATCGGGCGGCGGCGAATATACCAGCGGCTGGGCTATTCCTGCGGCCACCGATATCGCTTTTGCGATGGGTGTCCTCGGCCTGCTCGGCAACCGCGTGCCCGCATCGCTGCGCCTGTTCCTGCTGACCGTCGCCATCGTCGACGATATCGGCGCGGTTCTCGTGATCGCGGTGTTCTACACCCCGACGATCAAGCTGACATGGCTGCTCGCCTCGGCCCTCGTCCTGGCGCTGATGATCGGGCTCAACCGGATGAAGGTGTCGGTGTTCTGGCCCTATATCCTGATGGCCCTGGTGCTGTGGTATTGCGTGCTCAACACAGGCGTCCATGCGACGATCGCGGGCGTCGTGGCGGCGCTCACCATTCCCATGCACCGGGCCGATGGCAATTCGATGCTCGAACGGCTCGAACACGGGCTAGCCCCGTGGAGCGCCTATCTGGTCGTGCCGGTGTTCGGCTTTGCCAATGCCGGGGTGTCGCTGGCTGGACTGGGGCCGAGCGCGCTGCTCGATCCCCTACCGGTTGCGATTGCGGCGGGCCTCGTCATCGGGAAGCAG
The DNA here is from genome assembly GCA_049649965.1 of Erythrobacter sp. Lineage (GTDB taxonomy): Bacteria > Pseudomonadota > Alphaproteobacteria > Sphingomonadales > Sphingomonadaceae > Erythrobacter. The sequence continues at coordinate 33,182 of JBARZK010000091.1, forward strand.
GTCGGGATCTTCTCGATCGTGTGGCTCGCGGACCGCACGGGCTTCGCACCGCGTCCGGCCAATGCCACATGGATGGAGATCTGGGGCATTTCGATCCTGTGCGGGATCGGTTTTACCATGAGCCTGTTCATCGGCGGCCTCGCCTTCCCCAACCAGCCGCTTCTCGTCGAGGAAGCCAAGATCGGCATCCTGACCGGTTCGGCCATTTCGGCCATCGTCGGCTTCATCGTGCTTCGGCTGACGACCACGCACCCCGATGCGGAGTGCGACGATCGCGGCGGACAGCCCGCCAACGCCTGAACTGGGGGAGGTACCCGCAGCGGCGCCAGCGTGGGAGCGCTTACCAGGTGCCGGTGTTTTCCATGCTGGCCCAGGGTTCTTGGGGTTCGAGATTGCCGTCCTGCAGCAATTCGACCGAGATGCCATCCGGCGACTTGACGAAGGCCATGTGCCCGTCGCGCGGAGGACGGTGGATCACATGCCCTGCATCCTTCAGGCGCTGGCACGTTTCGTACACGTTCTCGACCCGGTAGGCGAGGTGCCCGAAATTGCGGGCGCTCTCGCCGAAATCTTCTGGCGCACTGCCGTCTTCAGGCGGCCAGTTGTAGGTAAGCTCCAGTTCCGCGACACCCTCCTGCCCCGGCGCGGCGAGGAAGATGAGTGTGAACCGGCCTGCTTCGACATCGAAACGCCGCACCTCTTCAAGACCGATAAGCTTGAAGAAGGCGAGCGTGGCGTCGGGGTCGCTCACGCGGATCATCGAGTGGAGGAAATGTACCATCTATCAAAGCGTCCTTTCGCGACGGCACCTAGGGAGATGGCCGTCGCCCCGCAAGGGAAAGGGGTCCGCAGGAACAGAGCGCGCATACGAAAAGGGCGGGCACGCTGGCCCGCCCCTCCGTTTTCGTTCTGCCTTGCGGCTGCCGCTTAAAAGCTCGCCGAGACCACGATGACGAACGCGTCGTCGGTGAACGTGCCGCCCGGATCGATGAGCCCGTCGCCCTCGACACCGACATAGGCGCCGGTCACCGTCAGCGGACCGACTGCCACATCCGCGCCGATCGACCAGTCGAACGCTTCGCTGTCCTCGGTAAAGGTCAGGAAACCGTCGGTGTAGCCGAGGTGCCCGTTGATCGTGATGGGCGTGTCGGGAATGCCGAAGCCCACGTCGGTGTAGAGATAGAGGTTGTCGGTATCGCCGAGCGAATCCTGATCGGGCGCATAGGCGACGCCTGCCGTGACAGAGGCGGGGCCGAGGCTGCCGCTGACCGAACCGTAGAATTCGACATAGTCGAACTCGCCGGGGCCCGCATCGGGATAGAGGTAGCCGATAACGCCCACATCAACGCCGATTCCATCGGAAATGTCGCCGCCCCAGCCGCCGTAGATATCGAGTTCGGTCGAACCGTAGCCGACGGTCTGTTCGTCGAGGCTGGAGGCCCAGGTGCCGACATAAAAGCCGGAGCTGTGCCCGAGGTCGAAACCGCCCTGCACCGCGAACTCGCCACCGGACAGGTCGACGCCGCGGAACCGGTATTCCGACGCGAAGGCGACGTTCGCCGAAACCGAAAACGCGCTTTCGGCAACCGGCTCCGACACCGCCTGCACAGCGACGACGGTGGCGCTCGCGGCGACCGGGCCCGTCGTGGGTG
>JBARZK010000092.1:0-6935 GCA_049649965.1 Erythrobacter sp.
GTCCATACCAACGCGCCAAGCAACAGCAGCGCGGTCAGAAGGTGCAGCGAAAGGCGGAAATGGCTCACGTCCGTCATATCGCCGGTCAGCCCGGACTGGACCATCAGCCAGCCGATTACACCCTGCAATCCTCCAAGGAACAGCAGCACGACGAGGCGCGGCTTGAACCCTGCCGGAATGGCGCCCTTCACCCAGAACCAGGCGAGCGGCAGCGCGTAGACCAGCCCGACTGTCCGGGCGAGCAGGCGGTGGAACCACTCCCAGAAATAGATGAACTGGAAATCGGCAAGGGTCATGCCGCCCAGCGCCGCTTCGAGCCGGTATTCCGGCGTCGCGCGGTATTTCGCGAACTCCGCCTGCCAGTCCGCTTCGCCGAGCGGGGGAAGGATGCCCGTCGCGACGTTCCATTCGGTGATCGACAGCCCGCTTTCGGTCAGGCGCGTGATCCCGCCGACCAGCACGATGACAACCACGAACGCGGCGACGATCTCCAGCCATCGGGCTATCGCGAGCGGGCCCACCTTGCCGGCAGAAGCGGGAGCCCGGTCCAAGGTGGAAGCGGTGGTAGCCATGACGAGCGGTAAATGCGGCGCGGACCTTCGCGATGCAAGATGTCTTGCCGCAATGCGCGGTGCGACGGCTGCAAGTGACCGACGGACCGCGCCGCGTGACAAGACTGGATAGAGCTTGCGCTATGTGACAACATTACCTTATGGCCGTCCTCGACCATGGCCCATCCGCTCCCATCCGTGATTCGATCTGCGCCCCGTCGCCGTTTCGACCAGCTCGGTGTTGGTCTTGCGGGCCTGTGCGCATTGCATTGCCTGCTCAGCATCCTGTTCGTTTCGGGTTTCGCGGTCGGAGGGCATTTCCTCCTCGCTCCTGAAATTCACCGGATTGGCCTCGTACTCGCGATCGCCGTAGCGGCGCTCGCGATCGGGTGGGGCGCGCTGGTTCATCGCCGCGCTGCACCGCTGGCCATCGCACTTGCAGGGCTTGCTTTGATGGGCGTGGCTCTGATTCTGCCGCATGGACAAGGGGAGTTTGCTGCAACGTTGGTCGGAGTGGCCCTGGTTGCGGCCGGCCACCTGATCAACCTTCGCGCGGTGCGCCGCTTCCAAAACTGAAGGTTGCCAGCTTTCGCCGCGCCTCTATCTCGGTTGGCATGACCGATCCCGTGACCATCACCCTCAACGGCGACACCCGGCGCACGAGCGCGCGCACCATCGCCGATCTCGCCCGCGAACTCGAACTCGCGCCTGAGAAGGTCGCGGTTGAGCGCAACGGCGAGATCGTCCCGCGCTCGACCCTCGCCGAGGCTCCTCTGGCAGAGGGCGACGTGCTGGAAATCGTGCATTTCGTCGGGGGCGGGGATGCGCCTGCCGACAAGCGCGACACGTGGAGCGTGGCCGGGCGCACCTTCACCTCGCGACTGATCGTGGGTACCGGGAAATACAAGGATTTCGAACAGAACGCCGCCGCGCTCGAGGCGAGCGGGGCGGAGATCGTCACCGTCGCCGTGCGCCGGGTCAATGTCAGCGATCCGGGTCAGCCGATGCTGACCGATTTCATCGATCCGAAGAAGATCACTTACCTGCCCAACACCGCTGGCTGCTTCACCGGCGAGGAAGCAGTGCGCACGCTGCGCCTGGCGCGCGAGGCGGGGGGCTGGGATCTCGTCAAGCTGGAAGTTCTGGGCGAGGCGCGCACGCTCTATCCCGACATGCGCGAAACCCTGAAGGCGACGGAAACACTCGCGAACGAGGGTTTTCGTCCGATGGTCTACTGCACCGACGATCCCATCGCAGCGAAGCAGCTGGAAGATGCGGGTGCGGTGGCGATCATGCCGCTTGGCGCCCCGATCGGGTCGGGCCTCGGTATTCAGAACCGGGTGACGATCCGCCTGATCGTCGAAGGCGCGAACGTTCCGGTGCTCGTCGATGCAGGTGTCGGCACGGCGAGCGATGCGGCGGTCGGCATGGAACTGGGCTGCGACGGCATCCTGATGAACACCGCCATCGCCGAGGCGAAGGACCCGGTGCGCATGGCCCGCGCAATGCGGCTTGCGGTCGAAGGCGGACGCGAGGCCTATCTTGCCGGACGCATGGGACGGCGGATGTATGCCGATCCCTCAAGCCCGCTGGCCGGCCTTATCTAGGCAAAAACCGCCGCCCGCGTTACGCTCCGTTAACCAAACTGCGCGACACCCCTCCCGGCGAACAGGGAGGACCATACGTGACGCTTGCCAGCACATCCAACGTAGCGATCGGTGAAATGCGCGAATTCGCGGAATTCAGCCCCGCCGAACAGCGCTATATCAAGCGCAGCCTCGATGTCGGCATGGGCCGCCGCGACGCCTTTCGCCTGTGGGGGCGCAGCGAGGCGGAAACGCGTGCGATCCGGCGCCAATACGTCGCCTACCAGGACCTGAAGCCGCTGCGCGCGACTGTGCCCGGCGACGGTTCTCTCGACGAGGTAGAGCGGTTCATCGGCAAACTCGTGCGCGTTGCGGCGTTCGATCTTGAACAGGGTCGTATCGGCGGTTTTCCCGCCTTCCGGTTCCTCTATGAGCGGCTCCTCGGTGCACGGGTGCGGCCCTATCTTCCCGCGGCTTTCTGCGCGGCTGCCGCATTGCCGACCATCGAACCCGAGCGACGCAAGACGCTGCTGCAAAGCCTGAGCGAAGCGGCTGCAACCGCGCCGGGGTGGTCCGAGCGAGCGCCGTGTTTCTTTCCCGAGCATGTCGCGGACGTCGAAGCGGCCTGAGCGATTTCGATCAGTCGCGCGCGATCCTGATGCTGCCGGCGTAGGCCAGGCGTCGCCCTTGCGCGAAGCAGGTCGCGCCCGACAGCGCATCGTTCGAATAGCGCAGTTCGCAGGTTCCGGTCGCGTCGTCCCTGTCGCCGCTTTCAAGCGCGACCTCTTCGATCGCGATGCCTTCGTCCTCAACGATGCCAAGAAACATCACGCCATCACGTAGCGCAGAGCCATCGAAAATGACCGTGACCCGGCCCCCTTCCACCGAGATCGTGAGCCGGTCGCACGCGGCGAACACGGTCTGCTGGACGAATTCGCGCGCTTCGAGCGGATAGTCGCAGCGGCCGGAATATTCGCCTTCCGGCAAGGCCGCCGCGCCGGACATCGCCGCGAAGGCGAGCGCGAAACTCATCCGCGATACAGCCCGTCGATCCGGTCCTGGTAGCGATCGCGGATCTTGTGGCGGCGAATCTTCATGCTCGGCGTCATCTCCTCGTTCTCGATGCCGAACGGTTCGTCGGCGAAGGTGAACTGGCGAACCTTCTCCACGACCGAGAGATCCGCATTGGTGCGATCGATCGCCTTGCGCACCGCCTTGCGGAAAGCAGGGAGGTCCTGCAGCCGCGCCATGTCGAACTGCTCGCCGTTCTCGCGCGCCCATTCGAGCGACCACTCCGCGTCAGGCACGATCAGTCCTACGACATAGGGCCGCTGGTCGCCGCTCACCATGGCCTGCGCGATCTCGGGCTGGAGCGTCAGCATCCCTTCGATCTTCTGCGGTGCGACGTTGTCGCCCTTGTCGTTGACGATCATGTCCTTCTTGCGGTCGGTGATGACGATCCGGCCACGCTTGTCCAGGTGGCCGATATCGCCGGTGTGGAGCCAGCCGTTCTTGATCGTGCGCCGCGTCTCCGCCTCGTTCTGCCAGTATCCGTGCATGACGAGTTCGCCCCGGCACAGGATCTCGCCATCATCGGCAATGCGGATTTCCACGCCGCGCATGGGCGGGCCGACCGTGTCCATCTTCAGTCCGGCGGCGGGGCGGTTGCAGCTCATCACCGGCCCCGCCTCGGTCTGGCCATAGCCTTGCAGCATGGTGAGACCCATCGCCTCGAAGAAATTGCCGACCTCGGGGTTCAACGGTGCGCCGCCCGATACCATCGCCTTCATCCGCCCACCGAAACGCTCCCGGATCTTGGGGCGCAACGTGCGGCCGATCAGCAGGTCGAGGGGCCGGTCCCGCAATCGCTTCTTCCCCTCTTTCGAATGCTCCTGGATGCGAAGCGCGGCTTCCATCATGGAGTTGGCGACGCCGCCCTGCTTCGCCACCTGCTTCATGATGCGCGTCCGCAGCACTTCGAAAAGGCGCGGGACCACCACCATCAGCGTGGGTCGTACCTCCTCGATGTTGGAGGCAAGCTTCTCCAGCCCCTCGGAGTAGAATATCTCCGCGCCCACCGCCATCGGCAGGTACTGGCCGCCGGTATGTTCGTAGGCGTGACTGAGCGGCAGGAACGAGAGGAAGCGCTCGTCCGCGATCCCGAAATCCTCGATGAGGATTTCCGCCGCGCCCGCGACATTGCAAAGGATCGCGCCGTGATGCTGTCGCACGCCGCGCGGCGCGCCGCCGGTGCCGCTGGTATAGATGAGGCAGGCGAGGTCGTCGCGACTTATGCTGGCGATCCGTGCCTCGACGGCCTTGCGCGCCGATGCCTCGTCGCCGGCGATCATGTCGTCCCATGCATGATAGTCGAAGCCAGGCGATTGCTGGCGGTGCAGGTCCTCGATGCCGATGACGTGGTCGACATTGCCCGTTCCGCCGATCGCGGCGACTAGCGGGGCGAGCAGCTTCTCGTTCGAGACGATCACAGCGCGGGCGCCCGAATTGTCGAGGATATGCGCATGGTCGCGCCGCGTGTTGGTGGTGTAGGTCGGTACCGTCACGCAGCCTGCGGCCATGATCGCGAGATCGGCGATGCACCATTCGGGGCGGTTTTCCGAAACGAGTGCCACTCGGTCCCCATTGCCGAGCCCAAGGTGCCGCAGGCTCTCGGCGATGAGGCAAACCTGGCAGGCGACCTCCGCCCAGCTCTGGGTGCGCCATTCGCCGTCTTCCTTGCGGCCGAGGAAAAGCGCATCGCCCTTCTCGTCCGCGCGCTTGAAGAACAGTTCGACAAGATTGGCGGCCCGGTCGACATCCTGCAGCAGCGGATGGTCGGCGGGATCGGGGACCGGTCCGCCGCCGGGTGCGGTCGCCCCGGCTGTGGGTGGCGTGTTTTCAGGGGCTGGCAAGCGTCGGGCTCCTGTCGATCTGTGCGCGGCGGGGCGGGAGTCGCGTCCTTCGTGCCGGCTGTTATGCGTACCGCGCCGACCTAGGCGTTGCACGCCATAGCGGCAAGCGGCCGCGCGCCGGGGCTATTCGTAGGACAATAGCGGCGCGATGCGCGGATCGGACGCTGCTTCCCACCCGCCCGGTATGCGGCGCAGGGCGTTGGTCTTCCCGCGCGGATCGAGCAGCCGGATTTCGCCGTGTCCGAACGCACCGATCTCGGTTGCGAGTTCGGCCACCACGCTGCCTTTCTCGGTGACGATGGTGGATCCGAACGCCATGAGCAGCGGCAGGTCGAGTGCCTCTTCCGCCGTCATGCCGAAATCGATCACGCCGATGATCGAGCGCGCGACCTGGACGGGGATGGTCGGCCCGCCCGCCGCGCCGATCACCAGCACGACCTCGCCCGCTTCATCGAAAACGATCGTCGGTGCCATCGAGGAGCGCGGACGCTTGCCGCCCTCGACCCGGTTGGCGACCGGCACACCATCGACACTGGGGGAGGTGCTGAAATCCGTGAGCTCGTTGTTTAGGTAGAAGCCGCGGAACCACAGCCCCGAGCCGAACGCCCCCTCGACCGTGGAGGTGTAGCTCACGGCATTGCCCTCACCATCGACCACGGCGAAATGGGTGGTGCCGCTTTCGGGCGGTTCGTTGCCATCGGCTAGCGCGCGATCGCTGCCCGGCGGCGTTCCGGGCGCAACCTCGGCAAGGGCGCTCTCCGGATCGATCAGGGCTGAACGGATGGCAAGATAATCGGGATCGACCAGCCCCGATAACGGGACCGGAACATAATCCGAATCGGCAAGGTAAAGCTCGCGGTCGGCATAGGCGAGACGCTGCGATTCGAGGAAAAGATGCCAGAAACGCGAACTTTGCGGCCCGAGCGCGGCGAGGTCGAAGCGCTCGAGCTGGCCGAGCATTTGCGCGACCGCGACGCCTCCGGAACTGGGCGGACCCATCCCGCAGACCCGGTACTGGCGATACGGAGCGCAGACCGGATCGCGCAGTCTGGCCTCGTAGCTTGCGATGTCGTTCGCCGTGATCTGTCCGTCCTGGGGTGTTTGCGAGGCGACGTAGGCGGCGAGGGGTTCGTCGAACTCGTCGTAGAAAACGTCGGGGCCTCCAGCGGCAATCGCCGCGAAGGTCTCGGCGAGTGCGGGGACGGTGATCCGGCTCCCCACGGGAAGCGGCAAGCCGTCCGCCCCGAAGAACACGTCGCGCGCGTCCTGCGTCAGGCCCGCGCGTTCGGTTTGACCCGAAAGCGATTCGTGCAGCCGGCGATTTATGGTGAAACCATCGCGGGCAAGGGCGATGGCCGGTTCGAACAGTTCGGCCCAGCGCAGTTTGCCATGACGCGAATGCGCTTCAGCCGCCAGCGCAATATTGCCTGGCACGCCCACGCTCAGCCCCGAGGTGACGCGCTGTTCGAACGGCAGGCTCTCACCGTTATCGTCGAGGAACCGCTCGCCCGTCGCGGCGGCCGGGGCGGTTTCCCGTCCGTCGAACGCGACGATTCCGTCCTCGCCCGCATGCAGCATGAAGCCGCCCCCGCCGATGCCGGAGCTTTGCGGTTCGACGACGGTCAGCGCGAGCATGATCGCGATCGCCGCGTCGGTGGCGGAGCCGCCTTTTTCGAGGATCGCTTCGCCCGCTGCCGTCGCCCGTGGGTCTGCGGTGCTCACGGCGCCCATCGAGGCCGCTTCTGCTACGTTCTGTGCAGCTTGTGTCCCTCGAGGCGCCTCGTTCAGGGTGGCCGAACAGCCGGACAGGATCAGGGCGAGAGGCGCAATAAGGCGAAACGGGGCGGTCATGACGTCCTCCGCTATTCGCTTCCGACCGCCTCGGC
>JBARZK010000093.1:0-6527 GCA_049649965.1 Erythrobacter sp.
GCGGCCGTATCGCTCACCCGCGCGGCCCGAACAGCGCGGTGCCGACCCGCACATGGGTCGCGCCCAGTTGCACCGCGGTTTCGTAGTCGCCGCTCATCCCCATCGAAAGCCCCTCCACGCCGTTGTCGCGCGCGAGCTTTGCCAGCAAGGCTAAGAACGGCGCGGGTTCGGTATCGGCGGGCGGCAGGCACATGAGACCCGCTATCGGAATGTCCGCATCGCGCGCCTTTGCAAGGAAGGCGGGCAATTCGGCGATGGCGCAGCCGCCTTTCTGCGCCTCCTCGCCAATATCGACCTGGACGAAGCAGGGCACGCGCCGGTCGGCCTTGTCCATCGCCTTGGCCAGCGCCTTCAGCAGGCTCGGACGGTCGAGCGAGTGGATACAATCGAACAGCGCCACCGCGGCGTCGGCCTTGTTCGATTGCAGCTGGCCGATCGCGTGAAGTTCTGCGTCCGGAAACCGCTCGCGCAGAGCGGGCCATTTGCCTTCCGCTTCCTGCACGCGGTTCTCGCCGAAGACGCGGTGCCCGGCTTCGAGCACCGGCACGATGGTCTCGACCGGATGGGTCTTGCTCACTGCGATGAGGGTAACGTCCTCCGGCTCGCGCCGGGCGGGCTTGCACATGCGGGCGATGTTGGCCTGAACGTCGGCGAGGCGGTCTGCTGCACTTTCCATGGGCAATGCGCTAAGGGGCGCGCGTGCAACATTCAACGCTCCCGAACCTCTGGCTGATTTCCGATGCGCGCAATGACGACGTGCTCGACGCCGCGTTGGGGCGCCTGCCGCGCGGCAGCGGGTTCATCTATCGCCACTACCACCTCGCCGGGCGAGCGCGCTACGAACGCTTCATACAGGTTCGCCGGATCGCCCGCGCCCGCGATCATCTGGTGATCCTCTCCGACAGCGCGCTGACGGCCCGCGAATGGGGGGCGGACGGGATTTACGGGCCGCCGCGCAGCCTGTGGCCGCGCCGCCGCGACCTGTTGCACCTCGCCACTGCGCATGACCTGGCGGAGATCGGGCTCGCGAACCGGCTGGGCGCGGACGCGGTGCTGCTTTCGCCGGTATTCGCCACCCGCTCGCATCCCGGCGCCGGCACGTTGGGCCCGGTTCGATTTCGCCTGCTGGCACGGCATTCAAGCATGCCGGTCGTCGCGCTCGGCGGCATGGACGCGCATGGCGCGCGGGCGCTCGCATGGGACCGCTGGGCCGCGATCGACGGGTTGGACCCCGGAGTCTGATCTCCGAGCCTGATCTCCGAGCCTGATCCGAAGTCCGCCCGCGCGTGGCCCCGACTCCGCCCGCCGCACTCCGCTTGACCGGGTGCGCCCGAAGATTCATGGTGTGTTCCCAGCTTCCCAACACCTTCGGAGTTCAGGGCACATGGCCTCGCGCGCAATGACCGGTGACAGCACTTCGCGAAAGGCGGCGGCCGACTGGCGCGTCGCATTCCGGCGCTCCCTGCGGCGCGCGGGCCAGATGACCGGCGCGCTGATCCTGTTCGCGGCCACGATCTTCCTCGCGCTCGCGTTGGCGAGCTATACCCAGACCGATCCCAGCCGCTCGACCGCCGCCTCCCCGAACGATGTCGCCAACTGGATGGGCCTGCCGGGCGCTTGGGCGGCGGACCGGGTGCTGTTCGTTTTCGGCCTGCCGGGCGTGCTGCTGCTGCCGCTGCTCTATGTCTCGGCCCGGCGCCTTTGGCGCGCGGTGGAGGTCGAGGATACGGGAGATGCGGGCCAAACGCGCTGGTGGCTGCCCACCGGCATGCTGCTGCTGGCGATCGCACTGCTCGGCACGGTCCTCTCGCTCGCCTTCGATCGCACCGGCGGGACCCTGCCCGCGCAGCCGGGGGGCGTTGCCGGACTGCTCGGCGCGATCGGGATAGAGGCGGTGGCGACGCGAATTTCCGGCGATAGTTCGGGCTGGATCATCCTTGGCGCCGCGCTCGCGAGCCTCGGGGCGGCGGTGGCGCTCCTGACCCGGGTGTTCGCGATCGACTGGCGCGTCCTCCTCAGCCTGCCCGACTTCGTCCGCAACAGCGCGCTCCTGCGGCGTTTCGGCTTCTCGCGGAATGCCGCGGATGCGGACGAGGCCGATACCATCGAACCGCCCCGCTCGCGCGTGCGGCGCAAGCCCAGGCCGCAGGTCGAGCCCTCCGAGACAGCGCCAACGCCAGAGCGGCGCGCGCCGGAAATTTCCGATCCTTCCGCCCCACCGCCTCGCGTCGCCGCGGGCAAGGCGAAACAGCGCGACATGTTCGCCCAGTTCGAACTGCCCAGCCTCGACCTGCTCGAGGAACCGACGAACGATGTCGCGCCCGCGCTCGACAAGCTGGCGCTCGAACGCAATGCCCGGCTGCTCGAAACCGTGCTCGACGATTTCAACGTCAAGGGCGAGATCACCGCGGTGCGTACCGGGCCGGTCGTGACCATGTACGAGCTGGAGCCCGCACCGGGGATCAAGGCGAGCCGCGTGATCGGCCTTGCCGAGGACATTGCCCGCAACATGAGCGCGGTATCGGCGCGCGTTTCCCCCATTCCGGGCAAGACGGTGATGGGGATCGAGCTTCCCAATGCCGACCGGCAGACCGTCATGCTGAAAGAATTGGCTGCGTGCGCCGCCTTCGCCGATGCCAAGGGCAACCTGCCGATCATCCTGGGCAAAGACATTTCGGGCGAGCCGGTGATTGCCGACCTTGCCGCCATGCCGCACCTGCTGGTCGCGGGGACCACCGGCTCGGGCAAGTCGGTAGGGCTGAACTGCATCCTCTTGAGCCTGCTCTATCACTTCACGCCCGCCGAATGCCGGCTGATCCTGATCGATCCGAAGGTGCTGGAGCTGAAAAGCTACGACGACATCCCGCATCTGCTCTCGCCCGTCGTGACAGAGCCGCACAAGAGCGTGCGCGCGCTCAAATGGGCGGTCGAGGAGATGGAGAAGCGCTATCGCATGATGTCGAGCGTGAACTCGCGCAACCTGCATTCCTTCAACGAGAAAGTCCGCGCCGCCGCCGCCAAGGGCAAGCCGCTGGGCCGCAGGGTGCAGACCGGCTTCGACCCCGATACGGGCGAGCAGCTCTACGAAGAGGAACAACTCGATTACGAACCGCTGCCGCAGATCGTCCTGATCGTCGACGAACTTGCCGACCTGATGGTGACAGTGGGCAAGGAGATCGAGGTCCTGATCCAGCGCCTTTCCCAGAAATCGCGCGCCGCGGGGATCCACCTGATCATGGCAACGCAGCGCCCAAGCGTCGACGTCATCACCGGCGTCATCAAGGCGAACCTGCCGACCCGCATCAGCTTCAAGGTGACGAGCCGGATCGACAGCCGCACGATCCTGGGCGAACAGGGCGCCGAGCAGCTGCTGGGCAAGGGCGACATGCTCTACAAGCCCAATACCGGCGCGACGGTGCGCGTTCACGGCCCGTTCGTGTCGGACGAGGAAGTCGAAGCGGTGGCCGATTTCTGGCGCGCGCAGGGATCCCCCGATTATGTCGACGCCGTGACCGAGGAGCCCGAGGATGGCGGCGGCCTCAACTTCGAGGACGAACTGACCGCATCGGACAACCCGGAGGAGCGCAAGTACCGGCAGGCCTGCCAGATCGTGATCGAGAACCAGAAGGCGAGCGGCTCGTGGCTCCAGCGCCAGATGGGCGTGGGCTACAACACCGCGGCCAAGTGGATCGAGCGGATGGAAAGCGAAGGGCTGGTCGGCCCCGCCAACCATGTCGGCCGGCGCGAGATCTTCCGCGACCAGGACGGCAATCCGATCTGATCGGCGCGCAGGTAGCGTGGCTACGCCAAAGGGCGCAGCCAGCCTGTCGATAGTCACCCTTGGATCCTGATAGGCCCCGCTAGGTCCCTTTCAGTACCCCTGGACGAACCCTGCCCGAAGGCTTGCGTTCAGCCCTCGGACCCCGCGGTCTCGGTCTCGTTCGCAGCGCGTGCCGGTGCATTCCCGGCAAGGTCCGCGCTGGTGAGAGCGATGCCCTGCGCGATCTTGCGACGGTTCTCCTGCTTGGTCGCATCGGGCGAGGAAACAAGGCCGATCCCGGCCAGCGGGCCGTCCGCGTCCCAGTTGCGCACCCATTCTTCCAGATAGGCGTCGAGCCCCGGAATCGCGCGCATATGCGCCTTCTTGACGTAGATATAGAGCGGCCGCGCGCCGGGATATTCGAAGCTGGCGATGTTGTCGTAGGTCGGATCGACCCCGTTCATCGGGAGGCCCTGCACCTTGTCGGAATTCTCGTCGAGATAAGAGAAGCCGAACACGCCCACGGAGCGCGGATTGCTTTCGATCTTCTGGACGATGAGGTTGTCCTGCTCGCCCTGGTCGACATAGGCGCCATCGGACCGCACCTCGGTGCAGATCTGCTGATGGCGATCCTCGTCGCTGTCGGCCAGCGCCTGCATTTCGGGGCTGGTGTCGCATCCGGCCTCGAGCACCAGTTCCTTCAGCGCATCGCGCGTTCCGGAAGTGCTGGGCGGACCGTAAACCAGGATCGGCACGTCGGGCAGCGAGGGATCGACGTCGGCCCAGGTCTGGGCCGTCTGCTCCCTGCCATACGGGTTCGCCGCGAGCGCTTCGTAAACGATCTGCGGCGTGAGATCGAGGTCGATCCCCCCGGTGGCCGAAGCGAAGGCGATCCCGTCCAGACCGACCTGCACCTCGATGATTTCCTCGACGCCGTTCGCCTGGCACTTCTCGAATTCGGAGACCTTCATGCGGCGCGAAGCATTGGCCATGTCGGGCGTATCGGCGCCGACGCCTTGGCAGAAAAGCTGGATTCCGCCCCCGGTCCCGGTCGATTCGATCAGGGGCGACTTGTAGTTGGAATTGGACCGCGCAAAGCTTTCGGCCACCTGCTTCGCGAATGGATAGACGGTCGAGGAGCCGACGGCCCGGATCGAATCGCGCGATTGATCGCCGGAACAGGCGGCGAGGCCGGCACCGGCCAAGGCGACAAGAGCGACGGTGGCAATGGATTTGCGCATGGTGGTTCCTGCAATTTCGTGGATTGATCGGCCATAGAATTTCTCTGTGACAACCCCATGACGAGCGCCGCCCTCTCGCCCGGTGGCTTTCTGTCAGCGGTGAACGTGGCGTATCCTCCTGAAACGGGGCGACTTTCCAGCCGTCCCTTTCGGTTCGTGCTTAATCGCTTTGTAAGGGCTTCGATCTAGGTCCACAGGTCATGCGGGCCGGACGGATCCTTTGTGTTGTCGCCATGACGCTGGCGTTTGTGGCGGCATGGCTCGTCCCCGCATCCGTAAAAGCACATTCATACGAGGGTCCGGCTTTCGCCCCGACTTGTCACGCGACCAGCGGCCTCGACATGACCTTCGAACGGATGGTCAACAGCGAACGCTGGGTTTGCAGCGATAGCGACTGGCGGGCGAGCGATCCCGTCGCCTGGCTGAAATTCGATAAAGCGACATGGGACGGTGATGCGCTCCCGCGCTTTTTCTACACCCGCACGGCCCGGCACAGCGCGATCGCCATTGCCGCGCTCGATGCCGACGGGACGATGCGGGTCGAGCATTATCGCGAAAACGACGGTGACCCGATCGCCGCAGGACCGAAATTCACCCTCGACCTGCCCGAGATCAGGGAAGAGACCCGCGCGGTCCTGGTGCGGATCGAACGCCCCCATTCGATCCCGCTGTTGACCGAAGCGCGCGTCTCTTTCGACAAGAGCGCAACCGGCTGGTCGCAAAGGGACATGATGCTGCTGGCGCTGGTGCTCGGTATGCTGGTCCTGCCCCTGTTGTTCGACATCAGCTTCTTCGTCGTCCTGCGCGAGAAATTCGTCGTCCTTCACGCCGTGCTCGTCATCGCGATGATGATCTATGTCCTGAGCGCGGGCGGGCTGATCACCGTGTTCGTCGACCTGCCGGTCAGCGCTCTTGCGATCATCGCGCCGCTCATCTGGGCGATCGGCATGGGGATCGTACTGCTGTTTTTCGCCGCATTCGTCGAACCGGGTGCGCAATCGCCGCTGATGCGGCGCGCCACGATTGCCATCGCATGGTGGACCCTGCTGGTCCCGACCTTCCTCTCCCTGCAATTCCACGCGACCCAGCCATTCGACGATCAGGGCTATTTCCTGGCCTTCGTGCCGGCCATGATAATGATACCGGTGGCCGTAGCGCAGGCGCTGTGGCGCGGCAGTATGGCTGCGCGATTCATCGCGGTTGCCTGGCTGCCGATGATCGTCGCGGGGTTCGAACGCTTCGCGCGCGGTACCGGGCTGTACACCGGCCCGTCCACCCTTGATCAGATGCTGTATTTCGCGACCGCGTTCGAGGTGATCGTCATCTCGCTGGCGATCGCGCACCGCTTCCTCGTCCTGCGGCGCGAACGCGATGCGGCTCTTACCGAGGCGGAAACGCTCGAACGGCTGTCGGAACGCGATCCGCTGACCGGCCTGATGAACCGACGCGCAGTCCTATCGCGGTTCGAAGTCCTGCGCGACGAAGGGTTCGACACGTTCGCGCTCATCGATCTCGACAAGTTCAAG
>JBARZK010000094.1:0-19106 GCA_049649965.1 Erythrobacter sp.
GGGTGCTGGGCCACGAGGTGCGGCACAACGAGGCGCTCGTCATGTTCTTCCTCAAGAACCGCCGCCCCGACCGCTATGGCCCGCGCGCGCACGAGGCGGAGTTCGGCCCCGGCCACCCGGATTACGAGGAACTGGTGGAGCGCCTGCGCGCCGAGTGGGAGGAGGAGACGTACCAGCAGCGCCAATCGCCCGAGAGCAAGCAGGCGAACCTCGAATTCTTCACCCGGCTGCGCGAACGCTGGCGCCGCGACTGGGAGGCCGAGCAGGATGCGAAGGCGCGGCTGAAGCGGGCGCTGGGCGAATAGGCGCGCCCGTCCCCCCCGGGCGCGCCTTCGCGATAACCGGGGTTCCCCCCGGCGCGTGTCAGTCGAACGTCACCTGGTCGAAGCGCACGCTTTCGTGGCTGAGAATTTCGGCAAGCTGGCTGCGCGACAGGCTGTTGGCGAAACGGATGCCGGTCTCGCCCTTTCCGCCGTTCTCGCCCCGGCCGTCTTCACGGGTCCAGGCGACGCAGGCGTTGCACAGCTCGACCCCGGCGATGCAAACGGTGAGCGGCGCGCCCTTCCACGCCTTCACCCCGCGCACGCGCATCCCGCCAAGCGACAGGTTGTCGACCTCGACCCGGTGGCGATCGCCGCGGATCCAGACTGTCGCCTCGACCCGGCAGGGCACGCGCACCGAACGATAGGAGTGGTCGGGGTCGAAGACGGTCTGGTCGCCCTCGTTGCGCAGGCCGTAGCGATTGCCCTCGGTCCAGATGACGGTGGCGTTGACGAGCTGCTGCTCGTTCCAGAAATAGGCGACGCGCTGCCCTTCGGCGAGTTCCTCGTCGACCTCGATCATCACCCCTTCGCTCGACATGTTGCGCAGCATGCCGAGGACGACGCGGTCGCCGATCACCACGCAGGCCGGGCGGAAGGCGGTGCGAACGCGCGGGAGGCCCCGGCGCTCGATCTGCGTGTCGGTGCAGGCCCCTTCCCCGATCGAGGCGGGAAGCGGTTTGCGACCGGGGGCATCGAGGGCTTCGGAACGGCGCCGCAACTCGCGGGCGGCGGCATTCTCAGTGAAAATCGACATAGTTGACACTCCGTTTAATGGCACCGGCGTCCCCCTCCCGGGTCTGCTGGTCGATTGCGTTGCGCGAGGTTTCGCGGTCGGCCGCTTCCCCCGTGATGTTGATACGTCCGTTGGTTGTCCCGGGTGCAGGTGCGGACCAGTGCACCTTCGCACCCGGGAGAACCCGAACCGAAGCGGTGGTGGCGCTTGCCACTTCGCGCGGCGCCGTCTGGCGAGCGGAAGGGGCGTCCCGGGCCTCCGAACCGGTCTGTGCGACGACGGGAAAACCGACGCACAGGCTGGCCAGGAGCAGGGAGAGACAGCAACGCTTCATGCCATTGGTTATGGCGTTAACACTTTAGCGAGGGGAGTTTCGTACCGTATACGTAACGTTACGAGTTGGGGAATGGTCGCAAACCCATCCGCGTTACAAAGCGCTACATCACACAATAAACAGCGCATTAACCGGGTGAAAACATGATGGAATAACCGATGACGGTGCCAACGAGCCCGCGTTTTATCTTTGCCGATAGATTGCGGCACGAGTCGGAGCGCGTTCTGGAAGACGTCGTCTTCCAGCGCTCACCCGTGCAAAGCCAGCTGCTGCGCTTCCTTGTCGATGCGACCTTGCGCGAGGGCCCTGCGCCCAGCCAGTACGAGATCGCCGTGGACGCGCTGGGCAAGGATCCGGACTTCGATCTTGCCAACGACAGTTATCCGCGCGTGCAGATTTCACGGCTGCGCAGCAATCTGGACAACTACTATTCGCGCAACCGGCCCTTCGACGGGGTACGTCTGAAAATTCGCCAGGGCCGCTATCAGCTCGACCTCGTCCGGGCGGGCGACGGCAGGTCCGACGACCGGATCGCAACCGTCACCACGGCCCTTCCGGAACAGTTGAGCGGCAGCTCCGCCAATGCCGGCGACACGTCCAATGCATCCTCGCCGGAGCGCGCACCCGGTCATTCCCACTTCGATCTCGTCGATCCTGAAATGGACGACGACATCGCGATGCTTACCCCCAGGGGCCAGTTATGGCGGGAGAAGGCCAAGAACAGGCTCAGCCTGGTCGTCGCGCTCGCCGCGATAACGTTCTTCCTGTTCGCCGCCCTCCTCTACAATGCCGTCGCGCCGTGGTGGAAGGACGATCGCTCACCCCCGCCGTTGGTGGCAAGCGGCGATGTTCCCTCGATCGGCTTCGAAATCGATACCAAGGGCATGGTCGGCGATGGCGGGGCCTTCGGCGACGAGATCCAGATCGCGCTTCGCAAGGCCGAGATCGCAGTCGGCGATTCCTTCATCGCGCGCGTGATGCGGGAAGGTCGCGAAGAAGCACCGGATTACACGCTTACCCTCGATTTCGGACAGGCCAGCGGCTCAAAGTTCGAAGCATTCATGACCCTCGCCGGTGCCGATGGGAAAACCCTCTTCACGGACCGGCTTCGGTTCGATCCCGAAAACCGCACGGCATTCGACGAGGAACTCGACGCTGCGCTTATCGAGGTCGTTTCACCGGCCGGAGCGATCAGCGAAGAACAGTTCGAGAAATGGGGCCGCGACCCGAAGACGGATTATCAGTGCTTCGTAACCATCGAGAACCTGCGAGCCGACTACGGCCGGGTCGGTTCGATGGTCGATCAGTGCATCGCCGATCATCCCGACAGCACCTACACGCCGTTCTTCCTCGCCCGCCGCGCCTTTATGCATTACCAGACGTTGCACCTCGCCGGCGAACCGAAAACGATGTCCGGGAAGGGCTGGCGCGATCTGACTGCGGCGCTGGAAATGGACCGGTTCAACCCGTTCGCCAACTTCGTTGCCGCAAAGGTGTATCTGGCCAATGGGGATTGCCGCGGCGCGCGCGTGCACATGCGCTCGGCATTCGACCGCAGCGCGTCCTACCCGGCACTGATAGCGGCCCTGGGTGCCGAGGCCAATTCGTGCCCCGAACTCTTCGAAACTGAGGAATTCAGCTCGCTCCAGTTGCAGGCGATCGTCGAACACACCCCTGCTTCCGAGCCGCTTCACCACCTCTACCTGCTGATCGCGACAGCGAGTTCGGGGGATCGGGAGAATGCCGCGACACTGGCCAAGCGTGCCCGGGTCCAGGGTGAGGAAGGCAAGGAGGAGCGTACCATCGCGCTGCTCGAACGGGCGATCGTCGATTCCGATTTCGCACGGGCCAATGCCGATCGGCTGCGCGAAGATGTCGGGCTGTTCATCTGGGGCGATGCGGCGGTCGAGCAGCTGGTCGAGAACCTGACGCAGACCTAGCGGACGTGGTTCCACAACGTAGTGCTGACCCTATTGCATGGTCAGGCCGACAGGAACTCCACCAGCGCCTTCACCTTCTTGCTGCGCCATTGGGGCAGCGGGGCGACCAGCCAGTAGGCGCGGCGGCTTTCGACCGGCTCTTCCAGCGCGGTGAGGGCGCCGCGTTCGATCGCGCGTTCGACGAGCGCGAGCGGCAGGACCGTCCGCCCCATGCCTGCAAGCGCGCTTGTCAGCGCCTGTCCTGCGCTTCCGGCTAGAATGCTCGGGCGCGCGTCCTCGGGAAGCGCCGCACCCGGCCACTCGATCCAGTTCTCGCGCACGGCATCGGAGGCGTCGGGCGATGCGACGCACACGCGCTTTGCCGGGGTGAGCTGCATCCCTTCCAGTTCGCCCGGCCCATCGATCAGGCGGATCGCGAAATCGAGATTGGCTTCGGTGAAATCGGCGTTCTCGTCGGCCAGCACGGTGTAGGCGATCCCCGGCGCATCGGCCTGGTAGCGCGCGAGCCGCGGGCCGAGCCATTCGCCGTAGAACGAGCCGGGTACCGCGAAGGTGTAGCGATCGGAAGCCTGCCCGGCCTGCATGGCCGCAACGCTTTCCTCGAACCGCAGGAACCCTTCGCGCAAGGCATCGAGACCCGCTTCGCCTTCGCCGGTGAGTTCGAGCCCCTTCGACGTGCGACGGAACAAAACGACGCCCAGGTGATCTTCGAGCGCGCGGATCTGCTGGCCCACCGCCGCCGGGGTAACCGCGAGCTCGTCGGCTGCGCGGGTGAACGACAGATGGCGCGCGGCCGCGTCGTAAACCCGCAATGCGTTCAGTGGCAGGTGTGTGCGTTTCACGGCGCTGCGCTTACGGCTGCGCGCCGTTTATCGCAAGACGGCCAAGCTCAGGCTCTGCTCAAGCCCCGATCAGGCCCCGCTCAGGCCGACCGACCGTCCGCGGTTTCGGGGGCGGCGAGCGGGAAGAACGGGATGCGCACCTCGAGCGGGGAGCCATCGCTGCGCAGGAAGGTGTAGAACCCTTCCATCGAGCCGTAGGGCGTCGTCAGCGGACAGCCCGACACGTAATCGTGGCTGGCACCCGGTTCGAGCCGGGGCTGTTCGCCCACCACGCCTTCGCCATCGACATGGTTGACCATGCCGCGCCCGTCGGTGATTCGCCAATGGCGGGTCTTGAGTTCGATGGGTTCGTGCGATCCGTTTTCGATCCGGATGTGATAGACCCAGAACCACTTGCCTGCTTCGGGATGCGATTGCTCCGGCAGGAAGTTGACGGCGACCCTGACGGTGACTCCGTCGGTGATGGCGGCGTGTCCGAACAGCTCTTTCATAAGTCCCAAGGTAACGATTTGTGATTGGCTAACAAGAGCGGTGGAGGCCTTAATCCACCCTGTATCGCGCAAACCCCGCACCGCGGCTGCTTAACGGTGCAAGCGTCAGCCGTTTGAAAGGGCTTCTTCGACCTGGTCGAGCCGCTCCTTGCCGAAGAACATTTCGCCTGCCCCGCCCCTTGGCCCCACGAACATCGTCGGAATGCCGAACGCGCCGCGCGCGACCGCATCGTCGGTGTTGGCGACGAGCCCCTGCTTGACCGCGTCGCTGGCGGCGCGCTTCGCCAGATCGTCGGGATCGAACCCCGCCTTCGCCGCGATATCGGCGATGGCTTGCGGATCGCCGATGTCGATCCCCTGCTCCCAGATCGCGGGCAGCAGCGCCTCGGCGAATTGCACGCCGCGCCCGTCCTGATCCGCGGCGTAGAGCATGCGCTGCAAGGTGATCGAATTGAACGGGAATTGCGGGTGCATGGTGAAGCGCGTGAGATCGTGACGCGCGATGAAACGCTGCATTTCGAGCGCGGCATAAGCATTCTTGCCCGTGATCTGGGCATCGCGGATCATCGGCGGGGCGTTGCCGGTCAGCTTGTGCATCCCGCCAAGGAATACCGGCAGCACGTCGAACTCCGCCTCGTGTCGCCGGACAAGATCAAGCAGCGGCCACCAGATCAGGTAGGCGTTGGGGCTGACGAAATCGAACACCAGCTCGACGCGGTTGGGCATTGCTATCTCCTCGCCATCGAAGTTGCACGGTGCCCGAGGCCCGGCAAGCTATAACGGCGCAACCGACTGCAAGCCGGATCAGTGCGGCGCCAGTCCGCTCTCCAGCCCGGTGCGGTCGGCCAGCGCGAACTTGTCGAACAGGTCGGCGCTCGCATTGTTGAGCCCGACGATCCGCGTGTGCCGCCCGTTCCGGCGCATCCGGTCGACCACCTTTTCCAGTGCTCCGATAGCCGAAATATCCCAGAAATGCGCGCGGCTGACGTCGATCACGACATGGTGAGCGGCGTCCTCGAACTGGCTTTCCGGGCCGAGCATGGCGATGAACTTGTCGACGCTGGCGAAGAAGATCTCCCCCGTCACGACATAGACCGAGCTGTGCGGCCGTCGCACGCGTTCCACCGTGAACAGGTTGCGCACCTTGCCCGCGAAGAAGATACCCGACAAGAGCACGCCCGTCAGTACGCCAAGCGCGAGATCGTGGGTCCAGACGGTCACGACGACGGTGGCGATCATGACGAAGCTGCTGCTTGGCGGGTGGACGCGCAGGTTCGGGATCGAGTTCCAGCTGAACGTGCCGATCGACACCATCACCATCACCGCGACCAGCGCGGGCATGGGAACCTGGCCCACATAGGGGCCGAGCACGGTCAGCAGGAACAGCAGGAACGCGCCGGCCACGAAGGTCGAGAGCCGCCCTCGCCCGCCCGATGCGACATTGATGACCGACTGGCCGATCATCGCGCAGCCGCCCATCCCGCCAAAGCACGCGGCGGCGACGTTGGCGACGCCCTGCCCGCCGCATTCGCGCCGCTTGTCGCTGTCGGTGTGCGTCATGTCGTCGACGATCTGCGCGGTCAGCAAGCTTTCGAGCAGGCCGACAGCCGCCATCGTCAGCGAATAAGGTGCGATGATCCGCAGCGTTTCCCACGTCAGCGGCACGTCGGGCAGCGCGAAGCTCGGCAACCCGTCGGGCAACGTCCCCTCGCCCGCGACGTTGTTGACCGGCAGGCCGAGCCATACCGCGACGATGGTCAGCAGCACGATCGCGACAAGCGGGCTCGGCACCGCCTTCGTCAGGCGCGGCAGGCCGTAGATGATCGCGAGTCCGGCCAGCACCATGACCCAGGTCCATGGGCCGACGCCGGGATTGCCGGGGAGAAGCTGCGGGATCTGCGCCATGAAGATCAGGATCGCGAGCGCGTTGACGAAGCCGGTGATGACGCTTCGACTGACGAACTGCATCAGCAGGTCGAGCCGCAGCAGCGCCGCGATCCCCTGGAACACGCCCATCAGGATGGTCGCGGCGAAGAGGTATTCGACCCCGTAATCGCGCACCAGCGGGATCACCACCACGGCCACCGCCGCCGTCGCCGCCGAGATCATGCCCGGTCGCCCGCCGGTAAACGCAATCACCATCGCGATGGCGACGCTCGCATAGAGGCCGACGCTCGGATCGACGCCCGCGATCAGCGCGAAGCCGATGGCTTCGGGAATGAGCGCGAGGCTGACGACGATGCCCGCCAGAATATCCGCACGCGGCTGAGCCAGCCAGTCGCGGCGCGCCGTTTCGAGCCAGTCGCGCGGTCGGGTACGGGGCAGAATGCTCGCGCGTTCGCGAAGCTTGCCACGGCGGAAAAGCGCCGCGAAGGAGCGGTTGTTGGTCATGATTCGATGTCCGAGAAGACTGGCGCACGCCGCCCGAGGAGGGCACGCGCGGAAACTGGTTCGCGCCCGCTTTTACTGATTTATGCTGCGATGCACAACCCGAAGGCGGTGGAGAGCCTGTTCAAACCCCCGCAGCCGCCAGCGCCCGGTCCATGTCCTCGATCAAATCCGCGATATCCTCCAGTCCGACATTGATGCGCAGCAGCCCCTCGCTCACGCCCATGTCGGCACGCGCGTCGTCTGCCATGTTGGCGTGAGTGGTCGAGGCGGGGTGGCACATCAGCGTCTTCGCATCGCCGATATTGTTCGAGATATCGATAAGCTCCAGCGCGTCGAGGATCGCGAAGGCGCGGTCGCGCTTGCCGACATCGATGGCGAAGATCGGGCCGGTTGCGTCCATCTGGTCGAGTGCGAGCTGGTGGCGCGGGTGGCTCGGCAGGCCGGGGTGGCGCAGGTGCCCGCCCGCGGCCTCGATCCGCTCCTCCATGAAGCGGCCCAGCGCCACGGCATTCTCGCTTTGGCGGTGGGCGCGCAGGTCCAGCGTCTCCAGCCCCTTCATCACCACCCACGCGTTGAAGGGCGAGATCGTCGGGCCGGTGTTGCGCTGGAACGGCATGAGCGTGTCGGTGATCCACTCCTCGGACCCGCAAATCGCGCCCGCCAGCACCCTGCCTTGCCCGTCCATCAGCTTGGTCGCGGAATAGGCCACCACGTCCGCGCCGAACTCCATCGGACGCTGCAAGGCCGGCGAGGCGAAGGCGTTGTCGACCACGGTGGTGATGCCGTGCGCGCGGGCGAGGTCGCAGACGTGCTGCAAGTCCACCACGTCGAGCGTCGGGTTGGCCGGCGTTTCGAAGAAGAACACCTTCGTATTAGGCCGGATCGCGGCTTCCCATGCGGCGTTGTCGGCGCTGTCGATCACGCTGGTCTCGATCCCGAAGCGCGGCAGAAGGTTGTCGACCAGCCAGCGGCACGATCCGAATGCCGCCTTTGCCGCAACGCAATGGTCGCCGACCGAAAGCTGGCACAAAAGCGCCGCCGTCATCGCCGCCATACCGCTCGCCTGCGCACGGCAGGCCTCGGCCCCTTCGAGCAGCGCGATCCGCTCCTCCAGCATGGCGACCGTCGGGTTCTGGAGGCGCGAATAGGTCATCCCCGCCGCATCGCCCGCGAACCGGTCGGCCACCGTCTGCGCATCGTCGTAGGTAAAGCCCGAGGTGAGGAACATCGCCTCGCTCGTCTCGCCATGATCGCTGCGCCATGTGCCACCGCGCACCGCCTGCGTCGCGGGGCGCCACTTCTGCGTGGTCTTGCGATCCATTCCGGTCGTTTTCTTCATGGCCGCGTGGCTTAGGGTCTCCCAAGGTCGCTCGCAAGCAACCCATTTCGCGCCGTCTCTGCGTGCCCTACCGTGCCGAGCATCAGCGTGCCTTCCATCAGGGTGAGCAGGTATCGCGCGCCGCCCATCGGATCGGGATCGTCCGCCGGCATCTGGCGGGCAAGCCAGTCCAGTTGCTTTGCGATCATCCGTTCGGCCGCCAGTTCGTACCCCGGCAGCCCACGCGCCGCACCGGCGACGATTTCCCACCACAGCACCATGAAGGGTCGCATGCCGGGATTGTCCGCCTGGGCCAGCACCCGTTCGATGCATTCGCGTCGCGTCGCCGCCCTCGTGTCACCGATCGCCATCTCGAGCGCGCTCGAATAGACGCCCGCAACGTATTCGAGGAGGTCGGAGACGAGCGTCTCCTTGTTGCCGAAATGGTAGATCAGCATCCGGTCGCTCGTACCCGCAGCCCTGGCAAGGGGCCGGAGGCTGGCACCGCCAAGCCCGTGTTCGAGCACGTGCGCGGCCAAGGGTGGCAGCAGCGTTTCGCGGGATAGCCGGTTCTTTTCCATATTGCGTCTTGTAGCAGTCGCTACACAGGTCTAGGCAGGCGATGTAGCACCCGCTACACAACTGCGGAGACCTGCAATGACCTACCTCGAAATCCTCTGGTTCGCCGTGAGCATAGCAGGCTTTGCGGCCTGGTTGACAATCATCCTCGCAAACCGTGAGGTCGGCAACACTGCACTGGCCGCGACGCTTTGCGCGGTCTTTCTTGCCTACACCCTTTTTCAGATCGGACAGGAGGGCGTGGCCGGTTTCTTTGCCAACCACACTTCGGACCTCACCGGGCTGCAAGTGTGGTGGGACCTCATCATGAGCGTGCTGGTCGCATTGTTCCTGATCGCCCCGCGCGCCCGGCGCGCAGGCATGAACCTGCCCGCCTGGGCCGCGCTGGTCGGTTTGACTGCGAGCATCGGCCTTCTTGCGATGTGCGCGCGGCTGTTCTGGCTCGAGCGCGAAGGCGCATCCTCCGCAATTGAAGGCGCCTCGCCCGCCTGAAACACCTGCAACGGCGCTTGCCCGGCCCGCGACGCTTACCTAAGCGCCGTGGGCCGATGCCCGACGCCGTATCCCGCCCGCACCCGCCCCATACCGGCCCGCCGTCGCATCCGCGCGATCCATGGGTGTGGTGCCTCGTCATTCCCGCGCTTTTCGCGCTGCTGGCGAGCGTGCGGATCGCAATCCCCTCGCAGCCCTATTTCGACGAGGTTCACTACCTTCCAGCCGCACGCGGATGGCTGTCCTCGTGGAACGGCGAAGGCGGCGCGTTCCTCAACCGCGAGCACCCGCCGCTGGGCAAGGAGCTGATCGCGCTCGGCATGGCGCTTGCGGGTGACAATCCGCTGGGCTGGCGGATCATGCCGCTGGTGGCTGGCACGCTCGCGGTGGGAAGCGCCATGCGCGCCCTGTGGCATGCGGCCCACGACCGGTTCGCCTGCATCGCCTTCGGCGTGCTGCTGGTGAGCGGATTCCACCTGTTCGTCCATGCGCGGATCGCCATGCTCGACATCTTCATGGCGGCGTTTCTCGCACTGGCCGCCTGGCAATTCGCCGCCGCGATCCGCGAGCCGGAAACGGGCCGCGCGCGGCTGGCGGCGTGCGGGGTCGCGATCGGGTGTGCGCTTGCCTCGAAGTGGAACGCGGTGCCCCTCGCCATGAGCTTCGGCCTCGTGTTCTTCGCCGCGCGCCTTTCCGCCGGTCGCCGTCGCCTGTTCGCCAGCCGGCGGGGCGTTCCGGTGCCCGGGATCAGCATGGTCGAAGCGTTCGTGTGGCTCGGCCTCCTCCCGCTCGCGGTCTATGCGCTTGCTTTCGCCCCGGCCTATGCGCTCGGAACCGCCGCCGAGCCCTCCGTGCTGGCAGAGCAGGGGCTGATCGACCTGCACCGCGAGATGCTGTCGCTCCAGCAGATGGTGCTGACACCGCATGCCTATCAGAGCACCTGGGACCAGTGGGTGCTGAACACCCGGGGCATCTGGTACCTCTACGCGAATGTCGATGGCGCGCAGCGCGGCGTCCTGCTGATCGGCAATCCGTTGACGATGCTGCTGGGCCTGCCAGCGCTTGCGTGGTGCCTGTGGGACGGCTTGCGGCGCGCGGACTGGGCGAAGCTGGCCGTGGTCGCGGGTTACGTTGCCAGCCTTGGCCTGTGGCTGGTCGCGCCCAAGCCGGTGCAGTTCTATTACCACTACGTCGTGCCGAGCCTGTTCGTGCTCGCCGCCCTCGCCCTGTCGCTCGCCGATTTGCGCGCGCGCGGGCGCGACTGGTGGAGCCATGGGGTGCTGGCGGGGAGCGTCGCGCTGTTCGCGGTATTCTACCCCATCCTCAGCGCCGATGCGCTCGACGGCCCTCGCAGCTTTGCCGACTGGGCATGGATCGCGGGCTGGCGCTAACTCAGTACCGCCCCCAGACGTAGCGGCTGGACAGGGCGAAGTTCCATACCGAACCGATCGCGATGCCCGCTGCCGCCGCCAATGCCCAGTGCAGCCCCCGCCCCTCCAGCAGGCTCGCCGCCGCGACATTGGCGAAGCCGCCGACCGCGCACGTCGCGCAGAATTTCGCCCAGCCGCCGAGCAACCGCCCCGCCCCGGTCAATTGCCGGTCGCGGTAGGTAAGCCAGTTGTCGAGCCAGAAGTTGAAGCTCATCGCCGTCAGCACCGCGATCGCCTGCGCCTGCCAGAATGCGGGCAGCGCCTGTGGGAAGAGCGCGATCAGCACCGCGAAGTGGACGATCGCCCCCAGAGCCCCAACCGTCGCGAACAGAGCGAAGCGGGTGGGCACGATCCGCCCGAGCAACCTGTCGTACAACCCGACGAGGAAATCGAAGGCGGTCGCCCGGTCGAGCTTGCTGATACCTTCGCGCCTGGGACCGAAATCGAGCGGGAATTCGCGCACGCGCAGCGGCTGCGGCGAAGCGCACAGCAGATCGAGCAGGATCTTGAACCCGATGCCCGAAAGGCGCGGCGCCAAGGCGCGCGCGGTGGCGGACGGCAGCATGAAATAGCCGCTCATCGGGTCGGTCAGGTCCACGCGCGTCATCCGCCGCGCCACCGCGTTTGCAAACCCGGAAAGCCGCTCGCGTTCGGGCGCGTCCCAGCCTGCGGTGCTGGCGCCGCGCGCGAACCGCGAGCCGATGCAGATATCGGTCTCGTCCGCCTTCAGGCATTCCAGCATGCGCGGCAGCAAGTCGGGGTCGTGCTGGTGGTCCGCGTCCATCAGCGCGACGAACGGCGCGGCGCTCGCGCAGAACCCCTCGATCGCCGCGCTGGCCAGGCCCCGGCGCCCGATCCGCTGAATCACCCTTATGCGGCGATCGGCCCGCGCAATGGCGCGCGCCTCGTCCGCGGTTCCATCGGCGCTGTCGTCGTCGACGATCACCGCTTCCCACGCGATCCCGCCAAGCGCGGCAGCGATCCTGTCGATCAGCGGGGCGAGATTGCCGCTCTCGTTCAGCGTCGGCAGGACGACCGCGAGTTCGAGCGGCGCTCCAGCGTCCGCCGCCCCGGTCACAGTCGCTCGCGCACCGCTTCGCCGATGGCCTGCGTCCCGTGTTCCCCGCCAAGATCGCCGCCCAGCACGCCATCCGACAAAGCACTGGCAACGGCCGTCTCGATCCGCGCGGCGTCGTCCTCCCGACCGAAGGAATGGCGCAGCATCATCGCGGCCGACAGGATCGTCGCCATCGGGTTCGCGCGCCCCTGTCCCGCAATGTCGGGCGCGCTGCCGTGGATCGGTTCGTAGAGGCCGAACGTCCCGTGAGGCGTCGTCCGCTCGCCGAGAGAGGCGCTCGGCAGCAAGCCGATCGAACCGACCGCCGCGCTGGCGAGGTCGGACAGGATGTCGCCGAACAGGTTGCCCGTCAGGATCACGTCGAAGCGCGAGGGGTCCGCGATCAGCTGCATGGCTGCGTTGTCGACATACATGTGGTCGAGCGCGGCGTCCGGATAATCCGCGCTCGCCGCGATCACCGTGTCGCGCCAGACCTGGCTGGTTTCGAGTACGTTCGCCTTGTCGACACTGGTGAGCCGGCGGCCTGCGGCGGCGGTAAAGGCAAGCCGTGCGATGCGCTGCACCTCCGGTGCGGAATAGGACATCATGTCCCACCCTTCCGGTTCGCCCCGGTCCGTCGTGCGCGTGCCTTTCTCGCCGAAATAGACGTCGCCCGTCAGTTCGCGGACGATCAGCAGGTCGATGCCGCGCGCGATCTCGGGCTTGAGCGGGGAGAGGTGCTCCAGCCCCTCGAACACCCGCGCCGGGCGCAGATTGGCGAACAGGGCGAGTTCGCGCCGAAGCCCGAGGATCGCCTGTTCGGGCCTTAGCGCACGGTCGAGGTCGTCGCAATCGGGATCGCCCACCGCCCCGAACAGCACCGCGTCGGCCTCGCGCGCCATTACCAGCGTTTCTTCGGGAAGCGGGTGGCCGTGGCGCTTGTAGGCGATGCCGCCAACGTCGCCTTCGAACAGGGTCAGACGCGGCAGGTCGAGCGCCTCGAGCACGCGCACCGCCTCGCGCGTGACTTCGCCGCCGATTCCGTCGCCGGGCAGCACCGCTACTTTCATTCGCGGTTCCTCCTCATGCTCGATCCCCCTCCTGCTCAATCCGAGCGATTCATGCGCGCCAGCCGCTCGCCCAGCGCCGTTCGCGCGGCCATAACATTGCCGGGCCGCTCGGCAAGCAGGTAGTCGCGGATCGGGCGGTGAAGCTGGCGGAAGGCCTCGAACTGTTCGTCGAAAGCCGCATCGATCGGCGGGCGCGGCGGGACCCGGCCTTCGCCATAGCCCAGTTCGCGCAGCAATATCGCCTCGTAACCGACCATCGCCGCCAGCCAGCCGCGTGCCGAGGGCGCATGGCAGATCGCGTCGAGCACGCCGCCCAGCCCGTCATAGAGCGCGGGATAGGGATTGCGTTCGGGCAGGGTCCCAGCGGTCAGCGCGCAGGCCCACTGGATCGCGGCGGCTGCCAGCGGCTCGCGCATCCACGGCGCGCGGCTGGTCGAAAGCTCGATGCGTGCGAAAGGCAGCATGCTCTCGGATTTGGCGCGCAATTCCAGATCGACGGTGTTGCCCGGAATGACCACCGGCCGCAGGCGCCGCCCGCGTCCTCCGGCGACATATCCGGCCACGAGCCCGTGATCGGCGGTCAGCATGCGGGCGATGACGGCGGTTTCGCCATGCGGGCGCGAGGCGACGAGTATGGCGGTGGCCCGGACATGCATCACGAAGCTATAGGGCCGCGTGCGCGCTCAGGTCGAGGACTGCAACCGCCGGGGCTTGCGAGCCCTATTTGCCGACTTGCTTCGCCTCGAGGTCGGCGACGCGCTTCTCCAGCGCATCGGCCTGTTCGCGCGCCTTTTGCGCCATCGCCTTCACCGTGTCGAATTCCTCGCGGCTGACGAAGTCCATGCCGCCCATCGCTTCGCGCACGCGTTCGCGCGCGGTCTCACGGGCTTCGCGGGTCATGCCCGCCATGGTGCCCGCTGCGCTGTTCGCGAGCTTGACGAAATCGGCGATGATCGGGTTCTGGCTCTGCATGGCTCCTATCTGGCGAGCCGGACCCGGCTTGTCCAGAGGGCCGCGACTGGCGGGAGCGCCTAAAGCGCCGCGCGCACCGCCGCCTGGGCTTGGCGCGTTTCTCCTCCCGCGGGATTGGCGATGATGAATTCGTAATTGAGGACAGACGCGAACGCGACCCAGCCGAGATAGGGGAGCAACAGCAGCGCGGCGACCTTGCGCACCCGGCCGAACAGCAGGACGACCACGAACAGGCTCACCACGACATAGACCAGCACCCACAGCGCGATCCGCATTTCCTGCAACCCGAAAAAGACAGGTGTCCATGCAAGCGTGCCGATGAAATGAAGCGCGAAAACGCCCAGTGCCAGCCTGCGCCCATGCGCGCCCCATGCGCTCGCGACGAAGGCCAGGGCGAGGCCGATCAGGACGAACAGCACGCTCCACGCGATGCCGAAGACGGCCGACGGCGGGAATATCTCCGGCTTCCTCAGCCCTGCGAACCAGGCGGTGTCGGAACTGCCGAGCTGGCCCGACAGCGAGCCGAGCAGCAGGATGAGCGGGACGAACAAAAGCGCCCAGCGCGCGAAGCTTGCCCGCAATTGTGATTTCGACGCGATCAGGTTCATCTGTCAGGCCCCCGCCATGCGCTATCGGGCCGATCCCACCGGCCGTGTCCTGGTCATGGGAGATACACGCCCGTGCCCGGTTCGCCAATCGCGCGTGCCCCCGCCATCCCCAGCCAACGTGCGATCGTCGTGCACGCGCGTCGATCGCCTCTCAGCCGCGTCTGGCGTAAATGAGGAACTCGACATTGCCCTGCGGCCCCGTGATCGGGCTTTCGACGATCCCCTCGACATCCCAGCCCCCGGTTTCGAGCCATGCGCGCACCTCTTCGCAAACGCGCGCGTGCAGCGCGGGATCGCGCACCACCCCGCCTTTGCCCACTTCCTCGCGGGCGACTTCGAACTGCGGCTTGATCAGGGCGACGAGGCGACAATCCGACGCCGCCAGTTCCAGCGGCCGCTCCAGCACCTTGGCGAGCGCGATGAAACTCGCATCGCACACCACCCAGTCGCATTCCCGGTCGATCTGCTCGCGCGTCAGGATGCGGGCGCTGGTCTGTTCCAGCACGGTCACGCGCTCGTCCTGCCGCAGCTTCCAGGCAAGCTGGTTGGTCCCGCTGTCGACCGCATAGACTTGCGCCGCGCCGTGGGTGAGCAGCACGTCGGTGAACCCGCCGGTCGAGGAGCCCACATCCATCGCCACCGCGCCTGCCGGGTCGAGAGCGAAGTGTTCGATTGCATGGGCCAGCTTTACCCCGCCGCGGCTCACCCACGGATGATCGCGCCCCCGCACGTCCAGAACGGTGTCGAGCGGTACTTGCTGGCCCGGCTTGTCGATCCGCTGCTCGCCCGCGAAGACCAGCCCAGCCATCACCAGCGCCTGCGCGCGGGTGCGGCTTTCCACCAGTTCGCGCTCGACCAGCAGGTGATCGACGCGGCGCTTCCCTTTCGGCGACGAATTTGTGCTCTTGCCCATGGACCTTTCGCCGATAGCGCGCATTAAAGGGGCATGAAAGCTTGTCTCCTCCATGCCGCGGGCGCGATCGCGCTGACCTTCGGCCTTGCCGCCTGCATCCCTTCATCCGAACGCCCCGAGCCTGCCCCCGCTCCCGTCGCGATGCCCGCGCCCGACCCCGCTCCGCCGACCGCGCCGCCGCCCGTCATGCAGCAGCCGGAATACGACGACTATCTCGATGCGCCGCAAACGGCAGGCACGTGGACCTATGTCGACGAGCCGGCCGAAAGCCTCGCCGTGTTCGGCACGGGCATGGACAACGCCGTCTTCATCATGCGCTGCGACAAGGCGAATCGCCAGGTCGGCCTTGGCCGGGTCAGCTCGCAGACCGGCACGCCCGCGATGGAGATCACGACCGAGACGCGAACCAACACGCTTTCCACGCGCAGCCGCGGGCCTTCGCTCGTCGCAGCAGACCTTGCGCCCGCCGATCCGCTGCTCGACGCGATGGCGGTGACGAAGGGCCGGTTCGCCGTCGCGGTCGCGGGAGAGCGCACGTTGTACCTGCCCGCCTGGGCGGAAGTGACCCGGGTGATCGAGGACTGCCGCTGAGCGCGGCCGGGGAAAACTGCACCCCCGTTCGGGAAAACTGCATTTTCCCACTTGCACAGCGAAATCGCATGATTCACATATGGTCGTGAGGTCGGCGGCGAACGCAGTCCTCGGCCCCCGGTGATACGGCGTGGGCCTGGCTTTACAGCGCGAAAGGAGGTGATCCGATGTCTCATGGTTCAGTAGCGAGGTCGGTGAAGATCCCTACGGAGCATATTCGGTAACATTCTCCTTACCGAGTGAGGTTTCGTGAGCGGCACTTCCGGCCGCTGACCATGCAAAGGGCAGTTCCCCCCGATTATACGTCGGGGTGCGGAGCTGCCCTTTACATTTGGTCGTTGCGCACGGCATCGGGTGTGCGGTCACACAAATCTTGCCCCGAACGCCGCGCCATATTACGCGCAAGCTCATGCAGTTCGAGACCATCCCGCACCCCTCGCCCACTTCGGACGAAGCGCGCGAAGCCGCCATTGCCGATCCCGGGTTCGGCACGGTCTTCACCGATCACATGGTGACGATCGACTACCTCGAAAGCGAGGGCGGATGGCATTCGGCTCAGGTCTGCCCGCGCGGCCCGATCACGCTCGATCCCGCCGCCAGCGTGCTTCACTACGCGCAGGAAATCTTCGAAGGCATGAAGGCCTATGCCCATGCTGATGGCGGGCTCGCGCTGTTCCGGCCCGAAGCCAACGCGCAGCGCTTCAACGCCAGCGCGCGGCGCATGGCGATGCCCGAACTGCCGGAGGACATGTTCCTCGAAGCGGTCCGGCTCGCCATCGAAACCGATGCGAAATGGATGCCCCCGATCGAAGGCGGTTCGCTCTATATCCGCCCCTTCATGTTCGCGAACGAGGCGTTCCTCGGCGTGCGTCCGGCCCGGCAGTACAAGTTCATCGTGCTGCTGAGCGCGGTCGGCAATTACTTCAAGGGCGGGGTCAACCCGGTGAAGATATGGGTCAGCCAGGACTACGTCCGCGCGGCCCCCGGCGGCACCGGCGCGGCAAAGACGGGCGGCAATTACGCCGCCAGCCTCGTGCCCCAGGCCGAAGCCATTGCACAAGGGTGCGACCAGGTCGTCTTCCTCGACGCGGTGGAGAAGCGCTGGATCGAGGAACTGGGCGGCATGAACCTGTTCTTCGTGAGGCGCGACGGCAGCGTGATCACCCCCCCGCTGACGGGCACGATCCTGCCAGGCATCACCCGCGACAGCCTCATCGCCATGCTGCGCGAGGAAGGCCTCGAAGTGCGCGAGGAGCCCTATTCGATCACCCAGTGGCGCGAAGAAGCGGAAAGCGGCGAGCTGCTGGAATGCATGGCGTGCGGCACCGCAGCGGTGGTGACCCCGGTAGGCACGGTCGCCTCGCCGACCGGTGAATTCACCATCGGCGCGGGCGGCACCGGGCAGATCACCGCGAAGATGCGCGAACGCCTGATCGGTGTACAGCACGGCACGATCGAGGACCGCCACGGCTGGGTCACGCGGATCGCCTGACGCTACGGCACGGGGCGAAAATCGTCGTCCGTTCGTCGCTTCGTTCAGACAATCTTTACAGGTTCCTGCGAGTCTGCCCGCATGGCGACCGCAACACGTTCATCCTACGATCGTTTGCTCGAGGAACACTGCGAGGTGCACTTCGGGTGCTCCGGCTTCTGGGATCGCGAAAGCATGGCCGCTTTGCTGGACCAGCTCAACCAGACGACGCTGCCGCTGGTGAAGGCGCGCAAGCCGATCTACGCGGCAGGCGACTTCACCGACTTCGTGCCGCAGGATCGCGAAACCGCCGACCTGATCCAGCGGCACCTGCACGGCGCCATGGAGTTCGGGTTGAAACGGGTGGCCATCGTCGGCGCCTCGGCTTTGATGAAGATCCAGTACACCCGCCTCAGCAAGGGGCTCGACGTCGATTTCTTCCAGACCCAGTCCGAAGCGCTGCAATGGCTGCGCGCCAACCGCTGATCGCCTGACCCCCGCGAGCCGCGCGCCCGCTACGCGCCGTCCCGCTCCAGTTCCTCGCGAAACGCATCGATCAGCCAGCTTGTCGCCGGGCCGGGCCGGGTATCGCGTCGCCATAGCGCGCTGAGCGCGTAGCGCGCGCCCGGGTTTTCCGGCAGGTCGATGGCAACCAGCGACCCATCGGCAAGGTCGGCTTCGACCATGTGGCGCGGCATGTTGCCCCATCCCAGCCCCTCTTTCAGCAGCGAATGCTTCGCGCCGAGGTCGCCCAGTCGCCAGACGAGCGGACTGAGCACGGAGAACTCCAGCCCCTGCGTGCGGGTCGAACGATCGGACAGCACCAGTTGCAGGTGCTTGCGGCTCTCGCCCGGCTCTATGTCCGGCGCCGCCAGCGGGTGCGTGGGCGCGGCCACCGGGAGGAGCTCGATCGAACCGATCGCCTGGCGCTCCAGCGTCGGGTCGTCGGCGATGACTGGACCGCCGATCGCGAGGTGCCCCTCCTCGTCCAGCAGGCATTGCGCGACCGCACCCAAGCCTTCCACCCGCAGTTTCAACGCCACGGTCGGAAAGCGGTCGCGAAACGCGCGCAGGACGTGCGCCGTCACCTCGCCCGGCAGCATCACGTCGATCACCAGTCCCAGTTCGCTTTCGAGGCCTGCATGGAGCGAACGCGTCTTCGCCAGCAGCGCATCGACATTGTCGGCAACCGCGCGCGCCTGCGGCAACAGTCCGGCCCCGGCGGGCGACAGCGTAGGCTTTCGCGATCCTTCGCGCTCGAACAGGGTCACGGCCAACTGCGCCTCGAGCTGGGCGATGCCGTAGCTGATGGCCGAAACAGCACGGCCCATGCGCCGCGCGGCGCCGCCGAAACTCCCCTCCTCGACGACGGCGAGGAAGATGCGCAACTGGTCCAAACTTGGATCGCCGAGTTTCATCGCGCCCGATGTTCGAATTATTCGAACATCTTTGCAAGTCTTATCGCACTTATCTGTCCGATCGGTCCTGCCTACATCCTCGTGCGAAGCGAGGCGAAACCTTCGCCCCGATCAAACGTCAGGAGTGTAGACA
>JBARZK010000095.1:0-12159 GCA_049649965.1 Erythrobacter sp.
TGGCTGACGTGAACGACGTGCTGAAACGCATCAAGGACGAGGAGATCGAGTGGGTCGACCTGCGGTTCACCGATCCACGCGGAAAGTGGCAGCACCTCACCATGTCGGCCGGCGCCATGGACGAAGATTCGCTCGAAGACGGCCTGATGTTCGACGGCTCCTCGATCGAAGGGTGGAAGACCATCAATGAAAGCGACATGATCCTGAAGCCGGACATGGACGCGGCCTATGTCGATCCGTTCTCGGCCACGCCGATGCTCGCCCTGTTCTGCGACATCGTCGAGCCTTCCGACGGTCAGCTTTATTCGCGCGATCCGCGTTCGACCGCCAAGCGCGCCGAATCCTTTCTCGCCTCGTCCGGCATCGGCGACACGATCTATGTCGGGCCGGAGCCGGAATTCTTCATGTTCGACGACGTGCGTTTCGAGGACGGTTACGCCGCCTCGGGCTTCGCGCTCGACGACGTCGAACTGCCGACCAATGTCGGCAAGGAATACGAGATGGGCAACATGGCCCACCGTCCGCGCGCCAAGGGCGGCTATTTCCCCGTCGCACCGGTCGACAGCGCCGTGGACATCCGCGGCGAGATGGTTTCCACGATGTTGGAAATGGGCCTCGACATGGACAAGCACCATCACGAGGTCGCTGCCGCGCAGCATGAACTCGGCATCACCTTCAGCACGCTGACCCGCACGGCGGACCAGGTGCAGGTCTACAAGTATGTCGTCCAGCAGGTCGCCCATGCATACGGCAAGACCGCGACCTTCATGCCCAAGCCGATCAAGGACGATAACGGTTCGGGCATGCACACCCACATGTCGATCTGGAACGACGGCAAGCCGACCTTCGCCGGCAACGAATATGCCGGCCTTTCGGAAACCTGCCTCCACTACATCGGCGGCGTCATCAAGCATGCCAAGGCGATCAACGCCTTCACCAACCCGACCACCAACAGCTACAAGCGGCTGGTCCCCGGGTTCGAGGCGCCCGTTCTGCTCGCCTATTCGGCGCGCAATCGCTCGGCATCCTGCCGCATTCCCTATGGTGCAGGCGAAAAGGCGAAGCGGGTCGAGTTCCGCTTCCCCGATGCGCTCGCCAACCCCTATCTTGCCTTCTCGGCTTTGCTGATGGCGGGGATCGACGGGATCGAGAACAAGATCCACCCCGGCGATGCGATGGACAAGAACCTCTACGACCTGCCGCCCGAAGAGCTGAAGGACGTGCCGACCGTGTGCGGATCCTTGCGCGAGGCGCTCGAGGCGCTGGAGGAGGATCACGACTTCCTGCTCAAGGGCGACGTCTTCTCGACCGACCAGATCGAGGCGTATGCCGAACTCAAGTGGGACGAAGTTATGCGCGTGGAGACGACACCGTCCCCGGTCGAATTCGACTTGTATTACAGCTCCTGACGGCAAGCTCGGCGGGTTAGCCCCGCGTAAGTCTCGAAACCGCCCGGAGCGATCCGGGCGGTTTTTTGCGGGCAAGCAAAATATGTTATTGCGGCTGCACGCCGTTTTAGCAAATTACGCAGCGAACACAGGACTTTGAACAGATCGACGCCGTGCCTGCACGGCATCGCAACGGGCGACCCGAAGAGGCGGAAGCACTGCTTTCACCTCTCAACTTACAGCCCCGCCTTCGGGCGGGGCTATTTTTTTGGCTAAAGCCCGTCGACGAACTGCGGGTGGGCGAGGCCCGCCGGGGCGGTGCGTCAGCCCGCGTCGCGACGATCCCGTGTGGAATCGTTGTCGGACCGCGCGTCGTCGGGTCGGTTCGGCCCATGGAACGAGCCTGTTGCGTTGCGAAGCTTCGCGACCGAGAACTCGGCCGAAGTCTGCGGCATGCCGAGCAGGTATCCCTGCCCGTAGCGACAGCCCATGTGCATCAGCAACTCGCGCTGGCTCTCGCGCTCGATACCCTCGGCGATGACCTGGATGTCGAGATTGCGCGCCATCGCGATCAGCGCCTGAATGATCAGCCGCGACTGGTGGGTGGAACACACCGAGTTCACGAAACTTTTGTCGATCTTGACGATATCGATGGGAAAATCGCGCAAGTGCGTCAGCGAGGAATAGCCGGTGCCGAAATCGTCGAGCGCGATCTGCATTCCGGCATCGGACAGTTCGCACAGGACCCTGCGCGCATTCTCGTAATCGTTCACCATCAGCATCGTCTCGGTGACTTCGAGAGTGACGCGGCTGGGATCGATGCCCGCCTGCTCCAGCTTCGCCAGCAGGTTCGATGCATAGTTGCGGCTCAACAGGTCGGCTTCGGTCGCGTTGATGCTGATATAGCGCAGATCGTCCAGTGCACCGGCGACTTCGCCGTGATCCGCGCAGATGAACGAAACCATTTCCTCCCCGATCTCGCGCGAGATGTGCGGGTCGAGAATGGCGGGCATCACGTTCGCGGCGGCGAGTTCGATGTTCTGCCGGTTGTGGAAGCGCATCAGCGCCTCGAGCCCGACCACCTCGTCGGTAAGCAGATCGACGATCGGCTGGTAGGCGGCGTAGAGCCGACCGGCGTCGATCGCCTCGCGCACTTGCGCAATGGCTTCCTGCTTTTCCTTGTTGTCGCGTTCGAGGTCTTCGCCATAGAAACGCAAGGAACCGCTGTTGCGCTTCTTCGCGTCGTACATCGCAAGGTCGGCCCGTCTCACAAGCTCGCGCCCGCCGATCACGTCGCGCGATATCTCGGTCCCGCCCGTTGCATGCAGGACCAGCTTGCGCCCCGAAATAGTGAACGGCTTCTTCACCGCCTCACTTAACCGCGACCACAATCGCTCGATATAGTCCCGGTCGCAGCCGAGCGGCGGGATGAAGACGAACTCGTCGCCGCCCCAGCGCGCCGCAACGATATCTTCGGAAAGACAGCGGGTCAGTCGTCCGCTGATCTCCTCCAGCACCATGTCTCCGATCAGATGCCCGAACGTGTCGTTGATCGCCTTGAAGCCATCGAGATCGAGCAGCAGGACGGCTATCGTTTCGGCGCCGGCGCGCTGACGCTTGATCGTTTCACCCAGGATGCGGTCGAGTGCATGGCGATTGTACAGGTCGGTCAGGCTGTCGAAATCCGCCGCGTGCTGCAATGCGGCCTTGGCATGGTGGCTTTCGGTGATGTCCTGCACCACGCCGACCAGGCGGTCGGACAGATTGCCGTCGCCGAGCAGGAATTCGCCGCGCCCCTGGATCCTGACGGTTTCGCCGCTGCGCGAAATCATGTCGGCTTCGAAGTGGAAGGGCTCGCGGTCGACTATCGCGTTCCTGATGGTCCGTTCGACCAGCGAACGATCGGCGGGGACATAGGCTTTGATGGCGTCCTCGACAGTGATCGGCGTGCCCGGCTCGATCCCGTGCATCACGTAGACGCCGTCCGACCAGCTCAATTCCAGCGTGCCGCAGTCCACCTCCCACGAACCGATACGCGCGGCGTTCTCGGCCTGCTGGAAGATCCCGTTCGCGCGCGCGAGCGTCATGTTCTTGCTCTCGAGAGCGATTGCCATCTCGTCGTTCTCGAGAGACTTCTTGTGGGCCGCCAAAAGCACTTCGACCGTTTTCGCGAGGGCTTCGAGCTTCCCGAAATTGCATCCCTCGAAATGGTTCGGCCGCGAATCCAGCACGCAGAGCGTACCGATCGGCGCGCCGTCCGGGCTTTCGATCGGATAGCCGAGATAGCTGCGGAAGTGGGGCTTCCCGGTCACGAATGGGTTCGACGCGAAACGTTCGTCGGCGCGGGTGTCGGGTACAGGCAAAACGTTCTTCGCCGCGATGGTATGCGAACAGAAGGCGATTTCGCGCGGGGTTTCGCAAACATCGAACCCGTGGCGCGACAGGAACCACTGCCGTTCGGCATCCACGAGCGATATCAGCGCGACCTGAGCATCGAACAATTCCGCCGCGAGCGCCGTGATCCTATCGAACATCTCAGAGGCCGGCGTATCGAGAATACGCAAAGCCCTGAGCGATTCGACGCGCTCCTCATCCTTGCTAATCAGCGGTGGCGTCATGGATTGGCGATCTGACCGTGATGCTTTCTGGGAACCTCGCGAAAACGCGTCCTATCGGATGCAGGATTAAGAAGGTGTAATTGTCCGGCCACGTGGCGATGGAAGAAAGCCCGTCGCACCGCGATTCGCGTTCTTGCGTCACCGGGATTTTCCTACTGCGCGTTCTTGTGCCTAATTGGCCGGCCTTTCCTCGCCATGGCCAAGGAGGCTGCCAGAATGACACGAGCACGCTCAGACCACCGCAAGCCCATCTTCGACGCCGTTCGCGCCCTTTTAAAGCGCGGCTTTCGCCAATCGGAGGTCGAGGCGCTCGACAGCGCTATCGATGCAGGACTGCCGCAGGCCGCAGTTGATGCATCTATTCCTCCCGGAGCGCCTTGCGTCATGCCGGAGCCCACCCCCAAAGCGATCGGCCATCGCGGGATCGACCTGATCAAGTCATTCGAAGGATGCGGCAGGCGGCGCGCGGACGGATCGTACGAAGCCTATCCCGATCCCGGAACCGGCGGCGCTCCGTGGACCATCGGCTGGGGTGCGACCGGTATCGGGATCGACGGCCAACCGATCGGACCCGGAACGGTGTGGACGCAGGCGCAATGCGACGCACGGCTCGCCAGCGACCTCGATCGATATGCCCGCGACGTCGCGCAGGCCCTTGCGGGTTGCCCGACCAGCCAGGCGCAGTTCGATGCGCTGGTCAGCTTCCACTACAACACCGGCGCGATCCGCCGCGCGACCCTCACGCGAAAGCACTGCGCGGGCGACCATGCCGGGGCGGCGGCCGAATTCGCGCGCTGGAACCGCGCAGGCGGCCGGGTTCTGCGCGGGCTGAGCCGGCGGCGGGCCGCCGAAGCGCGGCTCTATCGCAGCGGCTAAGAGCTGCCTTTCGTCGGTCGCGGCGCACGGGGCGCCTTACGCTCAATAGTCGCGGCTGACTTCCACCAGCGCGCTGTCGCGGCCGATCGTCGTCACCGTCGCGAGCAGGGCCAGCCACCGGGTCACGCGGTATTCCACCTGCGTCGCGGTGTACCCCTGCCCGTCCGTGACCAGCTCGACATAGAAACGTCGTCCCAAATTCTTGCCGAGCGCCACCCCGGTGCCCCGACCCAGCGCCGGGTCCGCACTCACGATCCTCAGCTGATCGAGACCGATCGAGTTGCGCAGTTCGCCGATCGGGTCGAGCCCGCCACCACCGCCCTGCAACGATGCAAGCGCTGCACCCAGTTGCAGGGCGTCGGTGGCGGAAAGCGACGTGACCGAACCGCCGAATAGCAATCTTGCGAGGATCTCTTCCTCCGGAAGGGCGGGTGTCGAGGAAAAGGCGATTTCGGGCGATTGCGCATTGCCGGTGATATCGATGGTGACGCTCGTGCCGCTGGCGGTGGTTTCCGCCTCGATGTCCAGGCGTGGGTCGATCGGCTGGTCGCGGTCGAAGGCGATGCGTCCGCGAGTCAGTTCGAAACGGGTCCCGGCAAACGTGTAGTCGCCGCGCACGAGGCGTGCCTCGCCCCCGATGCGCGGATCGTTGACCGTGCCGCGCAGCGCGATGTCGATGCCCCACTCGCTGTCGAGTCCCAGCCCGTCGACCGCGACGCGGCTTCGCGCGCGCGCATCGACGAGATAGCGCCACGCCAACGCGCCCGGATCGACCGAGTTGGACGCGTTGGTGCCCTTTCCGTTGATCTCGCGCGTGGCGATGCGTGGCAGTGCGCGATCCTCGTCCGCGGTGCCGAGCGACCAGCTGGCCCGATCGACGCTCACGCGCCCTGCGATTGTGCCGCCAATGCCGCTCGAGACGATCCGCAGCGGTCCGGTAATCGTCGCCTCGATCCCGTTGGCATCCAAGAGCCGCGCGTCGCTGGCGGCGGCGCGCAGGTCGATCCGAGGGCCGCGACCCGCGCCGATGGTGGCGAGATCGACGCTGCCGCTTCCGGTGATCGTTCCGCCGCCTTCGGTGCTGCCGGCGAACTGAACGATCTCTAGCCGCGATCCGGCAAATCGTCCACGCGCGGTCACGTCTACGATCTCGGTCCCCGAAATCGCACTTTGGAGCCGCAGGTCGTCGCTTGCGAGGTTTCCGGTTATGCGCGGATCGTTGAGCGTGCCGCGCGCACGGGCCTCGACGCGGATGGGGCCGGTAAGGTCGAAGGCCTCGACCGCGACGAGCCGCCACAGGGCATCCGCCGCGCCGTTGTAGCGAAGATTGGCTGCGAGCCGCCCGTTGCCGAGCCGGGTGGCGAGACCGCCATTGCGCTGCAAGCCGGTGATCCGCGCGTCGAAGCGGCCCAGCGCCGCTTCGCCATCGAGCAAGCGCGCGCCTGCGACCAGCCGCTCGGGCCTGAGATCGGCGACTGCGTAAACATCGATGGGACGCGAGGACAGCACCAGGCCGGAGCGGGTGAAATTATCGATCCGCACGCGGGCATTGCCGGTCGCCGGCGCGTTTTCGCGCTGGTTCCATTCGATTACCCCGGACAGCCGCCCGCCCAGTCCCAGTTCGGACCCGGCAATGTCGATAAGCCGCAGTGGCATCTGCGACAGCTTGGCCTCGACAGCGGTTACGCCGCCGCCGATCCGTCCTTCCATGATGGTGAAGCCGCCCGCATAGCCGACCTGCGTGCGCGCGAGCCGGTAGCCACCATTGTCCAGCGGTGTCAGCACCGCGCGCCGGGGCATGCTGATTGCCCGCCCGGCGTACTCGCCCTGCGCGATGAGCGCGATCCGATCGGGGGCGAAATTGCCGTCGAACTTAAGCGAGAACCGATCCTGCCGCCGGCCCGCGATCGCGCCCGTCACGTTGCCGCGACCATCCTCGATAGCCGCATCCGCAGCAAAGTTCGCGATCGAAAGCCCTCCATATTGGAGGCCGCCGCCCTCGATACTTGCATCGACCGTCAGCCCGCGCGCCCCGCCGAAGGTCCCGCTC
The DNA here is from genome assembly GCA_049649965.1 of Erythrobacter sp. Lineage (GTDB taxonomy): Bacteria > Pseudomonadota > Alphaproteobacteria > Sphingomonadales > Sphingomonadaceae > Erythrobacter. The sequence goes on from JBARZK010000095.1 coordinate 6,933, forward strand.
GCATCGATGTCCGCCCGCCGCAGGGCGATCTCGGTCCCACCGCCGAAGCGCGCGTTGCGTGCGCGGATATCCGCATCGAAGCGCTGCGCATCGCCGGGGCCCGGCAGGATGCTGACGGTCCCATCCAGCCCGCCGCCCGCAAGCGCAAGATCGCCCGATATGCCGCCATCGCCGAGCGTTAGCGCACCCGTCACATTGGTGCGATAGACCCGCAAGCGGTCGATATCGATCCGCGTGGGCGCCCCGCCGCCGGGCAGCGCAAGGCCCAGCTCGCCATCGAAGGGGCCCAGTAACGATCCGCCCGACACGTCGAGCGCGAAGCCATCCTCGCTAGGGGAGATCCCGACGCGCACATCGGCAAGACCGGCGGCAGGCAGCGGGTCGGCAAGCACCAGTTCGCCGCGCGGTCCCTCTCCGTCGATCACGCCGTCAAATGTGAACGGGCCGTATTCGATATGCTCGCCCGACCCGGCGAGGATCGTGCGCCCGTCCTCGATCCGGCTGTCGAGCCGGGCATCGAGCCGCTCACTGTCGAGCACCACGTCGCGTAGTGCGATGGGCCGGTTGCCTCCCATGTTGAGCACGCCGCTGAACCGGACCTGCTCGCCCGCAAGGTTGGCAATGGTCGTATTGCTTACCTCGGTCAGCCGCCCATCGAGATCGGCCTCGAGCCGCCAGGGTGCCGACCCGAAGCGCACGTCGATATCTCCGGTTCCGCTCACCAGTCCGACATCGGGAATGGTTATGCCGCGCCCAGCGACGGGCCCCGCGACGCGATAGGCGCCATCCGACAGGTCGCCGCGTAGGGCCAGCTGCGCGTCGAGCCCCGGAAACGCGATCCGCAACCGGTCCGTCAGCAGACGGTCGCCGGTATATGTGAGCGTGCCGCGCAAGGCGCCGCCCACCAGCCGCGGATCGACGAAGTCGCTCCCGGTCACGACCCGCGCGACGTCGAGGTTGAGCGGCACGGTGAGGCGTGTGCCGTCATAGGTGGCCGTGCCGGTCTGCACCAACCGGCGCAGCGTCGTGGTATCGCCGAATGCCAGGGTACCAACAGTCAGGCGATGATCGATCGCAAGGTCGCGGAACGCCCCGTCGATCGTCGCTGCCAGCTGCGCGTTTTCGAGCCGGGCGGTGTCGCCGATCAGTTCGGGATCGCGCAGTATCGCGCGCATCGCGAAATCCTCCGCCTCGTTCCCGGCAAGGTCGAGGACGCCCTCCCCTGCAAGGTCGAGCGAGGAGGTAACGGCCCGAGCTGCGCCATCGAACACGCTTTCCTCCAGCGTACCCGAAAGTGCCACCGACACCGCTTCGCCCAACGCGCGGGCGACGAGCGAACTGCCTCCCATATCGGGGAAATACTGGCCGAGAAGGCCGTATTCGCCGCCATCGTTGGTGACCCGGAACGCCGCGAGCGTGGTCGATTGCGGCTCGCCCTCGCCATTGCTTTCGCGCTGCGTAACCAGCGCATGGCCAAGCCAGCGCGACCACGTTCCATCGCCCGCGATCCGCGCGCGATAGGCGCTGTCGAGCCCGACCATCGCCGCGATCGGTCCGTCTTCCGCTGCGCGATAGTCGAAAGCGAGATCGAAGCGGTTTTCTGCGGGAATGGCATCGAGCAGCAGGTCCACGGTGTCGCGCGTGCCGAGGCGACCTTCGGCATCGATCAAAGCGCGGCCTTCGCGTATATCTACTTCGGCCAGGAAATCGACGCGTTGCGGGCGTTCCCCGGCAACGCCGCGCGCCAGCATCAGCCGCTCTATCTCGAAGCGGTCGATACGGATGTCGAAATCGGGCAGAAGCGGCGCGTCGGGATCGCCGGGCAGCAATTCCGGCATCCGCTCAAGGGTGCCGCGCCTGATGACGAGTTCGCGAATGTCGAGCCCGCTCCAGAGCCATGCGAGCGGGCGCCAATCGAGTTCGACGACAGGGATCGTGAGGAACGTGCCTCGAGGGTCCATTACGATCACGTCGTGCAGCACCGCCTCGCCGTAGAGATCGCCCTCGATCCGCCCCACTTCAAAGCGCAGGCCCGAAGCGGGGGAAACCTGCGCGATCTGGTCGGTGACGAAGCGCTTGCCGATCGGCGAGGAAAAGAACGCCGCAGCCAGCAGGAACGGGGCCAGCAGGATCGCGAGCGCCCACCCCAGCCGCTTGGCCCAGCGCCGCTTGCGCTTGCGCTGCGGGGCGTCGTGACCTTCGTCGAAATCGTCGTGCCCTGCCATCAGAAAGCCTGCCCGAGGCTGACATAGACGACCACCGGCGCATCGAACTCGCGCGGGTTGAGCGGGACGCCGACATCGACACGGATCGGGCCGAAGCTGGTCTTGTAACGGATGCCGACCCCGGCGCCGTACCGGACGAAACGGAAATCGGGCGTCGAACCGAGAGAGACCGATCCGGCATCGACGAACGGTACGACCTCGACCGCGCCGTCGAACAGGCCGGTCTGGATGCGCGCTTCGATCGCACCTTCCACGAGGGAGCCGCCGCCTGTCGGCTCGGCGAGATCGTTGAGCGGTCCGATCGCCTGGAACCCGTATCCCCGCACGGACCCGCCGCCACCGGAATACAGCCTGCGCGACGGGGCGATTTCGGACGGCTCCGCGCCCTGTATCGTCGCGACGGCGAGCCGTCCGGCTAGAACCGTGGAACCGAGCGGTTGGTAATAGCTGCCATCGACCTGCGCACGAAGGTAGAACGTTTCCGTGCTCAGCGATCGCGACACTTCGGGGGCGAGGTAGCCGGTGATGCGATAACCCCGCGTCGGGTCGAGGAGGTCATCGCTCGCATCGATGGTAGCGCTGCCGAAGACGCTGCCGATCAGATATTCTTGTCGCGGACGGGATATCCCGCCGCGCACCCGGTTGCGCTCGTCGGTGTAAAGCACTTCGGCACCCACCAGCCAGCTCAGGGGCTTCTGGAAAAGGAGGTTCGACACCCGCTCGAACGACCCGCGCAGCGCCACGGTGCGCGCATCGACCGCCTCCGTCTCGATGTGGCTCGCATAAGCGTCGATCGTCAGGACCTGGTCGCGATCGAGGAAGTTGTTGCGGCGGAACGTCACGCTCGCCAGCTGTTCGCGGGTGCCGAGGATGCCACGCAGGCGCAATGCACCTTCAGGGGGGAAGAGATTGCGATGCTCCCACGCCGCCTCGACCTTGAAACCGTCCTCCGTGCCGTAGCCGATGGCGCCCGATATCGTTCGCAGGGGCGCCCGCTCCAGGTCCGCCTGGAGCGCGACGACGCCCGGCTGGCCATCGCTCGGCGGCGATATCTCGACTGGCTCCAGCGTCGCGCTTGAAACCAGCCCAGTGGCGATGATCGCTCGGCGCAGGTCCGATTGCAGGCTGGCCTGGTAGACGTCGCCTTCATCGAAGCGGGCGATGCGCTCGAGATGGCGGCTGGACAGGAACGCCGGATCGTCGCTGACGATCCCGCCGAAGACGTACTTGCCGCCTGTCTCGACCGGGAGCGTCAGATCGCCTTCCTCGCGGGCATGGTCGATCAGCAGGCTTGGCTCGTTGACTTCGGAGAACGGATACCCGCTTTCGGCGAGCGCGACGCGCAGTTCGTTTTCTTCCTCGACGATCCGGTCGAGGTAGAGCGGATCGCCCGGACGAATGCCGAACATTTCGCGAAGCCGATCGCCGTCGGGATCGGGCAGCGTGTCGAGAGCGCCGAGGTCGATGTCGCCGTAGCGATAGCGCACTCCGGGCAGGATATCGAAACGGACCTGCGGTTCCTCGGCAACGACATTGCGCTCGTCGTCCTCGGGATTTTCCGCCACGCCGCGCCGCCCGCCCGAAAGCTGGCGAATGACCTCGGCGTCGTAATAGCCGTAGACCTCGAGCATCTCGACCAGCAATTCCTCGTCCGCGCGGGCCCGGGCGGCGAGCTGCGGAATGGTGTCGTTATCGGTGTCGAGCTCCTCGATCGCGGACAGTTCGCGAAACCGCTCGACGAAGTCGGTCTGTTCGGGAAACCGCTCGTTCTCCTGGGGAAATGCCAGGACGAGCTCGTCGCTCACGCGAAATTGCTCGAGCGCCGGAAATGTCCCGAGGTCCGGCGCTTCTATCTCCGCAAAGGACGGCACGTCCTCGTCGGGTTCGAGAGGGTCGGGCGTAGGGATGGCCAGCTGCTCTAACGTTTCATCGACATCGAGCGGGTCTCCGATCTCGTCGATCGGCGTCGGGCCCCCGTCATCCTCGAACGCCTCGGCGAACGAACCCGGAGCGGGCTCGACCTCGAGAGGATCCTGTTCGAGCGGCTCGACGACGACGGCCTGCGCCGGACTGTCCGCGCCAGCCGCGTCGGTCCCCTGAACGGCCCAGTCGGCCGGGTTTTCGACCGCGTCCTCGGGAATCAGGTCTTCGAGCCGGTCGGGGGGTCTCAGTTCGGGAGGGGGCGGTTCGACCGACCGGACCGGCCCGTCGTCGCTATCGACATCCGGCCGATCCAGGTCTTCGCCGGGCGCATCGGTAAGTTCGTCGTCCTGCGACAGGCTGTCCGCTTCGGACAGGTCGTCGGGCTGCGAGGCGATCCCGCCCTCGGCATCCTGCGCGGCGAGATCCTGTGAGAACGTCGCCGCCCACAGGCCCACCGCAACGGCGATGCTCAGACGGAATGTGCGCAAACACCCAACTCAGTTAAAACTTGACAGGTTGTCCGTCTTTACCCCGTGCGCCGACCATATTGCCAGCGGTTTTGTCGCGCGGCGCCGTCGCCTCGGCGATAAGGCGGCTCTGCTCTTCGCGCTCGATCCGCTGCCAGCCTTCGCGCGTGAGCCGTTCGAGCGGGCGATAGCGGACCTTGTACTGCATCCGCGGGCTGCCCTCGACCCAGTAGCCGAGATAGACGTAAGGCAGCCGATCGCGGGCTGCGCGGCGAATGTGATCGAGGATGATGAAATTGCCCAGCCCCGCGCGTTCCGCATGCTCCGGATCGTAGAACGAGTAGATCATCGACAGGCCGTCGCCCTGCCGGTCGGTCAGGCACGCGCCGACAAGCCGCCCGGGTTCGCCATCCTCGGTCGGCTCGCGATACTCGGTCACGTGGCTCGTTACCGGGGTATGTTCGACCATGTCGGCATAATCGAGCTCGTCCATCGCCGACATGCCGCCATCGGGATGGCGCACGCCGAGATAGCGGCTGAGCAATTCGAACTGTTCGTCGGTCGCCCAGGGGCGGCATTCGGTGACGATCAGGTCATCATTTCGTTTCAACT
>JBARZK010000096.1:0-4102 GCA_049649965.1 Erythrobacter sp.
ACGTTTCGAGCAGGCGGTCGTTGTCGCGCTGGTGCAGGCCGATGCTGGGCTCGTCCAGCACGTAGAGCACGCCCGAAAGCCCGCTGCCGATCTGGCTGGCGAGGCGGATGCGCTGGCTCTCCCCGCCGCTGAGCGTGCCGCTGGTCCGGTCGAGGTTGAGGTAGTCGAGCCCGACATTGTCGAGGAAGCCCAGCCGCTCGTTGATCTCCTTCAGGATGGCGCGGGCGATCTGGGATTGCTGTTCGGTCAGGTGGTCGTCCAGCTGCAGGAACCAGTCCTTCGCATCGGCAACGCTCATCTTCACCGGGGCGGCAATGTCGGTGGGGCCCTTGGCGGCGGGAATCTTCACCGCCAGCGCCTTTTCATTGAGGCGCTTGCCCCCACAGGTCTCGCACGGTTGCGCGGTCTGGAACTTGGACAACTCCTCGCGCATCCAGGCGCTTTCGGTCTGCATCATGCGGCGGTTGAGATTGCCGATGACGCCCTCGAACGGCTTTTTCACCGTGTATTGCTTGCGCCCGTCCTTGAAGGTGAGCGGCACGGACTTGCCCTTCGTCCCGTAGAGGATGACGCGCTGCTGCTCTTCGCCCAGATCGTGCCAGGGCGTGGTGATGTCGAAATCGTAGGCCTTCGCCAGGCTGGTAAGCACCTGCATGTAATAGGGGGACGGCGGGTTAGACTTGGCCCACGGCACGACCGCGCCCTGCTTGAGCGTAAGCGCCTCGTTCGGGACGACGAGCTGTTCGTCGAAAAGCTGCTTTTCGCCGATGCCGTCGCAGGTCGGGCAGGCGCCCTGCGGCGAGTTGAAGGAGAACAGGCGCGGCTCGATCTCCTCGATGGTGAAGCCGCTGACGGGGCAGGCGAAGCGTTCGGAAAAGACGATGCGGTTGGCGGCAAGCCCCGCGCCTTTCATCGCGCCTCCGCCCTCGACCTCGTCCTCCCGGCCCGGAACGGCCCCGTCGGCGAGGTCGACATAGGCAAGGCCGTCCGCCAGTCTCAGCGCGGTTTCGAAGGAATCGGCAAGCCGGGTTTCCAGCCCTTCCTTCACCGCGAGCCGATCGACCACGACCTCGATGTCGTGCTTGAACTTCTTGTCGAGCGCGGGCGCTTCCTCGATGCCGTAAAGCTCGCCGTCGATGCGCACGCGGGTGAAGCCCGCCTTCTGCCATTCGGCCAGCTCCTTGCGGTATTCGCCCTTGCGCCCGCGCACGACCGGGGCGAGGAGATAGAGGCGCGTGCCTTCGGGCAAGTCCATCACCCGGTCGACCATCTGGCTGACCGTCTGCGCCGCGATCGGCTCTCCGGTGGCGGGGCTGTAGGGTACGCCGATGCGCGCCCAGAGCAGGCGCATGTAATCGTAGATCTCGGTGACGGTCGCGACGGTGGAGCGGGGATTGCGACTCGTCGTCTTCTGTTCGATGCTGATGGCGGGCGACAGGCCGTCGATATGCTCGACATCCGGCTTCTGCATCATTTCGAGGAACTGGCGCGCATAGGCGCTCAGGCTCTCGACGTAGCGGCGCTGCCCTTCGGCATAGATGGTGTCGAACGCGAGGCTCGACTTGCCCGATCCCGAAAGGCCGGTGACCACGATCAGCGCATCGCGCGGCAGGTCGATGTCGATACCCTTGAGGTTGTGCTCGCGCGCTCCGCGAACGCTAATCTTGGTCAGCATGCGACAGGCCGATGCGTGATGATTTTCGTTAGGCTCATGCGAGAATTTGTTCCGGTAATGTTCGTGAGTGTCAAGGCCGGTCGATCGGACCCGCGCGCGTGTTTGGGCATGTGGTGGCCGAAACTGCGCATTGCAACGTGCGGAACCCGGCGGGCGCGCGCATCATTGAGGTCGTAGGCACGCCCGCGAGGACCAGCACGATGACCGATACCCGACCCGAACCAGTCCATACGACTTCGACCGACAGCCGTGCAGCGCCTCGCGGCGAACCGGCCAGCAAACCGGGGCGCGAACCGAGTCACGAACCGGGTCACGAACCGGGCCAGGAAACGGAGCGCGGCAACCTCACCGCCGCGGCGCCGCGAGACGATCGCTTCGCCCGGCACCTTGCCACGCACAACTGGGGCTGGTTCGCCCTGCGCGGCGTGATGCTGGTGCTGCTGGGTATCGTCGCGCTCGTCTTTCCCGGCCCGACCCTGTTCGCCTCTGCACTGGTTTTCGCCGCGATCGCCTTTGCCGACGGCGCGGCCTCGATCGTCGCAGGCATAAGGGGGGCGCGCAATGATCGCGAGCGCTGGTGGGCCCTGATCCTGTCGGGCTTGCTCGGCGTTGCGGTAGGCGTGCTGTTCCTGTTCTTTCCGTTCTTCAGCACCATGGCCTTCACGTTCACGGCCATCGTCCTGATCGCCGGCTATGCGATCGCGACCGGCGTGTTGCAGATGTCGCCGCCTGGCGATTGCGCCGCGAAATCGAAGGGGAATGGCTGCTGATGCTGGCTGGCGCTTTCGGCGTCGCGCTCGGCCTCGTTCTGCTCGGCATGCTGCTCGTCGCGCCCGCGCCGACCCTGCTGGTGCTGGCCTGGATCATCGGCATGTGGGCGCTGGCGAGCGGGATCAGCCTGCTGGTCCTTGCCTTCCGGCTGCGTTCGACGCGCGACCGCGATACTGCGGAACGGGCCGAAACGCCGGTTTCCGACCATCGTGACGGGGCGCACATGACGAACGCACGCTCTAGTTGCGTTCCGCGCACCATGTCCCGCCAGTCGAGCCATACGTGCGACGAAGTGTGGACCGCAAACGAGGCCGATCCGTTGATTATACAAAAGAACCATGCAGTTATAGATCGCAGCCCATAGTCTGTGAGAACTTCCCGGCCCAGCCGGACTGCACCGAGCAAGACGGTCTGTCGTCTCGTTCGCCGTTCAGGACAGCGTAGCTTTCCCGGCACGCTCGCGAATGCGCCTCACCGCGATTTTCAGCGCTCCTGATCCAGCCCATCGATCGGCTTTCCGGCGTCCGGCGATCTACCCGCAAGGAGCATCATATTTTTCGTTCGACCAGCGATCCGGTACTCAATTCCCCTTTCCCCGCAAATCTACCGCGCCTTCACGTAGAGCGTCAGGCCGATAGCCCGCCGTTCCGCTCGACTACCGTTCTGTCGGGAGGATCGACCGCCGAGACCGCGGGCTCCAGCAATTTGTCGACCAATACCGGTTCGGCCCTGCGGCGGAAACCCGATATCGAAGCGGCCCGCGCGGCCGCCCGTCGCCGTTTCCTCAAGCGATTCCGCCAGCGTCTGAACGACCGGCGCGAGCGCAGTGCACACCGCCGCGCCAATGCGGGGACCAAGCTGCAGAATCAGAGGCCGCGTGGTCGCCGCCGCAAACGCACGGCAGTGGCCCTCGGCGTCAGCGCGCTCGGGCTGTCGGGCGCATCCAACGCGGCGCTGTCCGCAGGGGCGCAGGATACCATCCACCAGTCGATCGAGATTTTCGATCCGACCGAACGTCGTTACGCGGGCGAACTGTCGGTCAGCGACGACCTGCTCGAAGCGATGGTCGAGGAAGAGGGCGTGCGCTACGACGTCTATCGCGACGTTGCGGGCTATCCCACGGTCGGCGTCGGCCACCTCGTCCTGCCAGAAGACGGCCTGCGGATCGGCGACACGATCAGCCACGAACGCGCCATGGATTTGCTCGAACAGGACCTGAAGAAGGCCGAACGCGGTGTGCAGAAGCTCGTTGGCGAACTGCCGATCAACCAGAATGAGTTCGACGCGCTTGTCGACCTCGTCTTTAACGTCGGTGAAGGCACCGTATCCGAACGCAAGAGCCCACGCCTGAACGAAGCCATTCAAAATGGCGACTACCAGGGGATTGCGGACGAGCTAGATTACACGACCGCGAAAAACAGGGTGGCCAAGGGTCTGATCCACCGCAGTGAACGGCGCACCCAGATCTTCATGAACGCCGATTACAGCGACCCGCGCGAGGCGACCCAGACCGCCTGATCGGGTCCGATCGCCGTTTTTAGTTGCCGCCCTTCCCTCGCCATTCGAGGGACTGGCGGTTCAGCTGTGCAAGATCGGCTTCTCCCGCGAAGGCGCGGCGGCCCAGATCGATCGCATCGTGCAGCAGCGCATCGGAGG
>JBARZK010000097.1:0-2334 GCA_049649965.1 Erythrobacter sp.
GCTTCCTGCCGCCCGTTCCCCTGCCCCGCCGGATGTGGGCCGCCAGCCGGATCGCGTTCCACCGCCCGCTGCGCCTGGCGGACCCGGTCACCCGGCTGAGCCGCGTTTCATCCATCGAGGAGAAAGCAGGCTCCACCGGTCCGCTGGTCTTCGTCGAGGTGGTCCATGAAACTCGCGTGCAGGACGCGCTGGCGGTGACCGAGACGCAAACGCTCGTCTATCGGGAAGCCGCGGCACCCGATGCACCCTTGCAGCCTTCCGAGCCGACATCCGGGCGGTTCGACAAGTCCGGCTGGTCGGCGCACACCGCGATCACACCGTCGAACGCGCTATTGCTGCGTTACTCGGCGCTCACGTTCAACGCCCACCGCATCCACTACGATGCGCCCTATGCGCGCGGGGAGGAACGCTATCGTGGCTGCGTGGTGCACGGGCCCCTGATTGCCAGCCTTCTGCTGCAACTCGCAGACCGCGAGCTCGGCGACAATGCGCTCGCCCGGTTCGAGTTTCGCGCGACCTCGCCGGCCATTGCTGGCGACCTGCTGCACCTCGCCATGCGGGAAGAAGGCGAAACTTTCGAGCTCGGCGCGTTCGCCGCCGATGGCCGCCAGGTGATCAAAGCCTCGGCTGCGCGAGATCAGGCCGGGTAATCCTCGATCGGTTTGAGGGCCCCGTAGGTTTCCTGAGCCGGTTCGCGGCCGAGATCCCGGAAATCGATCCTCGGCGGCGGGACATAGGTTTCGGGCAACCGATCCAGCAGGTCGCGGATCAGTGTCAGCCGCCCGCGCTTCTGGTCGTTGAAATCGACCAGCGTCCACGGCGCATGATCGGTGTGCGTCGCGCGCAGCATCTCCTCCCGCGCCTCGGTATAGGCATCGTACAATTCGCGCGCGGCGAGATCGACCGGAGAGAGCTTCCAGCGCTTGAGCGGATCCTCCAGCCGCTCGCGCAGCCGTTCTTCCTGCCGGGCCTGATCGGTCGTCAGCCAGTACTTGAACAGCAGGATACCATCGTCGGTGAGCAGTTTTTCGAAGACCGGGGCCTGATCGAGGAAGCGCGCGGCCTGCTCTTCGTCGGTATAGCCCATTACCCGCTCGACGCCGGCGCGATTGTACCAGCTGCGATCGAACAGAACGATCTCCCCGCGGGTGGGCAGGTGATCGACATAGCGCTGGAAATACCACTGGCCGAGCTCCTGCTCGGTCGGTTTGCCCAAAGCGACCGTGCGGCACTGGCGCGGGTTCAACTTGTCGCGAACGGCGCGGATAGCCCCGCCTTTGCCCGCGGTATCGCGCCCTTCGAACACGACGACGATGCGCGCGCCCGTCGTCCGCGCCCAGCGGGCCATGGCGACCAGTTCCTCGCTCAGCGGTTCGAGATGCTTGCGGTAGGTCCTGCCCTTCAGCGCCATGCGCGCTCCTATTTCCCCTTGCCGAAGCCCGGTCCTAGTCGCAAATACGTAGGCATGGCCACTCTCGCAGACACCGATACCGACTTTACCACGCTTCCCGACCTGCCAAAGGACGTTTTCACCGCGCCGCTCGCCAAACCGCCGCATCTGGGCGACGACTGGCTCGAACCGGCGCAGACAAACTATGACAGCGACGATCACGGTGTCTGGGACGACCTGTTCGCCCGTCAGATGGAGATACTGCCCCGGCGCGCGGCGAGCGCCTTCATGGCGGGGCTGGACAAGCTCGACCTGTCGCGCGGCGGCATTCCCGATTTCGGCGACCTGTCGGAGGAACTCGGCAAGCTGACCGGCTGGAGCGTGGTCCCGGTGCCGATGCTGATCCCCGATCACGTCTTCTTCTGGCACCTCGCCAATCGACGCTTTCCGGCGGGGAACTTCATCCGCACGCGCGAAACGTTCGACTACATCCAGGAGCCCGACGTCTTCCACGACGTCTTCGGGCATGTCCCGATGCTCACCGACCCGGTCTACGCCGATTACATGCAGGAATACGGTCGCGCCGGGTGGAAGGCGATGCGCTACAACCGGCTGAAGGCATTGGGCGCGCTATACTGGTACACGGTGGAATTCGGCCTGATCGAGGAAAGCGACGGCATCAAGGCCTATGGTGCGGGCATCCTTTCGGGGCCTACCGAGGCGCGCTTCGCCGTCGAGGCGCAGAGCCCCAACCGGATCATGCTCAATGTCGACCGGGTAGTGCGCACCGATTACGTCATCAGCGACCTGCAGCCGACCTATTTCGTGATCGAGAGTTTCGAGGATCTCTACCGGCAGACCGTGGAACGCGATTTCGACCGGCTCTATCGCAATCTCGACCCGGGTTTCACCTATGCCAATGTGGCGGTGATCGACGTCGACAA
>JBARZK010000098.1:0-12611 GCA_049649965.1 Erythrobacter sp.
GCTTGTGTCCCTCGAGGCGCCTCGTTCAGGGTGGCCGAACAGCCGGACAGGATCAGGGCGAGAGGCGCAATAAGGCGAAACGGGGCGGTCATGACGTCCTCCGCTATTCGCTTCCGACCGCCTCGGCAATGGTGGCGAACCCATCGCGTTTCATCAGGCGCTCGAGCCCGCGGGCGATCTCGCCGCCTAGCCCCGGCCCGCGATAGACCAGCGCGGAATAGAACTGCACGAGGCTCGCACCCGCGCGAATACGCTCCCAGGCATCCTCGGCGCTGGAGATGCCGCCGACGCCCACCAGCGGCACCTCACCCCCGGTTGCAGCACGAAAGTTCCGCAATCGCTGCAGGGCGAGCCGTCGCAGGGGCGCGCCCGAAAGCCCCCCGGTCTCCTCCGCGAAAGAGGACCGCAGGTCCGGGCGCGAAATCGTCGTGTTCGACACGATCAGCGCGCCGAGCCGCTTGTCGATCGCGATGCGGGCGATCGCGTCGATGTCGCCGGCTTCGAGATCGGGTGCGACCTTCAGGAATATCGGCGGTACCCTTCCACCGCTTTTGCCACGCGCATCGCCGACGGCGTCGATCAATTCGTTAAGCGCAGCGGGATCCTGCAGCGCGCGAAGACCCGGCGTGTTCGGGCTCGACACGTTGACGGCGAGGTAACTGGCGAAAGGCGCCATGAGTTCGGCCATCACGGCGTAATCGGCGATGCGGTCCTGCGAATCCTTGTTAGCGCCGATATTGATGCCGACGATGCCGCCGTCGCGATCCGCCCGACCAGCGCGCTTTCGCAGGCGTATCAACGCCGACGCTGCTCCGCTGTTGTTGAAGCCCATGCGATTGATGACCGCACGGTCCTCGATGAGCCGGAACAGCCGCGGCTTCGCATTGCCCGCCTGCGGGAGAGGGGTGATCGAGCCGACCTCGGTGAAGCCGAAGCCGAGCGTCAGGAGCGCATCGGGTACTTCGGCATCCTTGTCGAAGCCCGCCGCGACTCCCACCGGATTGGGGAAGGTAAGCCCCGCAACCTCGATTGAAAGCGGACCGTCGGCTTTCGCCGGTCGATCATGCGGCAACGCTTTCAGGGCGTTCAGTGCGAATCGATGCGCGCGTTCGGGGTCGAGGGTGAAGAGCGCGGGGCGCGCAAGTTCGAACATGGCGGAACGCACGGACATCGTGCGCGCTAAGCCAAAATTCGCGTCCCTTGTCGAGAGCGACGCCTGCTTTCCTACACCTTCGGTAATTTCCGTAGTCCCGTGTTTGCAAAGCGCGATTGTGTCGTTTGCATACAATGCCCGCGGACCGACCTTCGCTACATATTCTCCTGCGACCCGAAGGGCTCGGAGCAGCGATGCGAAGAGTTCTTAACTTTAATGGGCGGCCCAGCACTTGGGCCGCCCTTTTTTTTGATTCGCCGGTTTTCCGTTGGCGCGGGCTGCAGAACCGGTAGAATGCCGCGCTGGGGGAGACGGGTGGTTGAATTTCACGACAGCGATGGCGATCTGCGCGGCGGCGATACCGAGGAAACCGGAATCGAGCTGACAGCCCCATCGCTGTTCCGGATCGACTATATCGCGCCGCCCGCCGCAATCAGCGACTACGTCACCACTCTTTACCATTTCCGCTGCGACGAACCGTGGATCCGGGATGTTCAGCCCGCGTCTATAGGACACCTTGTCCTGTTTCCGCACGGGAAGGGTCGCATGTGCTTTCCCGAAGGAAGGTTCGACAAAAATCCGCAAGTCGCGCTCATGACCCCGCTTTCCAGCGCGGCCCTGATCGAGGTCGAGGGGCCGTTCCATGCGATCGGCGCGGCGCTTTCACCGCTGGGCTGGGCCGCACTGACCGGTCTGCATGCGGGTGAATACAGCGATCGCCTTTGCGAGGCGGGCGAGGTGCTGGGCGCGGAGGTCGAGGAATTGGGATCGCGGCTTAACGAACGCTATCGCAGCGGCGCGGCTACGGGCGAGGAATGCGCGCGGGAAATCGGTGCATACGTTGCGCGCCGCGCCCGACCTGTAAACCCGCGCCACGCCGCCTTCATCAAGGTGGTGAACAACTGGCTTGGCGCTTCGCTGAATCCCGATTTCTCCGATCTCGTGGAGCAGGCCGCCTATAGCGAGCGGCAGATCCAGCGCCTGACCGAGCGGTATTTCGGCCTTCCGCCGCAGGCCCTGGCCCGCAAATATCGCGCCTTGCGCAGCGCGGCCCTGTTGTCCTTCCCGCAGCTAACCCCCGAATACGAAGCCGAACTGGGCGAGGCGTTCTTCGACCAGTCGCACATGATCCGCGAGATCGCGCGCTTCGTCGGGCGCACGCCGGCGCGGCTTGGCGATGCCGAAAGCCCTTTTCTCGCCGAAATGATTTCCCCGACAAACCTGCGCGAACTGGGTGGTTGAGCGCGCATTCGGGCCGAGCGTTGCCCGAATGCGAAACTGCCATTACGACGGCGCGATGATCAACGCCCGCCACAGCTCCACCGGCGCTCTTCGCGCTCCCTCCCGTCTTATTGCAACCTCCCTCACCGCTCTCGCGCTAGCGGGATGTGCGAGCACCGCCGGTACCTCCGGATCGATGCCTCCCCCTGTCGAGACCGTGGCGCCGACGCCGGTTGCGCTCAATGGCCTGTTCGATGCGTATGACCAGGCCTCGCTGGAGCTCTCCCCGCTCAGCAAGGCCTATCGCGGCATCCGCGACGAGGATTACGGGCGTTGGGACGATTTCTCCGATGCCGCCGAACGGGCCGAGTACGAACTGCTTCAGCGCACCGCCGCGGACATGCGTGCAGAATTCGATCCGGCTTCGCTGCCCGAACAGGACGCGCTGTCCTACCGTCTGTTCGAAGCGCTGGCCGAGCGCCGCGAGGGTCTGTGGCCCTATCGCGACTACGATTACATCTTCGACCAGATGCGCGGAGCGCAAAGCCAGTTGCCGGCGTTTCTCATCAACATCCACTCGGTCGCCAATGTCGATCAGGCACGCGACTACGTGTCCCGGATCGAGGGGCTGGGCGGCGCGATGGATACGCTGGTCGCCGAATCGCGCGAGCGCGCCGATCGCGGCATCATGCCGCCCGACTGGGTCTATCCGCGCGTGATTTCCGACATCAACAACCTGCTCGATGCTGGCGCGGACAACGCCATGCTCGAAGATTTCGCCGGTAAGGTCGATGAGCTCGATATCGACGAAGATGTTCGCGACGGGCTGAAGGCCGACGCCATCAACGCCTGGGTGACCAGCGCGCAGCCCGCTTACCGCCGCCTGCTTGCGGAGATGCAGCGCCAGCAGGCCATCGCCCCGACCGATGACGGGATCTGGCGCCTGCCGGATGGCGATGACTATTACGCGGCGCTGCTGCGCAACTACACCACGACCGACCTGACCGCCGACGAGATCCACGAGCTCGGCCTCCAGAACGTCGAGCGCATCCATGGCGAGATGCGGGCCATCATGGACGAGGTCGGGTACGAGGGGGACCTCCAGGACTTCTTCGAATTCACCCGCACCGACGACCGGTTCTACTACGACACGCGCGAAGGCTACCTCGCCGATGCGCAGGCCCGCATCGATGCAATCGAGGAACGGCTTCCCGAGTATTTCGGCGTGCTCCCCAGCGACCCGCTGACGATCAAGCCGGTCGAGGCGTTCCGCGAACAGAGCGCTGGCAAGGCGTTCTACCAGCGCCCGGCGCCCGACGGATCGCGGCCCGGGACCTATTACGTGAACCTCTACAACCTGAAGGACATGAGCCGGAACGAGCTGGAAGCCTTGGCCTATCACGAAGGGCTGCCGGGTCACCACCTGCAGCTTTCGATCCAGACCCAGCTCGGCGACCTTCCGGCCTTTCGCCGCTTCGGTGGGGTCACCGCCTATTCGGAAGGGTGGGGGCTCTATTCAGAGGAACTGCCCAAGGAGATGGGGTTCTACGAAGACCCCTATTCGGATTTCGGGCGACTGCAGATGGAATTGTGGCGTGCGGCGCGGCTGGTCGTCGATACGGGGCTTCACCACAAGCGCTGGAGCCGCGAAGAGGCGATCGATTACCTCAAGCAAAACACGCCCAACCCCGAAGGCGACATCGTCAAGGCGATCGAGCGCTATATCGTCTATCCCGGCCAGGCGACGGCCTACATGATCGGCAAGCTCAAGATCATGGAATTGCGCGAAATGGCGCGCAGCGAGCTTGGCGAGGACTTCGACATTCGCGGCTTCCACGATGCGATCCTGACCAGTGGCCCCGTGCCGCTCGACATCATGGAGGAGAACGTCGAGGCGTGGGTTGAAGGGGTACAGAGCGGGGGCTGAAAGGGGCCTTGGCGGACCAGTCGGGAGCCAAGGCAGTCGCTGAACATCCGCAGAGCGCCACCGTGCGGGCCTTTCGGCTGAATAGCGCGCACGGTAACGCTAACGACTCGCAACAGGGCGATTGCGCTTGAAAGTGGAGCGATTTGCTCCGAATTAAGCGGCATGCGTCTGTCCAACCTTGCCGATTACGCGGTCATCACCATGCAGGCCGCCGCTTCGCATTGCGGCGGCGCGCGCACCAGTTCGGGTGAACTTGCGGACGAAACCGGTCTGCCGCGCCCGACGGTGCAGAAGCTTGTGAGCAAGCTAACCGCTGCCGGTTTGCTGCGCTCGGTGCGCGGGGCGGGCGGCGGGTTGCAGCTCGCGCGTCCGGCCGCTGCGATCTCCGTTGCCGACATCGTAGAAGCGGTCGAGGGACCCATTGCGCTCACCGCCTGCGTGCACGACGGCGCCTGCGACCACGAAGCAGCCTGCGGGATGAAGCCGCACTGGCCGATCATCAATTCCACCCTTCGCCGCGCGCTGGCCGGCATTTCGCTCGACCAGTTGCGCCCGCCGGTCGGCGCGTCCGCTGTTCGACCGACCCCCGCCATTTCCGTCCGAGAGACCGCCGCATGACCGACCAGATCGACCTTCAGACGCCAGAGACGGACCGCGAGGCCAAGGACGCCGCCGCGAAGGCCGCCGAATACGAGCACGGCTGGTCCTCGGATATCGAGACCGAATACGGCGAAAAAGGCCTCAACGAGGACACCGTCCGCTTCATCTCCGCCAAGAAGGGCGAGCCGGAATGGATGCTCGACTGGCGGCTCAAGGCGTTTCGCATGTGGCTGGACCTGCCCGAACCGGACTGGGCCAAAGTCGGCTATCCCCCGATCGATTACCAGGACGCCTATTACTTCGCCGCGCCCAAGAAGAAGACCGAACTGGAATCGCTCGACGAGCTCGATCCCGAGATCAAGTCGGTTTACGACAAGCTCGGCATTCCCGTTGCTGAGCAGGAAGTGCTCGCCGGGGTGAAGGGTGCGCGCAAGGTGGCGGTCGACGCCGTGTTCGACTCCGTGAGCGTCGCCACCACCTTCCGCGAGGAACTGAAGAAGGCTGGGGTCATCTTCCTTTCCATCTCCGAGGCGATCCGCGAACATCCCGAACTGGTGAAGAAGTGGCTCGGCAAGGTCGTGCCCCGCAATGACAACTACTTCGCCACGCTCAACAGCGCGGTCTTTTCCGATGGCACCTTCGTCTACATTCCCGAGGGTGTGCGCTGCCCGATGGAGCTGTCGACCTATTTCCGCATCAATGCCGAGAACACCGGCCAGTTCGAACGCACGCTGATCGTCGCGGAGAAGGGCTCTTACGTCTCCTATCTCGAAGGCTGCACCGCGCCGATGCGCGACGAGAACCAGCTTCACGCGGCGGTCGTGGAACTGGTCGCGATGGAAGATGCCGAGATTAAATACTCGACCGTGCAGAACTGGTATCCCGGTAATGCCGAGGGCGTTGGCGGGATCTACAATTTCGTCACCAAGCGCGGCCTGTGCCAGGGCGACCGGTCGAAGATCAGCTGGACGCAGGTTGAAACCGGCAGCGCGGTGACGTGGAAATACCCGTCCTGCGTGCTCAACGGAAAGGACTCGGTCGGCGAATTTTATTCCGTTGCGGTTACGAACAATCACCAGCAGGCCGATACGGGAACCAAGATGGTTCACAACGGCGCGGGTTCGCGCTCGACCATCATTTCAAAGGGTATCAGCGCGGGCAAGTCGAACAACACCTATCGCGGCCTCGTCCGCGTCGGCCCGAAGGCGGAGGGCGTGCGCAACCGCACCGAGTGCGATTCCTTGCTGATCGGCGACGAATGCGGGGCGCACACAGTGCCCTATATCGAGGTGAAGAACCCCAACGCACAGATCGAGCACGAGGCGACCACCTCGAAGATTTCCGACGAGCAGCTGTTCTACGCCATGCAACGGGGGCTGGACGAGGAAGAGGCCATGGCCCTGATCGTCAACGGTTTCGCCAAGGACGTGATGAAACAGCTGCCGATGGAGTTCGCGGTCGAGGCGCAGAAGCTGCTGGCGATCTCGCTCGAGGGGAGCGTGGGATGACCACCCGCAAGACCCTCAACCTGCGCGACACCTCCAACGCGGAAACCCCAACCCTCAACAAGAAGGGTCGCGGGTGGAAGATTTCGGACAAGCGGCTCGACGAATTGCACGACCGGGCGCGCGAGATGCGGCGCTTTGCCAGTCCGGCGCACAAGGCGCTGGCCGAACGTTTCGCCAAGGCGGACATGGGCCGCTACACCTTCAAGCGGTTCGCCGTGGTCGGCAGCGCCATCGTGGATTTCAATTGCCACAATCTCGGCATGGCGATCATCATCGACGAGCCGGATCAGGACGACGCCATTGCCAAGCGGCGCGACAAGAGCCTCGAATCGGTCGGCATCCGGGTGATGCGGATCAAGGCCGGCGACATCCTGGAAAACATGGACGCTGTGCTCGAACGCATCACTGCCGGCATGCGCATGCGCATCGCCGACAAGCGCGAGCGGCGTTTCACCCACGAACGCGCTCACCCCCGGAACGACAACCCCCGGAATGACAGCCGATGACTATACTCGCTCTACTCCTCTCGCCGCTGCTCGCGCTGCAGGGCGTGGGCGATACCGTGATCGCGGTGAAGAACAACGATCCGGACACCTGGACGCTCGAATATCCGCGCATCGTCCAGCCCTACGTCCTCGATTATCGCCGCTGCCTGACCGGGCAGATGCGCCGCGTAACGGGCGAGGCCAATTTCGAAACCCAGCACGCCAGCGACATTCCCGCCTGCGAGGAAGAGTTCGAGCAGGCCGTGGCGGATTCGACCCGGGTGCTGTCGGGGCGCGAGCGCTATGAGGACTGGACGCCCGCAACCGTGCGCACGCTGTTCGTACGCATGGGCGCGATCCATGTCGCGCGCGGCGCCGATCTCGACAACCAGTTCCGCCTGCGCATCCAGCGCGCGGCAAGGGCGCGAGCCAACTACGATGATGAAAAACCACGCGGGCTGGTGCTCGAACTGCACGACGCCTCGGTCGTGAAAGCACGCACCGACGCAACCGCGAGCGCGGCCGAAGCCGCGATAAAGGACGATGATGCTAAAGATTGAAAACCTCCACGCCGAAGTCGGCGGGACCGAAATTCTCAAGGGCCTGTCCCTCGAACTGCCCGCGGGCGAGATCCACGCGATCATGGGTCCCAACGGCGCGGGCAAGTCGACCCTCGCCCACGTACTCGGCGGCAAGCCGGGATACGAGGTGACGCAAGGGTCGGTGACGTTCCGTGGCAAGGACCTGTTCGACCTCGAACCGCATGAACGCGCGGGCGAGGGGCTGTTTCTCGGCTTCCAGTACCCGGTCGAGATACCCGGCGTCTCCAACGTGCAGTTCCTGCGCGAAGCGCTTAACGCCCAGCGCAAGTATCGCGGCGAGGAGCCACTGACCGGCGGCGATTTCCTGAAGCGCGCGAAGGAAAAGGCCGGGCTGCTCAAGCTCGACATGGAAATGCTCAAGCGGCAGGTGAATGTCGGCTTTTCCGGCGGCGAGAAGAAGCGCGCCGAGATGGTGCAGATGGGTATCCTCGACCCCGCATTCGCGGTGCTGGACGAGACCGACAGCGGCCTCGACATCGATGCGTTGCGCGTCGTGGGCGACGGGATCAACGCGATCATGCGCAGTGAAGACAAGGGCGTGCTGCTGATCACTCATTACCAGCGCCTGCTCGAAGTGGTGAAGCCCGACCGGGTCAGCATCCTCGCCGATGGGCGCATCGTCCAGACCGGCGGACCTGACCTCGCCGAGCGGCTCGAGGCCGAAGGCTACGACGCGGTGATGATGCAGGGAGGCGAGCTGGCATGATCGCCGCGCTTCTCCTCGCGCTTCAGGCTGCGCCCGCCGAGCCTGTCCCCGAAATCGTGATCATCGGCAATCTGCGGACGCTGGAGGCCAGCGTCGGCCAGGACGCTCAGGGTCGCTGGCATTGCTCGCTTGACCGTTCGACCGGACGCGCATCCCTCGATGATCGTTTCTGTCGCGCTGTCACCAAGTGCGTGCGCAAGGGTGCCGAGAGCGACGACGCGATCGAGGCTTGCGTTCGCGAAAGCCGCTCCCGACTCGTCCGGAGCGTCGAGCGCGCGATGCGAAAGGGCACGCGATGAGCCATACCGCGACCCTCCCCACCCGGCGCGATGAAGCGTGGCGCTACGCCGATATCGACGCGCTCGATACGATCGGGGCCGACGCACTCGACAGCTGGAAGGACGTGACCCTCGTGGCCGGCGAAACGCGCCGCCACACCATGGTCGTCGGCAGCGATAAGCCCGAATTGCACCGCATCCGCCTGACATTGGGGGAGGGGGCTCGCGCCGAGCTGTTCGTCACGAATGCAGGCGCGGCGTCGGCGCGCGTCGAGGTCGAGATCGAACTGGGCAAGGGGGCGCAATTCGAATTCGGCGGCGTCACGATTGGCGGCGCGGGGGCGGTGCGCGAATTCGTCACCACCACGAACCATGCCGAACCGGGTGGCACCAGCAACCAGATCGTGCGTGCCGTCCACTGGGACGAGGCCGCGGGCAATTTCCTCGGCGAGATCAAGGTCGCGCGCCACGCGCAGAAGACCGACGCAGCACAGGATTTCAAGGCGCTGCTGCTCGAAGCGGGGGCAAGCGCCAACGCCGTTCCGCAGCTCGAAATCTATGCCGACGACGTCAAGTGCGCGCATGGCGCCACGGTCGGCCAGATGGACGAGTCGGCGCGTTATTACATGGCCGCGCGCGGTCTTTCGCCCGAACGCGCAAAGGCATTGCTGGTGCAGGCCTTCATCGGCGATGCGTTCGTCAATCTCGACGACGAGGCGCAGCGGGACGAACTGCTCGGCGCCGCGCTTTCGCGGCTGGAAGGGGCGGAGCTTTGAACGCGCCTGCCACGCTCGACCGCAACCTCAGCGCCGATTTCCCCGGCCTCGTCACCGGCGAGGGCAAGCCGTGGCACTATCTCGACACTGCGGCGACCGCGCAGAAACCACGCGCCGTGATCGAGGCGATGACGCGCGCGCTGGGCGAGGATTACGCTACGGTGCATCGCGGAGTCTATGCCCGCTCGGCCGAAATGACGCTTCGCTATGAAGCCGCGCGGCGCCGGGTCGCGCAGTTCATTGGCGGGCAGGAGGACGAACTGGTCTTCACGCGCGGCGCGACCGAGGCGATCAACCTTGTCGCCAACAGCTGGGGCCGCGCGAACCTGAAGCCCGGCGATCGCATCCTTCTCTCGCAGCTCGAACACCATTCGAACATTGTGCCTTGGCAGCTGGTTGCGCGCGAGACCGGGGCCGAGATCGACGTCGTGCCGCTGACGCGGGACCACCGGATCGACCTCGACGCCGCCGAGGAGATGCTTGGCGAGCGGCACAAGATGGTCGCCTTCGGCCATGTGTCGAACGTACTCGGCAGCGTGCTCGACGCGCCGCGCGCGGCGGCCATGGCGCATCGCGTGGGGGCGAAGCTGCTGCTCGACGGTTGCCAGTCCGCGCCGCACATACCCGTCGACGTCGAAACGCTCGCTTGCGATTTCTACGTGTTCTCCGCCCACAAGCTCTACGGTCCCACGGGGATCGGGGCCTTGTGGGCGCGCGGCGATATCCTCGCCGACATGCCGCCATGGGAAGGCGGGGGCGCGATGATCGACCGCGTCACGTTCGAGGGTACGACGTACGCCCCGCCGCCCCAGCGCTTCGAAGCCGGAACGCCCGCCATCGCCGAAGCGATCGCGTTCGCCGCCGCGGCCGATTACGTGGCCGATACGGACCTCGATACGGTGCGCGTTCGCGAGGCCGACCTGGTCGCCCGCCTGCGCCGCGAACTTACCGCCATGAACGACGTCACCGTGTTCGGGCCGGACGACAGCGCGGGCATCGTCAGCTTCGCGATCGACGGTATCCACCCGCACGATCTGGGCACGATCCTCGATGAAGCGGACGTGGCGATCCGCGCCGGCCACCATTGCGCGCAGCCGTTGATGGACTATCTCGGTATCACGGCGACCGCGCGGGCCAGTTTCGGCCTCTACTCACGCGAGGCGGATGTCGATGCCCTGCTCGAAGGCATCGCCCGCACCCGCCGCATTTTTGGGACATCAGGATGAACAAGCCCACTGAAGAAAAGGATTTCGTCGCAGCCCCCGCTCCGAACGAGGATGTCGTGGCGCAGAAGCCGCCGCGCGCCCGGGTTTCCGACGCGGTGGACAACGATGAGCCGGAAGCGGGGCGCCAGCGCGACTATCTCGACGGGTTTCTCGCCGCGAAGCCGGGTGAGCCCTCCGCGACCGGCGCCGGTGGCGACCTGCAGCAGGCGGTCATCGATGCGCTCAAGGGGATCTTCGACCCGGAAATCCCGGTGAACATCTACGACCTGGGTCTCATTTACGGCGTCGAGGTCGACGACGAGGCCGACGCGACCGTCACCATGACGCTGACCACGCCGCACTGTCCGGTGGCCGAGACGATGCCGGGCGAAGTCGAACTGCGCGCGTCCTCCGTACCCGGAATCCGCGACGCGGAGGTCATATTGACCTTCGACCCGCCTTGGAGCCCGGAGAAGATGAGCGACGAAGCGCGCCTCGAACTGGGGATGCTGTGATGACGACCGAAACGAAAACCCGCCCCGCGCCCAAGGCCGCGGTCGTCCTGACGAAAAGCGCCGAGGACCGGATCGCCCAGCTGATGAGCGAAGCGCCCGAGGGCGCGATCGGCGTCAAGCTGTCGACCCCGCGCCGCGGCTGTTCGGGCCTGGCCTATTCGGTCGACTACGTCACCGAGGAGGCGAAGTTCGACGAGAAGATCGAAACGCCCGGCGGCATCTTCTACATCGACGGCGCAAGCGTGCTCTACCTCGTCGGCTCGACGATGGACTGGCGCGAGGACGACTTCACCGCCGGCTTCGTGTTCGAGAACCCGAACGCAAAGGGTGCGTGCGGCTGCGGTGAAAGCTTCATGGTCTGACCTTGCGGATCGCTCCGCACCGGTTTGTGCTCTGACCCGGAAGTCCGTGGCCTAGGCGGTCCCCACCAATCGTGCCAGCAGGCGGCGTTCGAGATCGTCGATCTCGCCATCGGCGTCGATCATGCGGTCGAGCCATTCCTGCTCCCGATCGGTCACCGCTTCGCCCGCTTCGGCCTGTTGCGCGATGGTCGGCGCACTCGTTTTCTTGCCGAACACCTTTCCCAGATGGTTGCGCACTTGCGGCACGTCGCGCGCCATGCGGCCGAAGAAGCGCCCGACGTTCGCCTTGTTGTCGGCGATGAAGGATTGCAGTTCGAGCGCGCGGTCGTGGTCGAGCTGCGCGTTCTGGAAGGCGAACCCCTTGAGGTAGTTGGCGACGCCATCGAGGAACAGTTCGTCCCATTCGGGCGCGTTTTCATCGGCCAGCGTCTCGTCCTTCAGCCGGAAGAGCATTTCCGCATCGAAGCGGCTCACCGCCGCAGGGCCGAAGCCGCCCGATGCGAAGATGAGGCGGCGCAGGATCCGGCATTCCGCAGTGCTGATATGCGTTGCGGACAGTTCGCCGCCGTCGCGGGTCGGGCCGGTGCCGGTGAGCACTTCGCGTTCGACCTGTTCGAGCACGTAGGACTTGAGCCGGTCGGGCACGTTCTCGGCACGCTCGACGATACGAACCAGCGTTTCGAGTTCGACCACGCTTTCGACCCGTCCGTCATGATCGACTTGCGCGATAAGCCATTCCGCCTCGCGGGTGTCGCACTGCCGCCTGGGTTCGGTGCCGTTGAGCACGAACTCGGCGATCGCCTCGACGAAGAAATCGGCCCATTCCTCGCCATGGATGTCGAGCGCGTTGTTGAGCGCGAACAGCGCCTCCGCCTCCTCGCGCGTGACGATGCCGTCGCCCCATCCCTGCCGGCGCAGCGCCAGCACTTCCTGCGCGGTAACCTGTCCATCGGTGGCGGCGCGGCGGGCGAGTTCGGTGAAATGCGTGGTCATCGTGGCTTGGGCCCCTTCCCGTAACTTTCGGGAATGGGCCATCGCACGAATGTGCTTAAGACCGGGTTACCGTTCGCCCGCCACGTCGGCGATGCAGGCGGCCCGGTCGACGTCCGCCCCGCTGACCGGATCGCGCGCGTCGATATAGGAGGCGACCGGCTCTCCGCCCGAGCCGGTGGGGTAGAGGAAGACGTCGAGTACGCAGCGCGCCGAGGTGAATTGCAGCTTGCGCGCATCGCCTTCGACGAGGTCGATCCGCGGCTCGCCGAACCGCCGCAGC
>JBARZK010000099.1:0-2563 GCA_049649965.1 Erythrobacter sp.
GTGCTGCTGGCCTTCGCGCTCGTCATGCTGTTCACACCGAGCGCGAGCCGCTGGCTGCGCTCGCGCAAGGAGGTCGATCCTGCGACTTTCAACTAGCTTTGCAGCCCTCGCTTTCGCCATCCCGGCCATCGCGAACGCGCAAGCCTATCAATGCCGCGTTCCGCCGGTCGCGAGCGTGCCGCCCATCGCGCCGGACGGTCCGCGCCGTGTCCTGCCGGTCACCGGATACACGCTCGCGCTCAGCTGGTCGCCGGAGTTATGCAAACCGCGCGAAGGGCAGCGCGCGCACCGCGTCCAGTGCTCGGGCGACAATGGACGGTTCGGCATGGTCGTTCACGGGCTGTGGCCCGAAGGCGCGCAAACCTGGCCGCAATGGTGCCCCAGCGATGCCTCGCCCAACCCCGCCCGGGTTCGCGCGCAATTGTGCATCAGCCCATCGGCGCGGCTCGTCGCGCGGCAATGGGCCAAACACGGCAGCTGCATGACGCGGCGGCCCGAGACCTATCTCAACATCACCCGTATCCTTTGGCGCTCGCTGCGCATTCCCGATTACGACCGCATCAGCCGCGAAGACGACCTTACGGCCGGACGCATTCGCAACGCTTTCGCCGAGGCCAATCGCGGTTGGGAGGCGGAGCATATCGGCGTTCGCCTTAACGCGCGCGGTTGGCTGGAGGAATTGCGCCTGTGCTATGGACCCCGCTTTCGGCCAGCGCCTTGCGATCCGAGGCGTTTCGGCGCGCAGGACAGCGCGCCTGCGAAAATCTGGCGTGGGTTGTGATTTGTTGCACGGGGAAACTTCCGGTGCCGCGCGCATTGGTCCGGCAAGGGAAAATGTGAGGAGAACCCCATGAAACGCAGCACGATAACCCTTGGCATTTCCGCACTCGCGCTGGCTCTCGCCGGATGCGGATCGGAGGACGTCGAGAACACCCCGATCGACGATATCGATGAAATCGTCGACGAGGACGAACCCTATCCGGTCGGCGGCGAGCTCGATGAAACCCAGCAGGAAAACTACGACGCGCTCGATCGCCAGGCAGTCAGCGACGAATACGACGCCAATCGCGATGCGATGATGGCGGGTTCCGGCGGATCCACGAGCGGCGACGATGCCGGAATGCGCAACGATTCGGACGATGACATGTCGGGCTCGATGGATTCCGACCGCGCGAACGACGCATCATCGGGCAGCGGATCGATGGACGACGGAGCGATGACCGCTGGCGGTTCGGCTTCGGGCCAGACCATCATCAATCGCAGCGCGATGACATTCGACTATCTCGACCGTGACGGCGACGGCAACCTTTCGGTCGCGGAATATGCAATCTGGGCGGTGGAGATCGATCCCACCGAGCCCGAGCCGAACGACGCGCGCCCGCCCTATCTCACCACCGACGAGATCAACACTGCGGGCGAGACGTTCTTCTACTTCGACGATGACGGCGACAGCTATCTTTCGGCCGAGGAATTCGAGCAGGCACGAGAATCCGGGCGCACGCCCTGATTTAGGCGTTCGGGGGACGGCGGTGCATATGCCGTCCCCCGCACCTACCCATTTGCGAAAGCGGTCAGCGCCGCTCCCTGAAGAAGGCTCGCAGCAGACGCGCCGCGTCGTCTTGGCCGATCCCTGAATAGACTTCCGGGCGATGCAGGCATTGCGGCTGTTCGAAGATGCGCGCGCCGTGCTCCACCGCGCCACCCTTCGGATCGCTCGCCCCGTAATAGAGTCGCGGAATCCGCGAGTGGACGATGGCGCCTGCGCACATCGCACACGGCTCCAGCGTCACCCACAGGTCGCAGTCGATCAGCCGCTCGCGGCCCAGGGCCCGCGCGGCGCGTCGGATCGCGCCTATCTCTGCATGGGCAGTGGGATCGGCATCGGCGCGGGGTGAATTGTGCGCTTCGGCAATGATTTCCCCGCGATGGACGATTACGGCGCCGACCGGGACTTCACCGGCCTCGGCGGCGCGCTTCGCCAGAACGAGAGCGCGCCGCATGAACGGGTCGGGGGTTCCGATGTCCATGCGGCGCGCCGACGTCGAACTTGACGGAATTATTCGTTGGTCGCCGCGTCCTCTGCGGCATCGGGGTCCTCGACGTCGATGGTCGGGACTTCGACCGTCTGCTCTTCGGTGCCGACTTCGACATCGACGGGCTCGGCGTCGTATTCGGGCATGTTGCCGCCTTCGATTTCGGGCAGTTCGCCTTCTTCGGTCTGGTCGACATCGCACGCGGCGAGACCCAGCGTAGAGACGGCAATGAGCGTTGCGGTGATGATCTTCTTCATGATTCCTCCAATTGGCGACCCCGGGCCATGGCGGCGCGGCGACATCGCGTATTACAGGCCCAACGCGCCGCCTCGCAAGCCGGTTCCGCCTTGACGCCGCATTGCTCCACAGCTATGCGCGCCGCTTTCCGGGACGATCCGAGGACAAGCAAAGCTGCGGCACACACGCGGCCTTTCGGGTTGCCCCTCACACGAGACCAGAGACGAGAAACACCATGTCGCGGATTTGCGAACTGACCGGCAAGGGCCGCCAGGTAGGCCACAATGTGAGCC
>JBARZK010000100.1:0-6779 GCA_049649965.1 Erythrobacter sp.
CATTACACCCACGCGCCATGACCATATCGAACACGAATATGACGCGCCGCCAGACCCTTGCCGGGCTTGGCGGCGCTTCTGCCCTTGCGCTCCTCCCGGGATGTGCGGGCGCTGCCTATGACGCTACGCGGCCCGCGACCACGTTAGGCCCGGACAAGACGCTGGACGCCATCGCCTATGCGATGCTTCGCCACGAACCGGGCCGCGCCACCGGTCTCGGCATCGACACCGGCGAATTCGCGGACTGGCGCGGCACGTTCGGCCCGGCGGGCGAAGCGGGGCAGGACGCCTACGCCGCGACCCTGCGCGAACAGCTCGCCATCGCCCGCGCCTATCCGCGCGAAGGGCTGACCGCCGATCAGCGGATCGGCTTCGAAGTCGTGGAAAGCGCATTTTCCAGCGCACTCGAAGGTATGGCCTTGCCCTATGGCGAGGTCGCCGTTGGCTCGTGGCGCAACGCCCCCTATGTCGTAATCCAGAACGTGGGCGGATACATCGACTACCCCCGCTTCTTCGGCGCGACCCAGCCGGTGCGCGATGTCCGCGACGTCGACTATTATATCGAGCGCGTTGCCGAGGTGCCGCGCATCCTTGCAGGCGAGACCGAGCGGATTGCCGATGCGCGCCGGATGGGCGTCGTCCCGCCCGATTTCCTGCTGGAGAAAGCCATCGCCCAGATGGAAGCGAGCATTGCCGCGGCCAGCGAAAGCTATGCCGGACCGATTGCCGCTGCCGAGGTCGACGGGGCGGAGCGCGGTTCGCAGCGGGTCGAGCAGATCGTCGCCTCCGACATCGTGCCTGCGCTGCGCTCCCAGCTCGCGGAACTGCGCACACAGGCGCGCGAGGCCGACAGCGATGCCGGCATGTGGTCGCAGCCCGGCGGCGAGGAGTGGTATCGCTGGGCGGTCGGCGCATCGACCACCACCGACATGACGCCCGACGCAATCCACGAACAGGGCCTTGCCGAACTGGACGAACTGCATGGCCGCATGGACCCGATCCTGCGCGAGATTGGATACACGCAAGGTAGCGTCGGCGAACGGATGCAGGCGCTTTCGCAAGACCCGCGCTACCAGTTTCCCGAAGGCGATCCGGGTCGCGAAGAGATCTTTGCATTCATCAACGAACGGGTCGACTGGATCAAGGCGCAGATGCCGCGCGCCTTCGAAACGCTGGTCGATCCCAACCTTGAAATCCTGCGCCTGCCGCTGGCCGAGGAACCGGGCGCGCCGGGTGCCTATGGCGGCGCGGGAAGCAAGGACGGGACGATCCCGGGTCGCATGTGGATCAACCTTCGCACGACGGACCTGCACCGCAAGTACGACCTGCCCGACCTCACATTCCACGAAACGATTCCGGGGCACGTGTGGGAGGGCGAATATTCCAACCGCCTGCCGCTCATCCGCTCGGTCCTCGCTTTCGGGGCCTTCAGCGAAGGCTGGGCGCTCTACGCCGAACAGCTCGCCGACGAGCTGGGCGCCTACGACGACTTCCAGGTCGGGCGGCTCGGCTACCTGCAAAGCCTCGCCTTTCGCGCGTGCCGGCTGGTTGTGGACACCGGCCTGCACTCCAAGCGCTGGACCCGCGAGGAAGCGCGCCGGTTCTTCGTCGAACGCAACGGGTCGAAGGAAGACGAGGTGGCGAGCGAGGTCGATCGCTATTGCAGCTGGCCCGGACAGGCCTGCAGCTACAAGATCGGCCATAGCGAAATCGTGCGACAGCGCCAGCGGGCGAAGGCCGAACTGGGCAATGCCTACGATTTCAAGGCGTTCAACACCGCGGTTATCCTCGGCGGCAACGCCCCGCTCGACGTGGTCGGCAACACGGTCGGTCGCTACATCGCGGATGCGCGCGAGTGACCGCGCCCCGTCTGATTGATTAGCGCGGCGTCATTCCCAGCCGCAGCGTTCCTCGCCCGCCGAAGTTTCGTCGCAGGTCAGGATGCGCGGATAGTTTCGCAGCGCGTCGATAACCGCGTCCATGCCGCTGGTGAAGGCGCGGCCTTCGTTCGCCGCATTGCCCGGCGCATCGTCGCAGCCTTGCTCTATCGCGACGCAGAAGGTCGCCAATTGCGCGCGAAGGTGGGCCGTGCGGGTCGACGGGTCGTTGACCGGGTCGATCCGTTCGGCGGGCGCACCATCGGGCGCGCGTGTTTCGGGCGCGATCTGCGGCAGGGTGCCGGTCACTTCGATGACGGGGATGGCCGCAGCCTCCATCGACACGGGGTCGATCCCATCCGGTGCGGGTATCGCCGCAAGGTAGGTCGTATCCTCGGCCGCCGGGATCGATGGCATGTAGGCATCTTCGCCTTCGCCCTGTGCAGGTACGGCCTCGGGAAGATCGACGGAGGATTGCGCGGATACCGGGGCGGCGCCGGGCATGCCCAATGCGGCGCCCGCGATCGTCGCTGCCATCCACGCTTTCATCGCCCCTGCCCCTCGGCTGCATCGACTCGCGCCGACATTCCCGGCTGCCAACCTGCACGTCGCCCCGCCCAAGCTCAAGCCGCTTGGCATGAAGCCTCCCCCGGCGTCGAATATTGGGACACTCTCGCAACGCCGTGCTGCGCGGCGATGGGTCCGGATCGGTGCCAAGCCCTTTAAAGGCGGCGTTTATCTGTTACGCTTAGCCTTCGCTGACGCGCTGACGGATTGGCCGTGCGCAACATCCGGGGACGACGAAGGGGGCAGGTTCGATGAATATCCGGGCTTTGATTTGGAGCATGGCCGCGCTGATTGCGCTTGCCTGGAGTCCCGCGGCGAAAGCTGCGTGGTACGAGGCGTCGAGCGATCACTTCGTCATCTATGCCGATGACAGCGAAAAGGACGTGCGCCGCTTCGCCACCAATCTCGAACGCTATCACAAGGCTATGGAACTGCTCGTGGGACGGCAGGTGCCCGTGCCCAGCCCATCCAACCGCGTCGTGATCTTCGCGGTCGGGAGCGGGCGCGACCTGCGCGAGGTCGCAGGAGACAAATCGCGTACGATCGCGGGCTTCTACATTCCGCGCGCAGGCGCGAGCCGGGCGTTCGTGCAGGATATCCGCAACAAGAGCGGCTATCCCCACTTTTCCACCACCGTCCTGCTGCACGAATACGCGCACCACTTCCTCATTTCGTCCTCGCGCTTCGCCATGCCGCGCTGGATGAGCGAAGGGGCCGCGGAGTTCTTCGCCGCTGCGAGTTTCGACAAGGACGGGGGCGTGCAGATCGGCCGAGTAGCCCGCCACCGCGCCGGCGAACTTTCCTACGTGAACCGCCTGGACGTGCCCGAATTGCTAGGTTTCGGCGCATACGGCTCGAAGCGGGAGCGTTCGAGCGACGCGTTCTACGGGCGAAGCTGGCTGCTCTATCATTACCTGACCTTTTCGCCCGAACGGCGAGGGCAAGTCGGCGAATACGGCCGCCAGATCATGCTCGGCAAGAACCCGGTCGAGGCGGGCGAAGAGGCGTTCGGCGATCTCGAACATCTCGAGGACGAACTGACCAATTATCGCCGCAGTCGCCGTTTCTCGATGCTGGAACTCCAGCCCGAGCAGCTGCCTGTCGGAAAAGTGACTGTGCGACGCCTGCCGAAGGGCGAGGCCGAGGTGCTGCCGCTCCGCATCCGCTCCCAGCGCGGTGTCGACAAGGAGGAAGCGGCCGAAATCGTCGCGGACGTCCGCGAGGTCGCGACCGACTACCCCGACGATCCGGGACTGCTGACCGCGCTCGCCGAAGCGGAATACGATGCCGGGAACGACGAGGCGGCCATTGCCGCCGCCGACAGGGCCATCGCGCTCGATCCGTCCCGGACCAATGCCTACGTCCAGAAAGGCTATGCGATGTTTCGCCAGGCCGACGACGCGACCGGGTTGGAGAGCGATGCCGCCTTCGAAAGCGCGATGGAACCGTTCGAGGCGCTCAACCGGATCGAGAACGATCATCCGATGCCACTTATCTACTACTACCGCAGCTTCGCGGAGCGCGGGATCGATCCACCGGAAAATGCGCGGCACGCGCTGGAACGTGCAGCCCAGCTGGCGCCGTTCGACAAGTCCCTGTGGTTCGACGTGGCGATGATGCAGATGTACGAGGGCAAGGTCGAGCTGGCCAAGTCGTCGCTGCAACCCCTTGCGAACGATCCGCACGGCGGTGGCCGCGCCGAGAGCCTGCGAAGCCTGATCGAATGGCTTGACGGTCAGCGCGAAGGCGTGCCGCTGGACGGCGCGGCGGTGGCAATCGCGATGAGCGCGAGCGGTGCGGACGCGGCGGAGGACGACAGCGTCACCGGCGGGGAGGACTGAGCGGACCTTTAACGGCCCTGTAGTGATGGCTTGATCGGTGTACCCGCCCGTTACGTGTTACCGCACCAGCCCATCGGTTTCGATCAATTCGATCTCGAACAGCGTCGGCCACAGCTTGCCGGTAACGAACAACCGTCGGTTCTCTGCATCCCACGCGATCCCGTTCAGCACGTCATCCGCCGTCTGCGGACCGACTTCCGCGACGATGGCGCGCGCGTCGATCAGCTTGCGCACGGTACCGTCCGCCGGATCGATCGCGGCGATGTAGCCGGTCTGCCAGATGTTCGCCCATACCAGCCCGTCGATCAATTCGAGCTCGTTGAGATTGCGCAGCGGGTGCCCTTTGATCGTCACCTCGACCTCGCGCCGCACGTCGTAGCTCTGCGGGTCGAGAATGCGCAGGAGCGACGAACCGTCGGAGTGGATCAGCCCTTCGTCCGACGTCGTCAGCCCCCATCCTTCGAACGGAAATTGCTCGAAGGACGACAGCGGCTCCAAATCGTCGAGGGACCAGCGGTGCACGGCCCCGTCGCGCCAAGTCAGGCTGACCAGGTCGTCACCCCAAAGCGCCAGCCCCTCCCCGAACTGGGTTTCGGGAATGTGCCGCTCCATCAGCACTTCGCCGGTGGCGAGATCGATCTTGCGGATGCGCGAGCGCCCGATCTTGCCCGTGCTCTCGTAGAGCGCGCCGTCGTGCCACAGCAGCCCTTGCGTATAGGCGCTTGTATCGTGCGGATACCGCGCGACGATGCGCGCTTCGTAGACAATCGGTTCGGGGAATGCCGTTTCGACCTGCGCAGGCGCATCGGCAATGGGCGGTGCCGGTGCCTGTCCTGCGAGAAGCGCGCCGAACAGCGCGGCGGCGACGATCCGACGCGCCGTTACCGCGAAGGCGTGCGGACGGCGCAGAGATGCTTCGACGTCAGGCAAGTTTCGATCCGAATGCGTCCACATCGTCCATCGCGCTACGCTGGCTACCGGGCTCCGATAGGACGGAGCCAGTAGCCATGCTGCAAGACCCGGACGCCATAAGCCCCGGGCGCCGTGAACCGATCCTGACCGTCCGCGAAATCAGGCCCCGAAATCAGGCCGCGGTCGGCGCGGGCGCGGCCTGTCGTACGCCTTCGTCTACGTGCTCTTCGAACTCGGCGAAATTGTCGATGAACAGCTGCACCAGACGCGCGGCGGCCGCATCATAGGCGGCCGGATCGTCCCATGTGCTGCGCGGGTCGAGGATCGACTGGTCGATCCCCGCCTTCTCCAGCGCCGGAACGCTGACCGGAACCGCGAAGCCAAAATTGGGATCTTCGCGATAGTCGACATTGTCGAGATCGCCGTCGAGCGCGGCATTCAGCAGCGCACGCGTCGCCTTGATCGGCATGCGGTTGCCGACGCCGTACTTTCCGCCGGTCCAGCCGGTGTTGAGCAGCCAGCACTGGACCGATCCCTTCGCGATGCGTTCTTTCAGCAGATTGCCATAGACGCTGGGATGGCGCGGCATGAACGGCGCACCAAAACAAGTGGAGAAGGTCGCTTCGGGCTCGGTCACGCCCATTTCGGTACCGGCGACCTTCGCAGTGTAGCCCGACAGGAAGTGATACATTGCCTGTTCGGGCGTCAGCTTCGCGATCGGGGGAAGCACGCCGAACGCATCGGCGGTCAGCATCACGACGTTGCTGGGCACCGGGCCCATGTTCTCGTCGCTGGTGTTCGGGATGAAGTCGATCGGATAGGCGCCGCGCGTATTCTCGGCGAGCGAGTTGTCGTCGAAATCGAGCTCGCGCGTCGCCGGGTCCATGACCACGTTTTCCAGCACCGTGCCGAACCGCCGCGTGGTGGCATAGATCTCCGGCTCCGCCTCTTCGGACAGGCGGATCATCTTGGCATAGCAGCCGCCCTCGAAGTTGAAGACCGCCGTATCGGACCAGCCGTGCTCGTCGTCGCCGATCAGCGTGCGGCTGGCATCGGCGGACAAGGTGGTTTTCCCGGTGCCGGACAGGCCGAAGAACACCGCCGTCTTGCCATCCTCGCTGATATTCGCCGAACAGTGCATCGGCATCACGCCCTTGGCCGGGAGCAGGTAGTTGAGGATGCCGAACACGCTCTTCTTCATTTCGCCGGCATACTTCGTGCCGCCGATCAGGATCAGTTTCTCGCTGAGGTTGACAGCGATCACCGTCTCTCCGCGCGTGCCGTGCCGCTCGGGATCGGCGCGAAAGCTCGGCAGGTCGATGATGGTGTATTCGGGAGCGAAGTCGCCGAGTTCGTCGCGGGTCGGGCGGACCAGCAGGGTCCGGATGAACAAATTGTGCCAGGCGAGTTCGTTGATGACGCGCACGTTGACGCGATGTTCGGGCTGCGACCCGCCGAACAGGTCGGCGACGTAAAGCGTGTCCTTCTCGCCCACGGCTTTCAGGAAATCGGCCTTGAGCGCGGCGAAATGGTCGGGCGACATCGCCTTGTTGACCTTGCCCCACCAGACCGTGTCCTCGGT
>JBARZK010000101.1:0-23214 GCA_049649965.1 Erythrobacter sp.
GCTGGAAAGCGCGCGCGGGCGAAGCCGCCTCGCGTGTGGCCCAGACCGTCCGACGGCTGGAGGAAATCGAACAGGAGCGCGCCGTCGAAAGCGCCCGGCCCGCAGCGCTCGAAACCGAGATCGAACAGAGCGAGGCGGTCCGCGACCGGCTCGCCGCCGAACTGGACGCGGCCGCGGCGGATGTCGCAAGCAAGCAGCAAGCCTTCGACGAAGCGGAACGTGCGCTCGCCGACGCCAACGAGGCGCTTGCCACTGCACGCGAAGGGCGCGCCACCCTCGCCGCGCGTGCCGAAAGCCAGGAAGCGCGCCGCGGGGAGATGGCACGCATTTCCGGTGAGCGCTTCCAGTGCCCGCCGCCGCTACTTCCCGACCGCTTCGCCTTCGTCGAGAACGACATCGCTCCCGCCAGCGAGGAATCGGCGGAACTCGACCGGCTCACCGCGTCGCGCGAGCGCATCGGCCCGGTCAACCTCGTCGCCGCCGACGAACTCTCGCAGATAGAGGAAGAGCACGGCACCAGCGCCCAGGAACAGGCGGAACTGGTCGAGGCCGTCGGGCGGCTGCGCGGTTCGATCGGCGCGCTCAATCGCGAGGGCCGCGAGCGGTTGCGCGCAGCCTTCGAAGAGGTGGACGGTCATTTTCGCGTCCTGTTCACCCGTCTGTTCCAGGGCGGCAAGGCGCATCTCGCGCTGGTCGACAGCGACGATCCTCTCGAAGCGGGCCTCGAAATCTACGCCCAGCCACCCGGCAAGAAACTGCAATCGCTGTCCCTGCTATCGGGAGGTGAGCAGGCGCTGACCGCCACCGCTCTGATCTTCGCGCTGTTCCTGACCAATCCGGCACCGATCTGCGTCCTCGACGAGGTCGACGCGCCGCTCGACGATGCCAATGTCGAACGGTTCTGCGACCTGCTCGATACGATGGTGCGCACCACGAAGACCCGCTACCTCATCGTCACCCACAACGCCATGACCATGAGCCGGATGCACCGCCTGTTCGGCGTGACCATGGCCGAACGGGGCGTTTCGCGGCTGGTGAGCGTCGATCTGGGCGAAGCGGAACTGATGGCGGCGGAGTGACCGGTCCCGGCGCCGTCATTCGCGACCAACTAGAGCGTTCGCCTAGGTGTCCCGCGCGTCTGCGAGACGGGCGCGGATCGCTTTCAACCGCACGACCGCATTCGCCACCGCCGGGGTAACCACCTGCTCAACGCTGCTCTTGGCGGTAGCCGGTGGCTCGGCCCGTTGCCCGGACCGATCCGATCGCAGGACGCTCGCCGCGCCCTTGATCGTGTAGCCTTCGACGTTGATGAGCCGGTCGATCCGTTCGATCAGGGCGATATCGGCCGGACGGTAATACCTCCGACCGCCACTCCGCTTGAGCGGATCGAGCCGGTCGAATTGCTGTTCCCAATAGCGCAGGACGTGCTGCTTTATGCCGAGCGCCTCGCTGACCTCGCCTATCGTGCGCAGCGCGCCCGTGTCCTTGCCATCTTCGAATGTCGCCATGGTTGCGCGCCTCGATTGCGTGGCGGAACGTTATGCCGCCTGCGCCGGACCCGCAAGACCAGTCAGCTCTGCAATCAGCTTTGAGCGATACGCTCCTTGAGCAGCTGGCTGGCGCGGAAGGTCAGCACCCGGCGCGGGGTAATCGGCACCTCCACCCCGGTTTTCGGGTTGCGGCCAACCCGCTCGTTCTTGTCGCGAAGAACGAAGCTGCCGAACCCGGAAATCTTGACGTTTTCGCCATTATCCAGCGCATCGACCATCGTGTTGAGTATCGATTCGACCAAATCAAGCGACTCCGCGCGACTCAATCCCATCTTGCGATTGATCGTCTCCGCGAAATCCGCGCGAGTGAGTGTGCCCACCGAACGCATAATCCCTTTCTCCTTCAGCCCCACCACCGAGCCAATTAACATTGTATAATCGATATCAGTTCAGGACGCAAATCGTCCAGTGCGGAAAACGCCCGATTTTTCATAGAAATTGATACGCTTAGCGTGGTTGTGCGCTTTCTGGCGCGATGCGGATCAAAGCCGCATCAAAGAGGCGCCCCAGGTAAAGCCGCCGCCCATCGCCTCGAACATGACGAGGTCGCCCGGTCGGATGCGCCCGTCGCGCCGGGCCGTATCGAGCGCCAGCGGAACCGACGCAGCCGAGGTGTTGGCGTGCCGATCGACGGTGACGATGACCTTCTCCCCCGGAATGCCGAGCTTCTTCGCCGTTGCATCGAGTATCCGGCGATTGGCCTGGTGCGGCACCACCCAGTCGATCGCCTCCGCCTCTACGCCCGCCTGCTCGAGCACCTCGCCAAGAACGCTCGACAGGTTGGTGACCGCGTGGCGGAACACTTCGCGCCCGCTCATGCGCAGGTGGCCGACGGTCTGCGTGGTGGAGGGACCGCCGTCTACGTACAGCAGGTCGTGATGCGCTCCGTCGGCGTGCAACTTGCTCGCGAGCAGTCCGGGGCCGCCGGCGCTGGCTGGATTGGCGTTGTCGGGCGCGCCGAGCACCGCAGCGCCTGCGCCATCGCCGAACAGCACACAGGTCGCGCGGTCGTCCCAGTCGAGGATCCGACTAAAGGTCTCCGCCCCGATCACGAGCGCGTGCTTGCCCATGCCGGTCGTCAGCAAAGAATCGGCGGTCGCGAGCGCGTAGAGGAAGCCCGAGCACACCGCCGCGATGTCGAAAGCCACGCACGGTCCGCAGCCGAGCGCATGCTGGACCTTGGTCGCGGAAGCCGGGAAGGTGTTGTCGGGAGTAGCGGTCGCAAGGACGATCAGGTCGATGTCGCTTGCCGCGATCCCCGCATCCGCGAGCGCCGCACGCGCCGCGTCGGTCGCGAGGGTCGCTGTCGTTTCACTTTCGCCCGCAATGTAACGCTGGCGAATGCCGGTGCGCTCGACGATCCACTCGTCCGACGTGTCGATTTGCCGGGCCAGATCCGCATTGGTGACCACCCGTTCCGGCAGGGCCGACCCCGTGCCGAGCAGTCGGGAACCGGTCACGCGGTAGCCTCGCCTTCGGTAGGCTTCTGGTCCTTGGGCGTCGGGGACGGCCCGGAGCGCCGGGCCCCGCCAGAGCGCGAGCCATTTCGCGACAGCGCGTCCTCGCCAAGTTCGGCCAGATCCTGCGCGATACGCTTGGTTAGATCGTTCTCGAGCAGCCTCGCGGCCACGTTCACCGCGTGCGCGACGCCCTTTGCCGTGGCGCTGCCGTGGCTTTTCACCACCACCCCGTTCAGGCCGAGGAAGACCGCGCCGTTATGATTGTTGGGATCAAGATGGTGGCGCAGCAATTCGGTGGCCGGACGCGACACGAGGAAGCCGATCTTCGAGCGCAGCGAACTGGTGAAGGCCTGTTTGAGAAGGTCGGTCACGAACCGGGCCGATCCCTCGATCGCCTTGAGCGCGATGTTGCCGGAGAAGCCGTCTGTCACCACCACGTGCGTTTCGCCGCGATTGATCTTGTCGGATTCGACGAACCCGTCGAAATTCAGTTCGAGGCCGCCATTGCCGCTCGCCTGGCTTAGCTGGGTGGCTGCGTCGCGCAGTGCATCGGTGCCCTTGATCTCCTCGGTGCCGATATTCAGCAGGCGGACCGAAGGCTTGTCGAAACCGCCCACGATCCGCGCATAGGCCGCACCCATGATCGCGAACTGCACGAGGTTGCGCGCATCGGCCTCGGTGTTGGCGCCGAGGTCGAGCATGACGACGTCGTGCGGTTCGAGCGTGGGCAGGAGGGCGGCGAGCGCAGGCCGGTCGATGCCGGGCATGGTGCGCAGGGCTATCTTGCTCATCGCCATCAGCGCGCCGGTGTTCCCGGCACTGACCGCGGCGCCCGCTTTGCCCTGTTTCACGGCGTTGACGGCGAGGCCCATGCTGGTGGTGCGTGCCCGGCGGATCGCCTTGCTCGGCTGTTCGTCGCCCTTGATCACATCCTCGCAATGGAGGATTTCCGACGCTCCGCCGAGGCCGGGGTGGTTTTCAAGCGCGCGTTCGATCCTCGGGCGGTCGCCGACCAGCAGGAACTTGAAGCCATCATGGCTGCGACGGGCGATTGCCGCGCCTTCGACCATGACGCGCACGCCCTCATCACCGCCCATCGCGTCGACGGCGATACGCGGGAGGGTCATGCAATCAATCCTTTTTCAGCGACGGGTCAGATGCCCTTGGGCACGATCACTTCACGTCCGTTGTAGTAGCCGCAGGCACCGCACAGGTTGTGCGGACGCTTGAGCTCGCCACAATTGGAACATTCGTGGAAAGCGGCAACTTTCAGCGAATCGTGCGCCCGGCGATTGCCACGGCGATGCGGGGAAACTTTTCTCTTGGGGACAGCCATGGCGGCACCAATTCCTCAAACAAATCGTGTGGTTGCGCGAAGGTTCGCGCGCGTGTTTCGTGATGCGCCCATAGGACATGGCCACGTTTCGCACAAGGTAGCCTCGCGCGAGGGGTCCAAGCCGATAAGGGCGGGAAGGCGCGCGCTATAGCGAAATACCGATGGTTTGCAAGCGGTGTGGTGTCGCGCCCGCGCGGGCGATCAGCCCAATGCGTGGTCGCTTACGAACTGGTTGGTCTTGCGCTCCTGGCCGAACGTGCTGGTCGGGCCGTGGCCGGGAATGAAGGTCACGTCCTCCCCCAGAGGCCACAGGCGCTTCGTAATCGAATCGATCAGGTCCTGATGATTGCCGCGCGGGAAATCGGTGCGGCCGATACTGCCCTGGAACAGAACGTCGCCGACGATGGCGAAGCGGCTGGGTTCATGGAAGAACACGACGTGGCCGGGAGTATGGCCCGGGCAATGAATGACATCGAGCGTGAGTTCGCCGACGGTAACGGTATCACCGTGCTTCAGCCAGCGGTCCGGTTCGAAGCTGGCTGCGGTCATGCCAAAGCGGGCGCCGTCGCTGTCGAGCTGCTCGATCCAGAAGCGGTCGTCCTCGTGCGGACCTTCGATCGGGATGGACAGCTCCTTGGCGAGCATGCCGGCCTGCCCGCAATGATCGAGATGGCCGTGGGTGATGAGGATCTTCTCCAGCTCCACACCGGCCTTTTCGACACCAGCCTTCAGCCGGTCGAGGTCGCCGCCGGGATCGGTCAGCACCCCTTTCATCGTGCGGGTGCACCAGATCAGCGAGCAATTCTGCTGAAGCGGCGTCACCGGCATGATCGCGGCGCGCATAGGGGGCCCCTGGGGCGGCGTGTGCTGTTCGGTCATGGCGGGAATCTAGATACGCCCGCCCTTCCAGACAACCCGGCCGATCAGTTCGACCTCGTCCAGCGCCACGTCGATCGGGGGGTAAGCGGCGTTCTCGCTCAACAGCACCACGCGCCCTGCACCACTGCGCGCCACCCGCTTGACCATCAGGGTATCGCTCAGCCGCACCACATGGATGCCATCGCGGAATGGCTGGGCCCGCATGTCGACGAGTATCTCGTCGCCGTCGCGCAGCAATGGCTCCATCGAGTCACCCTTGACCGTGATCGCCGACAATTCCGCGCTCTCCAGACCCTGCTCGGCCAGCCAGCGCCGCGAAAAGCGGATCAAGTCGTAGGCATTCTCTGCGTCCGGCAGCGTCCCTGGCCCGGCTGCCGCCTCGATATCGAGCCGGGCGACCTCGACCCAGTCCCGATTCTTGCGGTTCGAAGACGACGTGTAGGATTTTTCCTTTCCACTATCGGCCCCGTCGCGCAATTCCCATTCGGGCACGTCGAGAAATTCGGCGAGCGTGCGCCGATCCTCCTCCTCGAGCTTTCGAGGAGAGCCCTTACGGATGAACTGCTGGAGATAGCTGGGATTGCGCCCGAGTAAGGTCGATAGCCGCGCGAGGCTAACACCCCGGCCCTGAGCAAGTTCGAAAAGACGCGCGCGCGCCCCCTGCGGGTCGGCCGTATCGCGTTCGGTCATGCAATCCTACTAACCGAAAGATTTTTCCTAGACAAGTAGGATTTCAAGTGGAACATTTCAGGAACACCACACGAATCGCCGGGATCGCAAGGCGGTGGTGCAAAATAACGGGGAGCACAATGCTGATTAGAGAAGTCGAACAATTCCTGCGCCGCAACGACATGCCTGCAACGAAATTCGGACGCCTCGCGGCACACGATCCGCGCTTCGTCCTCGATCTTCGCATGGGTCGTATTCCGCGTCCCGCGACGGAGGCGCGGACCCGCGAATGGATGCGCCAGTTCGAGCGCAACGCCTTCGCGCCCTGCAAGATGCCCGGTGGAACTCGTACCGAAACGAAAGGACTGCTCTATGCCTAGCGAACTCGCGATCCTCGATGCCCACGCACCAGCGGAGCGCACAGGTTTTCCGCTCGAAACCAAATCCGCCGATGACGGGGCGTGTTCCGATGGCCCGGGCGCCAAAACGCGTCGCTATCGGCCTCGCCGCACGATTTCCGACCGGGTGCGCGATGCGTTGCTGGCGCTGGCGGGCGGGCATGCGAGTCTGCTGACGCACGAAGAAACCGCGTGGAACTCGATCACGTTCAGCGGGACCCGGCACGAAATCATGCTCGATTTCGACGGGGCGGAGGCCGCCGCTGCGGGCGAGACCTTCATCGCCGATCTGCCGGAGCACGAATTCGCCATTCCCGGCCACCTCGTCGCCGATGCGACAATCCGCGAAGTCGATCACCGCTTCGGTGCGGACGAGAGGCTGGTGGTGACGGCGGTGCTGCTGTTGCTCGAGGAGGCGTAGGACACCGCAGGCGGGCCGTGAACGCGGCCCGCCACCCGGTCAGGTCCGCCGCACCACAAGGTTCCGTATCTCGCTCATGTCCTCCATCGCGAAACGGATCCCTTCGCGGCCGAGGCCGGAATCCTTCACTCCGCCATAGGGCATGTTGTCAACCCGGTAGCTCGGCACGTCGTTGATCACCACTCCGCCGACGTCGAGCCGGTCCCACGCGTCGAACATCTTGAACAGGTCTCGGGTGAAGATGCCGGCCTGCAGCCCGAATTCGGAGCGGTTCACCTCGTCCAGCGCAGCGTCGAAATCGCTGAACTTCTGAAGGATCGCGAGCGGGCCGAACGCTTCATCGTTCACCGCCTTTGCATCCTTGTGCACGTCTTCGAGCAGCGTCGCTTCGAGCATGTTGCCGTTCGACAGGTCGCCGCCGCAAAGCAGGCTCGCACCGCCCGCGACCGCTTCGTCGATCCAGCCTTTCAGCCGGCTCGCCTCGCCATCGGAGATCATCGGGCCGATGAAGGTATCGCGCTCCTTCGGGTCGCCCGCTACCAGCGTCTTCGTCTTTTCGACCAGCATGTCCCTGAACCGGTCGTACACGTCTTCGTGGATGATGATGCGCTGCACCCCGATGCAGGATTGCCCGGACTGGTAGAACGCGCCGAAGACGATCCGCTCAAGCGCGTCTTCGAGATCGGCATCGTGGTCCACGATCACCGCGGCATTTCCACCGAGTTCCAGCACGACCTTCTTCTTACCCGCCTTCGCCTTCAGCGCCCAGCCCACCGCCGGTGAGCCGGTGAAGGACAAGAGCTTCAGCCGCTCGTCCTCGGTGAATAGGTCTGCACCGTCACGGCTGGCAGGCAGGACCGAGAAAGCGCCTTCGGGCAGGACGTCGCACTCCGCCAGCACCTCGCCGATGATGATCGTGCCGAGCGGCGTTTTCGATGCGGGCTTGATAATGAAGGGGCAACCGATCGCGATGGCGGGCGCGATCTTGTGCGCGGCAAGGTTGAGCGGGAAGTTGAACGGCGAAATGAAGCTGCACGGCCCGATCGGATAGCGTTTCCAGAACGACTGGTAGCCTTTCGCCCGCTCCGAGATGTCGAGCGGCATGATCTCGCCGTAATTGCGCACCGCTTCCTCCGCCGCGATGCGGAAGGTGTCGATCAGGCGCGTGACCTCGCCTTCGCTGTCGCCGATCGGCTTTCCCGCTTCGACGCACAGGGCATAGGCGAGTTCGTCGAAGCGCTCCTTGAACGCCTCGACGCAGTGCATCAGGACGTCCTGTCGCTCGTACGAGGCGAGCCGCGCCATCGGTTCTGTCGCCTCGACCGAGCCGACGATCGCCTTGTCGATCGTTTCCGGGTCGGCGAGCGCGACACGAAACGCAACCTCGCCCGTGTACTTGTCCGTGACCTCGAGATCGGTGTTCGGCTGCTGCGCCTTGTTGTTGAGATAGAGCGGGTAGGTGTCCTTCAGCTGCGGCATCGAATGTCTCCTTTCCGACTCAATCTCAAAGCTTCGCGCTCAGTTCCTTGATGTCGTGGTTCAGGATCTGGTCGTTCTCGCTGTAGTCGACCGGGCAATCGATCAGGTGGACGCCGGGCGTTTCGTTGCAATGCGCGAGCAGTTCGCGCAGATGATCGGCGCTTTCCACCCGATGCCCCTTCGCCCCGTAGCTTTCGGCATAAGCGACGAAATCGGGATTGTCGTAGGTCAGGCCGTAATCGGCAAAGCCCATGTTCGCCTGTTTCCAGCGGATCATGCCATAGGCGTCGTCGCGCAGGATGAGGACCGTGAGGTTGAGCCCCAGCCGCACCGCGGTTTCCATCTCCTGGCTGTTCATCATGAACCCGCCGTCGCCGCAGATCGCCATCACCTTGCGTGTCGGATAAAGCATCGCGCTCATCATCGCGCTCGGCAGCCCCGCGCCCATGGTGGCGAGCGCGTTGTCGAGCAGGACGGTGTTGGGCAGGTAGGCGGTGTAACCGCGCGCGAACCAGATCTTGTACACGCCGTTGTCGAGGCAAATGATCCCGTCGCGCGGCATCGCCTCGCGCACTTTCGCAACCAGGTGAGGCGGGAAGATCGGGAAGCGGGTGTCCTCGGCAAGCGCTTTCGTATGGTCCAGTTCCGCGTCGTGATAGGCGAGGATCTGGTCGAAGTTCCAGTCGCGGTTGGCCGTGATGTCCTGCTTGATCTGCCAGATGGCGTTGGCGATGTCGCCGATCACCTCGATCTGCGGGAAATAGACCGGGTCGACTTCCGCGGTGCGGGTAGAGACGTGAATGACGGTGACGCCATTGTCTTTCATGAAGAAGGGCGGCTTTTCGATCACGTCATGGCCGACATTGATGATGCAGTCCGACGCCTCGACCGCGCGGTGGACGAAATCGCCCGCTGACAACGCCGCGCAGCCGACGAACTTGTCGTGCCGCTCGTCGATCACGCCCTTGCCCATCTGGGTGGTGAGGAACGGAATTCCGGTCTTGTCGATGAACTGTTCGAGCATGCGCCCGCACATCTTCCGGTTGGCGCCGGCCCCGATGACGATAATCGGGCTTTTCGCCGCCTCGATCGCCTTCACCGCCAGCCGCACCGCCTTTTCCTCCGCGGACGGTCGGCGCGCGACGCTCTTTGGCAGCGGCTTGTAATCGCTGGTGGGTTCCTCGGCGATATCCTCGGGCAATTCGATCAGGGTGGCGCCCGGCTTCTCTTCCTCGGCAAGGCGATAGGCCTCGCGCACGCGGCTGGGGATGTTGTCGCCCGCCGCGATCTGCACGGCGTATTTGGTGATCGGTTCGAACATCGAGACGACATCGAGGATCTGGAACCGGCCCTGCTTCGATTTCTTGATCGGTTTCTGCCCGGTAATCATCAGCACCGGCATCCCGCCAAGCTGCGCATAGGCGGCCGAGGTCACGAAATTGGTCGCGCCCGGA
The DNA here is from genome assembly GCA_049649965.1 of Erythrobacter sp. Taxonomy (GTDB): domain Bacteria; phylum Pseudomonadota; class Alphaproteobacteria; order Sphingomonadales; family Sphingomonadaceae; genus Erythrobacter. The sequence goes on from JBARZK010000101.1 coordinate 9,647, forward strand.
CCCAACGTCGCGAGGCACACGCCGGTCTTTCCGGTGTGCCGTCCATAGGTCGCGGCCATGAACCCCGCGCCCTGTTCGTGCCGCGTTAGGATCAGCTTGATCTTGTCGGACTTGCCCAGCGAATCGAGCAGGTCGAGGTTCTCCTCGCCCGGCACGCCGAAGATGTATTCGCACCCCTCGGCCTCGAGGCAGTCGATGAATACGTCGGACGCTTTCCTGGTATCGCTCATTCGCTAGGTCCCCCCAAATCGCACAGCGCACGCTCATGCGCGCGTTGGCTTCATGGCCCCGACCCGGCGGCAAGTATTGCAGCTTCGCGCCAAAAACCAAGAGCGACGCGCGCCGGCCCGGATTTTCAGTAGCCGAGCTGCGGATCGAAGATGGGGTGGAGCGGCTCGCCCGCGCGGTAGCGGCGCAGGTTTTCGAGGAAACGCTCGGCACTGCGGGCGAACATCTTGTCCTGCGCGCGGCCAGAGAGGTGCATGGTGATGTGCGCGTTGTCGAGTGCCCATAGCGGATGGTCCTCGGGCAGAGGCTCGGGCGTAGAAACGTCGAGGAAAGCACCGCCGATCCGCTTTTCCTCGAGCGCTGCGACCAGCGCCGGTTGATCCACCACGCTCCCGCGCGCGATATTGACGAGCACCGCGTCGGATTTCATCGATGCGAGTTCGTCTGCGCCGATCAAGTTCTCGGTTTCCGGCGTCGCGGGCACGGCAAGGATAACCCAATCGAATTCGCCCAGCTTTTCGCGCCATTCATCGGGGCCGAGCGTGTTCTCGCCGCCCGAGCGACGCACCACGCTCACATCCATATCGAACGCCGCAAGCCTTGGTTCGATCAGCTTGCCGATCGCGCCGTAGCCCAGCAGCAGCGCTTTCGATCCCGCCAGTTCCCGCTTGCCGGGCGAATCGGTCAGCCATTCGCGGCGATCCTGCGCGCGGACCACCTCGCGGTAACCCTTCGCAATGTTGAGCATCCCCATCACAACATATTCGGCGATGGTGATGGCGTTGATGCCTGCGCCGTTGGTGACGGTGATGTCCCGCTCGATAAGCACGTCCATCGGCATGAAGTCGAGACCGGCATAGATCGAGTTCAGCCATTTGAGCTCGGTGGCAGCGCGTAGCGTTTTCGCCATGGCGGCCTGGTCGTTCATGTCGAACCAGCCGATTTCCGCGCCCTTCACGGCGTCCTGCGCCTCATCGGCGCTCATGAACCATCGCACGTCGAGGTCTTCGGGCAGGCGCGGTTCGAGCAGCGGGCGGATCATTCCGGAGATTGCGAGCGTGGTCATTTCAGCTTCCATTCCCAGCCAAGCGGATCGCCGTCCATGACCTCGACGCCAAGCTCCTCAAGTTCAGAGCGGATAGCGTCGGCACGTTCGAAATCGCGCGATCTTTTGGCTTCTAGTCGATTTTTCAAGCGTTGACTTATGAAGTTTTCGGTTAAAAACTGTTTCTGATAAGCCTGCTTTGGCTTTCGCCTCAACAGCTTACGACCCTTATCGGTAAGTCCAAGACCGAGAACTTCATCCATTAGCATTGCGCCAACAATTTTTTGTGGATCCGCGAAGGTGCTACTCTTAAGCAAAGATTCGAATACCACTAATCCTTTTGGAATGGATAAGTCATTAGATACAGCACTATCAAATTCTTTCACTATACTAGTAAGATTTGGACTATCGTATTTTGCAAGAATTGACTTCCAGTCATTATATCTCCGCTGATTTCGAACCCATTGAGTGGTTTTCATCTTTCCGAGCCGAAGCTTGGATATTTGAGCAGCAAATCGCTTGAGCCTCGTCAGTGCCGCCTCAAGTCCCTCCCAGGAGAACTCCAGCTCGCTGCGGTAATGCGCCTGCAGGCACATCATGCGGTAGGCGAGCGGGTGGTAGCCCTTGTCGACCAGCAATTGCAGCCGCAGAAATTCTCCGCCCGACTTGCTCATCTTGCCGCTGCGCTCGACCAGGAAGTTGTTGTGCATCCAGAAGCGCGCGCCGGAATTGGTCGCGTCCGACAGCCCGCCGCACCCGCAGAACGCCTGGTTCTGGGCGATTTCGTTGGGGTGGTGAATTTCGCGGTGGTCGATCCCGCCGGTGTGTATGTCGAACGGGAAGCCGAGGAGCTTTTCGCCCATGACGGAGCATTCCAGGTGCCAGCCCGGCGCGCCCTTCCCCCACGGGCTCTCCCATTCCATCTGGCGCGCCTCCCCCGGCGGCGTCTTGCGCCAGATCGCGAAGTCGGCGGCGTTGCGCTTGCCCTCCACCGTCTCGATCCGGCCCTCTCCTTCCTCGGTGACGGCACGCGCCAGCCGACCGTAATCCTCGACCGTGGAGACGTCGAAATAGAGGCCGCTGTCGATCTCGTAGCAGTGCTTTTCCGCGATGCCTTTCGCGAACGCGATCATCGGTTCGATATAGTCGGTCGCGACCGACCAGTGCGCGGGTTCGCGGATGTTGAGCGCCCGCATGTCGGCCTTGAACGCATCGGTATAATGGCGCGCAATGTCCCAGATCGACTTGTCCGTTCCCGCCGCCGCGCGCTCCAGCTTGTCCTCGCCGCTATCCGCGTCGTCGGTCAGGTGTCCGACGTCGGTGATATTGATGACGTGCTTGAGATCGTAGCCCTTCCACGACAGCGCACGGCCCAGCACATCGGCAAAAACATAGGCGCGCATGTTGCCAATATGTGCGTAGTTGTAGACCGTGGGTCCGCAGGTGTAGACCCGCGCCTCGCCGTCGTGGATCGGAACGAATGGTTCGACCTGCCGGTTGAGGGAATTGAAGAGTTGGAGCGGTGCATCGGCCATCGGGGGGCCATGCGACAAACCGCAGGGGCACGCAACAGGAGGGGCATATCAGCACAGATTCCGGAACGGACACCATGTCGCGCGTCCTTGGCGGCACGGCGATTGCCGGTTGCCTTATCGCGATCATTCTCGATTTCGTCGGGATAGGCCTGTCCGAGAGGGTGGGAATGATCAGCGGGACCATCAGCGATCTCGCCGCGGCCAAGTCAGGTCGCGAAACCATCGTGGACGACCTTGCCGATATCGGGCTGTTCGCTTTCGTCATCGGCGTACTGGCAACCGCGGCGGGTCTGCTGCGCTGGCGGATCGAGCGGCTGGACTGGAAACTGGGCATCGTCGCGCTGTCGATCGTTGCTGTGTGCGTCACGCTGATCGCCGGGTACGAGGCCTACACCACCGGAGATGGCCCGGTAATTCACTACCGGCTGGTCTATGCGCTCGGCATCGCCTTTCCCCTCGCCGTCCTGCTGACCGCCGGACAGTTCTGGGAAATCAGCAAGCCGCTGGGCATCGCCCTCTATGTCGGCGGCGTTGTGTGGGCGATCCTCGGCCCGTTTTTGTTCGTTATTCCGACCGGGTATGACGGCGGCTACGAAAGGATGCTGGCCGCGCTGATGCTGTTGTGGTTCATCACCATGGGCGTGATGATCTGGGACGATCCCGACATCGCGCACCACGTGTCGGACGACCAGCGCAGCTAGGCGTCTTCGCGCGCCTCTTCCCAGCCCTTGAAGTCTACATGCTCTTCCAGCGGCACCCGCTCCCGCTCGAAATTGTTCACCGGCGCATCCGGATCGCGATAGCCGATCGCCATGCCGCAGAAGAACATGTAGCGATCGTGGTCGAGGCCGAGGTGGTCGCGGATTACATTGGCATAGAGCGCCATGTATTCCTGGAAACAGCTGTCGAGCCCCTCCTCGCGCAGCAGCAGCGCGACTGTCTGGAGCCACATGCCGGTATCGGACCACTGCGCCTCTTTCATCAGGCGCGGGAAATAGACGAACATGACGGCAGGCGCGTCGAAGCTGGTGGCGTTGCGCATCATCGCCTTCATCCGGCCCTGCTTGTCGTCGCGCTCGATCCCCATTGCGCCGAACATGCCTTTCGAAATGCCGTGGAGGCGCTGGGTATAGGCATCTTCCTGACCCGGCGCAGTCCAGTCGTATTCGGCTTCCTGCGGCTGGGCCGAGGCGATTTTCTCCTGCAATTCCTTGAGCGGCCGACCCGTGAGGACCGCGGCCTCCCAAGGCTGGTAATTGCACCCCGAAGCGGCCCAGCGCGCGGTATCCATGACGCGTCGGATGGTTTCGAAGTCGACCGGCTTGTCGAGAAACTGCCGGACGGACCGGCGGGTGGTGACGGCTTTCGTTACGTTCATCCTGTCCGACTAGCAGACCGAATAAAGCTTGCAACCGTAACGCTGTTTTAATATGCCAACACACCTGCATTGGGAGGAGGACCGTCTTGCTGGGTATGAGTGTGCTGCTGACCGTGCATTTCGTGGCGGCCATCGCTGCTATCGTCAGTGGCGCGGTCATGTTCCTGTCGCGGAAGGGCACGAGCGCACATCGGCGCATGGGCGTGTTCTACATCGCTGCGATGCTGGTGACCATTGTTTCGGTGATCCCGGTCGAGGCGACGACGCTTCGGATCGGTGATAGCCGGTTCGGCTTCTTCCACGTTTTCATCCTCGTAGGCTTCATTTCGCTTGCCGTCGCCATAGCCGCCCTTCTTCGATGGCGCCGGAATCGAAAGCCGAAGGACCTGAAGGCCCATCAGATGCATTTCGCCTACAGTTATGCAGGCCTCCTGATGGCCGGTTTCAGCCAGATTTCGACCAACCCGCTATGGGGATTGGTCGATGGAGGAAGCGCCACCGAGTTCTGGATCGTATTCGGTCTTTCGAACGCGGCGATCTATGGGGTTGCGAGCTATCTGATCTTCACCCGAATACACCCACACAATCCCACGAGTTTCATGGAACGACGATAAATTCCGGACGGCTAACGCCGCCCCCTCCCCTTCGGGGCACCCTTTTCATCCTCGAACAACTCCGCCAGCTGCTCGATGATCGTGCCACCGAGTTGCTCGGCATCCATGATCGTCACGGCGCGGCGGTAATACCGCGTCACGTCGTGACCGATCCCGATGGCGACCAGTTGCACGGGGCTGACCTTCTCGATCCAGTCGATCACGCCGCGCAGGTGAGCCTCGAGATAGCCCGCCGAGTTCACCGAAAGCGTCGAATCGTCCACGGGCGCACCGTCGGAGATGACCATCAGGACGCGGCGTTCTTCCGGGCGGTAGATCAGGCGGGAATGCGCCCATAGCAGCGCCTCGCCGTCGATGTTTTCCTTCAGCAGCCCCTCGCGCATCATCAGGCCGAGATTGCGGCGCGCCCGGCGCCACGGCTCGTCCGCCTGCTTGTAGATGATGTGACGCAAGTCGTTGAGGCGACCCGGCCCTTGCGGCTTGCCATCGGCGAGCCATGCCTCGCGGCTCTGCCCGCCCTTCCATGCGCGCGTGGTGAAGCCGAGGATCTCTGTCTTGACCCCGCAGCGCTCCAGCGTGCGTGCAAGGATGTCGGCACTGATCGCGGCGATGGAGATCGGCCGTCCGCGCATCGAGCCGGAATTGTCGATCAGCAACGTGACAACCGTGTCACGGAATTCGACGTCGCGCTCGACCTTGTAGCTGAGCGCGGTGCCCGGCGAGACCACCACGCGCGAAAGCCGCGCGGCATCGAGAATGCCTTCTTCCTGGTCGAAATCCCAGTTGCGGTTCTGCTGCGCCATGAGGCGTCGCTGCAACCGGTTGGCGAGCCGGGTGACGACACTCTGCAGGCCGGTCAGCTGGCTGTCGAGATAGGCGCGCAGGCGCTCCAATTCCTCGGCATCGCAAAGATCGGGGGCCTCGACCTCTTCGTCGAAACGCTCGGTAAAGGCCTTGTAGTCGAGCCCTTCGGGAATGTCGGCCTGCGGACGATTGGGGCGGACGGGCGCGTTGGAGGCATCGCCTTCCTCACCCGGCTCGCCGTCCTGCATCTCCTCGTCGGCGGAAAGCTCGCTGTCGGCGTCGCCTTCGCCCTCGCCTTCGGCCATTTCGCCAGCGACTTCGGCACCTTGCGGCTCGGCATCGCCGTCGCGCTGCTCGTCGCCGGTCTGCTCATCGTCCTCGCCCTCGTCCTCTTCGCTGTCCTCGTCATCGGTGTTCTCAGGGGCTTCGGTCGGACGGGTGAGATCGAGTTCGCGCAACATGTCGAGCGCGAGGCGCTGGAACGCTTCCTGATCCTCGAGAATGTCGGACAGCGCAGCGAAATCCTTGCCGACTTTTTCCTCGACGAAATCACGCACCAGTTCGACCCCGCCGCGCGCCTTTTCGGGCACCGCTTCGCCGGTCAGCTGCTCGCGCAGTATCAGCGACAGCGCGGTCTGGAGCGGGACTTCGGACGAGTTCTCCGCGCGTACGATCGCGTCGCTCGCGGTGCGCGTTTCCGTCGCGGCATCGAGATTGGCCTTGATACCATCGAAGCGGTTGGCGCCCAACGCCTCGTACCGGACCTGCTCGATCGCATCGTAGCATGCCCGTGCGACCGGTTCGGGCGGAGCGCCGCCGGCATGGAGCGCGGAATCGTGATGGCGCAGCTTGAGCGCGAAGCTATCGGCAAAACCGCGCGCCTCGGTCACCTGGTCGGCGGGAAGGTCCCGGCCGGGCAGCGGAACGCGGAATCGGTTGCCGGATGCGCCGGGCACGTCGGCGCTCCATGCGACCTCGACCTCGGCATCCTTCGCGATCGCGCGCGCGGTGCCGGTGAGAGCCTGTTTGAAGGTGTCGAGCGGGGTTTGTTCTGCCATCGTCGCTCAATCAGATAATGGTCTGACCCGTCTTTTCCCAGTCCGCAGAGAAGGCCGCGAGCCCGGCATCGGTCAGCACGTGCTTGAACAGGCCGAGGATGACCTTGGGCGGAGCGGTGATGACATCGGCCCCGATCTTCGCGCTTTCGAGCACGTGTCCGGTATGGCGGATGCTGGCGACCAGGATTTCGGTGTCGTACAGGTAATTGTCGTAGATCAGACGGATATCGCGGATCAGTTCCATCCCGTCGAAGCCGTTGTCGTCGTGACGGCCGACGAAGGGCGAGATGAAGGTCGCCCCCGCCTTTGCCGCCAAGAGCGCCTGGTTGGCGGAGAAGCACAGCGTCACGTTCACCATCGTGCCGTCTTCGGTCAGCTTGCGGCAGGTCTTCAGCCCGTCGACCGTCAGCGGCACCTTGATGCAGACATTGTCCGCGATCTTGCGCAGTTCCTCGGCCTCTTTCATCATCGTGGCGTGATCGAGCGCGACGACCTCCGCGCTGACCGGTCCATCGACGATCCCGCAGATCTCCTTCGTTACCTCCTTGAAGTCGCGGCCCGACTTGTGGATCAGCGAAGGGTTGGTGGTGACCCCGTCGAGCAGGCCGGTCTCGGCCAGTTCGCGAATGTCGTCGATATCGGCGGTGTCGACGAAGAATTTCATCGGGCGTAGCTCCTGTGGGGGTGTGCGAATCCGTTGGTGAACGCTTTTGCACAGGGCGCGCGGCGAAGCCACCCACCCGTGGGCGCTGGCTATTCCGATTGCCCAGCGTCGACAGCTTGTGGGCGCGCGTTCTCCGAATGGTCACAAAATCGTCGCGCGCCTGTCGCGGTTCCGTCATATGCCGGTCATATCGGCGCGGCGCACCGTTTCGATCCGCTACGCTGTTCGCAGGAAAACACAGCCATGACCCTTTCGCGTTCGGCGGCCCTCGCTCTCGCCGCATCGACGATCGCTATCGCGCAGCCCGCTCTGGCCACGGATGAAGACGTGGAATTGTGGTTCGGCCCTTCGATCGAGAAACGGCTCGACGAGAACACCTCGGTCGAACTGCAAACCGCGCAGCGCTTCCGCGATAGCGAGCGCCGCCGGGGGGACACCTTCTACTTTCGCGGCTGGGTGCACCAGAAGGTCGCGGACAACGTGACGATTTCCGCCGCCGCCGAGCAGCGCTTCAACTCCGATGGCGCCGACGAAATCCGCATCATCCAGCAGATCGGCACCAAGCACGGATACCTGCGCACGCGCCTGAGGCTGGAGGAACGCTTTGAGGAAGGGGAGGACGGTCGCGCGGGGGTGCGCTTGCGGCCCCGGCTTGGCTTGCGTGTACCCTTCAGCGAAACCTCACCCGTGACAGCCGCGATCGATGGCGAGCTTTTCTGGACCCTGCGTTCGACAGATTCGGGTGGTTCCACAGGCTTCACCGACATCGAAACCCGGATCGGCTTCACCTACGATGTCAGCGACGATGTCACCGTTGGGCTCAAATACGTGCGCGGGCAGAGCTTTCGTTCGGGGCGCGACGACAAGGTAGGCCACGCTCCGCTGATCGAACTCGACATCGTGTTCTGATGCACGATCAATAGGCGCCCGGCGATCCGAACACGTCGATCAGCACCCGGTCGCGGGTCGGGCGCGGATCGCGGCGGATCGCGGCTTCCTCCGCGCCGATCTCGGTCCAGATCGCATCGTCGATCGTCCCGGCAAGCGACCGGGCGATCCCGCCGACATCGGTTCCGGTCGCGACGTTCAGGAGTTCGGACACCAATGGGTCGGAGGCGATACGGATCGCGTCGCCCAGTTCGGGCACCATTACATCGATCAACCGCCCGCCAAGCTCGCCCCGCAATGCCAGCGTCGCCGCCTGCGGCCCGCCGCGCACGAGGTCGATGGCGTTCTCGATCCCGATGACCTCCACCGCATCGGTCACCACAGGCGCGGCGCGATACGACCCTTCGATCGCGATATCGGCAAAGGCATCTTCCAGCCGGTCCTTGAACAGGGCCGAGGTAAGGATACGCGACAGCACGTCTCCCCGGGTGCCCAGCAAGTTGCCGAGACCGAGCACCGCCACCTGCTCGTCCCAGTATCCACCCGGCTGGGTAAGGCGGGTGAAGGCGTTTTCGCTCGCTTGCAGCAACAGGCGGCGGATCGCCTCGGTCATGCTGAAGGGCGGGTAGGTCGCGCAGGCCGGTAGGGCGGCAATAGCGGCGATGCCCAAAGTTCCCTTTACGCCGGTGGCGAGCAAGGCGCGGCGGGCGAGCGCCGGATTGGGGGCTGAGGACATAAAATGGCTCCTTTGGGTGGTATAACCTTGTTCCCCGTCATATTGATCCGCGACGATGAACCGCGTCCGACTACTCGTGCTGAATGCTGCTCTGGGCGCGCTCGACTATACGGTGCCCGACGGGGTCCAGGCGCCGCCCGGCACCGTCGTCATCGCCCCGCTCGGCCCGCGCACCGTGACCGGAATCGTGTGGGACGAGGGACGCCTGCCCGGTCGCGAGATCGAGGCATCGAAGCTGCGCCCGATCCGCGAGGTAGTGCCCGTGCCGCCGCTGGCTGCACCGCTGCGCCGCCTGGTCGAATGGACGGCCGATTATTATTGCGCGAACCTCGCCTCGGTCGCCCGCATGGTGCTGGCAAGCGGCGGAGCGCTCGGCGGACCGACAACCACGACCGAATACCGGCTGACCGACGCGGAGCCTGCCGGACGCCTGACAGCGCAGCGCAAGCAGGCGCTCGAGCGGCTTATGGGCGAACAGGGCACGGTTCGCGAACTGTCCGCTGCCGCCGGCGTTTCCGAAGGGGTCCTGCGCGGCATGGTCGGCGCTGGCCTGATCGAACCGGTGCAGGTGGCGATCGACCGGCCCTACCCGCGCGCCGATGCCGACCATGACCAGCCGGAACTGTCGCCCGACCAGTCGCGCGTCGCAGGTGAACTGGTCGAGGCTGTGCGCGCGCGTTCCTTCGCCCCGATCCTGCTCGACGGGGTGACGGGATCGGGCAAGACCGAGACCTACTTCGAACCAGTGGCCGAGGCGATCCGGCTGGGGCGGCAAGTGCTCGTCCTGCTTCCCGAAATCGCGCTGACCGAGAATTTCCTCACCCGGTTCGAAGCGCGCTTCGGCGCCTCTCCGGTGGTTTGGCACTCCTCGCTGCGATCGACCGAGCGGCGGCGGGCCTGGCGGGCGATCGCGCGCGGCGCGGACAAGGACGGTGCGCAAGTGATCGTCGGCGCGCGTTCGGCGCTGTTTCTTCCCTATGCCGATCTCGGCCTGATCGTCGTGGACGAAGCGCATGAGATCAGTTTCAAGCAGGACGAGGGCGTGCGCTACAACGCCCGCGACGTATCTGTCATGCGTGCCCGGTTCGAGGATATCCCGGTCGTGCTGGCCAGCGCCACGCCCGCGCTGGAGAGCCTGCACATGGCCAGCACCGGGACCTATCGAAAGCTCGACCTGCCCAGCCGTTATGGCGGAGCGGAATTGCCGCCGATCAAACTGGTGGATCTGCGGATGGAGAAACCGGCGCAGGGACAGTGGCTGTCGGCCCCGATCATCGAGGGGTTGAAGGCGCGGCTGGAGGCAGGCGAGCAATCGCTGCTGTTCCTCAACCGCCGCGGCTATGCGCCGCTGACCCTGTGTCGCAATTGCGGCCACCGCTTCAAATGCCCCAATTGCAGCGCCTGGCTGGTCGAGCACCGTTTGTCGGCGCGGCTCGCCTGCCACCATTGCGGGCTGGAAACCCGGCCGCCCGAAAAGTGCCCGGAATGCGGCGAAGCCGACTGCCTCGTCGCCTGTGGACCGGGTGTCGAACGCATCGCGGACGAGGTTGCCGCGCTGTTCCCGGACGCGCGCGTGGCGATCGCGACGTCGGATACGCTCGGCTCCCCCGACCGCGCGGCGCAATTCATCGCGCAGGCCGAAAGCGGCGCGATCGACGTGATCGTGGGCACGCAGCTGGTGACCAAGGGCTTCCACTTTCCCGAACTCACTCTGGTCGGGATCGTCGATGCCGATCTCGGCCTCGAAGGCGGGGATTTGCGCGCGGCTGAGCGCACCTACCAGCAGGTGGCGCAGGTCGCGGGGCGCGCCGGTCGCGGCGAGAAAGCGGGCGAGGTCCTGCTCCAGACCCGCCACCCCGATGCGCCAGTGATCGAGGCGCTGGCCAACGGCGACCGCGACGCTTTCTACGAAGCCGAGACCGAAGCGCGCCGCGACGCAGGCGCCCCACCCTTCGGCCGGTGGGCAGCGATCATCCTGTCGAGCGAGGACGAACGCGAGGCGCGCGAGGCTGCGAACCGGTTGGGCGACAGCCGCCCGCACCTTGAGGACGTTACCATACTGGGGCCGGCCCCCGCCCCGCTTGCGCTGCTGCGCGGGCGCTACCGCTATCGCTTCCTCGTCAATGCGCGCCGCAGTGCAGACCTGCAGGGGGTGCTGCGCGAATGGATCGAGCGACAGGATTTCGCGCCGGGCGTTCGGGTCGGCGTCGACATCGACCCCTACAGCTTCGTCTGACGCCCCGGGAGCGCGGCGGGGCTTGGCGCGTTGCCCTCACATGCCGACCGACAACCCGATCCTCGTTCCCGTGCTGGGCGACCAGCTGACCCGCACCCTTGCCTCGCTGCGCGGGCGAACCAAGGACGACACCGTGATCCTTATGATGGAGGTCTGGGACGAGGCGACCTACGTCAAGCATCACAAGCAGAAGATCGTCCTCATCTTCTCCGCCATGCGCCACTTCGCCGTCGAACTGCAGAATGCGGGCTGGAAGGTCGATTACGTCAGGCTCGATGATCCGGACAATGCCCACAGCTTCACCGGCGAGGTAGCCCGCGCCATCGAGCGCCACGATCCTCGCGCCGTCCACGTGGTCGAAGCGGGCGAATGGCGCGTCCAGCAGGCTATCGAGGAATGGTCCGACAAGTTCGCCTGCGATGTCGAGATATTCCCAGACGACCGTTTCGTTTGTGGCCGGTCCGAGTTCGCGGAATGGGCCGAGGGTCGCAGCAGCCTGATGATGGAAACCTTCTATCGCATGATGCGAAAGAAGACCGGCATCCTGATGGACGGCGACAAGCCTGCCGGCGGCGACTGGAATTACGACAAGCAGAACCGCAAGCCGCCGAGGGACGACATGGACACCCCCGATGCGCCCAAGTTCGAACCGGACGAAACCACGCGGGAGGTCATGGATCTGGTCGGGGAGGAATTCGGCGATCATTTCGGCGACCTCGAACCGTTCTGCTGGCCGGTAACCGGCAACGAGGCGCAAAAGGCCGCAGACGCCTTCTTCGCCCAGCGGATCGAGAAGTTCGGTCCATTCCAGGATGCAATGGTCCACGGTGAGGACGACATGTATCACTCGATGCTGTCGACCAGCCTCAATCTCGGCCTGCTCGATCCGCTCGAATTGTGCGAGTGCGCCGAGAAAGCCTATGAGGATGGCCGCGCGCCGATCAATTCGGTGGAAGGCTTCATCCGCCAGATCATCGGCTGGCGCGAGTATATCCGCGGCTTCTACTGGCATTTCATGCCGGGGCTCGAAAGCGACAACAAGCTCAATGCCCAGCGCGCGCTGCCCGAGTTCTTCTGGACCGGGGAGACCGATATGCGCTGCCTTGCCGACTGTATCCGCTCCACGCGAGAGAATGCGCACGCCCACCACATCCAGCGGTTGATGGTGCTCGGCAATTTCTGCCTTATCGCCGGGATCGACCCGCGCGAGGTGCAGGACTGGTACCTCGTCGTCTATGCCGACGCCTATCAATGGGTCGAACTGCCGAATGTCTCCGCCATGATCCTGTACGCCGATGGCGGCAAGCTCGCGACCAAGCCCTATGCGGCGAGCGGCAATTATATCAACAAGATGTCGGACTACTGCAAGGAATGCCGCTATTCGCCCGCCAAGAAGACCGGCGAGGAAGCCTGCCCGTTCAACCCGCTCTACTGGTATTTCATGGATCGCCACCGCGACCGGCTGGAAAGCAACCACCGGGTCGGGCGCATTTACGCCAATTGGGACCGGATGGACGAGAACAAGCGGCAGGATTATCTCGCCACCGCGCAGGCCTTTCTCGACGGCCTGACCCCGGCCGACAAGACCTGGGCGAGATCGCTCGACGACAATCGCGGCTGACGGGCCGACTCGCCAGGCAAACGCTGCCGTACCGCAAGGCGCCGCGTGCTTGTGTTGCGTCGAACCGAACGGTCATACATGCAGCGTTCAGGTGAATTGACGGTTTTCCGCAGTTTTAGCGTGAACCCATTGTATTTATTCGATTGTTTCGCTCAGAGACCGTTCATGGTAATACTATGGGCGGAGCGCTCCTTCAAACTCCCCCACCGTTTGTCAGGAGCAAAACCCGTGCGTCAATTACCCACCAGACTGGGTGCCGGCATCGCTGCCGTGGCCATGGCCACGTCCGCGGTATCCGCATCCGCCAGTTCATACCCCTGTTTCGACGAGGACGCGGTGCAATCCGCGCGCATCCATGACCTTCGCGTCATGCTGATGGTCAACGCGCTGAAATGCCGCCATCTCTCGCCAACGACCTTGCGATCCTACGGCCAGCTGGTCGAGGACCGCTACGACGAGTTCGCCGAGCACGCGCAGTTCGTTCAGACCTCGATGATCGATCGCCACGGTCCGCGCGTCGGTCGCTCGGCCTTCGACAGTTACGAGACGCGCATCGGCAACTACCACTCCGACGTGCGCGCCTCGGTCGAGCTGTGCAACGACACCGCGGCCTTCATCGACCTTGCCAGCAGGGCCGATCATGCCGAGCTCGAAACCCTGTCGAAGCTGATGACCAACCGCTCGATCGAGGTCTGCACCGCCCGCGCGGTGACTTACGACAACGCGGTCGAGGTCGCGCCGCGCCGGGCGCTGCCCCATGT
>JBARZK010000102.1:0-9869 GCA_049649965.1 Erythrobacter sp.
GACAACGGCGTGGAGGGGCTTTCGATGGGGATGAGCGGCGACTACGAAACCGCGGTGCAACTGGGCGCGACCCATGTGCGGGTCGGCACCGCGCTGTTCGGGCCGCGCGGGTGAGCGATACGGCCGCGCGCCTCGAAACCTTTTCCGCTGCGTGGCTCGACCGGCTGAACGCGGACAGCGCCGAAGTGCACCTGCAGATCGGCCCCGGACCGAAGGATTATCTGGCGCTGGGACGGGAAGCCAATCGCTTCGTTGGCGAATGCGGGTTCAAGGATATCGGACCCAACTGGGAACTGCTCGATCCCCATGCCGGGATATCCGAGCCACGCTCGGCCCGCTCCGCCTTCGTCGAGGCGTTCGCGCACAACATGGTGTTCACCAAGTTCGAATGGCTGGGGAAGGACGCCGCTATCGCGTGCTGCGAGGACTTCCTCGCCTGCTTTGCCACGGGGCCGGTGAGCATCGTCACCAACCGCATGTGGTTCGGGTGGAACCCGATAACCGAGGCGACGTTCGAATGGGCCTTCGTCGCCGCCGATGAAAGCGCGATCGCGCTGCTCCTCGCCACCGACGAGGACTGACGCAGGCGCGCCAAAGAAAAGGGGCGATCCGTCGCCGGACCGCCCCTTTCGCGTGGTGCTTTCGCGCAGCTTCCTAGAATTCGCCGCGCAAGGTGATGCCGTAGGTCCGCGGCTCGGCGAGGAACGCCGAATAGGTCTGCTGCGGCGCGACGAACGGGGTGTTGAACGCGACCTGCGTGTAATCCTCGTCGAACAGGTTCTGCACCCAGCCCTCGATCGAGAACGCCCCGGCGATGTTGGTCACGCCGATCCGCCCGTTGACCACGACGAAGCCGTCCTGTTCCTTGCCGTACAGCAGGTCGGAGCCGGTGTTGAAATCGTCGGTCAGGCGAGCGTTGACGAAGAACAGCCCGCTCATCCCGCTATCGCCGATCGGCGGCGTGTAGCTGAAGGACGAGGTCGCGACGATTTCCGGCGCGTTCGACAGGTTGTCGCCCGGCAGCAGCCGCAGCGCGGGGTCGAGCGGGGCGCCGGTGTCGTCGCCGATCAGGTCGTCCTCGTAGCTGGTATCGGCATAGGTCAGGCCGAGCGTGATGTTCACGTCGGTCGTCGGGCGCGCATAGGCTTCGAATTCAACGCCTTGCGCCACGACGCCCGGAGCGACATCGTCCGGCGAGCACGTTCCGGTGCTGGCATCGCCATCCTGGTCCGCACCGCCCAGCGAGGTGTCGCAGCTGTTGACGTTCTGGACCAGGAAGACCGAGCCGTTGAACGTGTTCAGCTGGAAGTTGGTGAACTCCTGCCGGTAGATGGCAACGCTCGCGCCGAATTCGCGGGTCGCGTACTTCGCCCCGATCTCGAACGCATCGACCGTTTCTTCCTCGAATTGCAGCGAAGCGGCATCGATGTTGGCGACGTTGAACGTAACCGGGTTGCCCAGCGCCGAGCGGTCGAGGTTGAACCCGCCCGCCTTGTAGCCGCGCGAATACGATCCGTAGAGCAGCAGGTCCGGGGTCGCCTTGTAGCTCAGGATCGCGGTGCCGGTGAATTCGTCCTCGTCGCGGCTGTCGTCGATCGAGACTCCCTCGAGTTCGGCGGTCGAATTGCCCTGGCACGACAGCGCGATGAGGCCGCCCGCAAGGCCGGCAAGCGCCTGGCTGGCCAGCAGAGGGCTCAGGAGCGCGCGGTTGGTCGGACAGATCGTGTTGTCGTTGGTGAAGGACGCGTCGAAATCCTTGGTTTCGTTGGTGTAGCGAAGGCCAAGGGTCAGATCGAGATTGTCGGTGACATGGAAGATGTTGTGCGTGAAGAAAGCGTAGTTCTCGCTCGTCTGGTTGTAGACGTCGCCCAATCCGCCAAGGTCGTTGACGTTCGAAAGGTTGGTGATCCCGGCAAGGATCAGCGGGGTCGCGGGGCCGAACGCACCGGCGCCGCCATTGGCTGCGCTGAGCGCGCCGAAGCCGGCCGGGCCGAAGCAGTCGTCTTCCGACGGATTGACCAGCGCCGGGTTGATGGCGATCGCGATCCGGCAGCTTACGAACGTGCCGTATTGCGTGCCGAAGCGCAGGTTGTCGCGGGTCTCGAGCTTCTCGTTGGCGTAATAGCCGCCCACCAGCCAGTCGAGCCGGTCGTCGAACAGCGAACCGTTCAGCCGGATTTCCTGGGTGAAAGTCTCGAATTCACGCGCACCGGCATTGGCTCCGGGCGCTCGGTAGAGGATGTCGACCGTGGTGTAGTCGGTATCCGAGGCCTGCGTGTTCGAGTATTCGCGGTAGGCGGTGATCGAGGTGAGGGTGACGTCGCCGAACGTGTAGTTCAACTCGCCCGACACGCCGTAATCCTCGGTCTCGCCCTCGAACGACCGGCCGGGCGTCGGGTAGATGTCGCGATTGAAGGTCGACTGGGTCAGCGCGCGCGGATCCTGGCCGAGGCCGAGCAGGACGTTCACGATCGGGTTGTCCGTGCTGGTCAGCGCCGGGCCGCCCACGGGCCGCGTGAACGGATCGAGGCCGGGCGACACGCGTGCGAGCGGAGCGAAATCGGGCTGCACGAAGGTCGCCGCGCAGCACGCCTCGTCCTTCTTCGAATAGTCGCCGACCAAGCGGAAGGACAGGTCCGTGCTCGGTTCGAACAGCGCCTGCGCGCGCACCAGGTAACGATCGCGGTTGTTGACCGTAGTGTCGTTGGTGATGTCGTCGTAGAAACCGTCGCGTTCGAAATAGACGCCGTCCACGCGCGCGGCGATGGTGTCGCCGATCGGCGCGTTCACGCCCCCTTCGACGCGGATCGCGTCGAAATTGCCGTAGGTGAATTCACCGTACACTTCGGGCACGAAGGTCGGCGGCGCGGTGTAGACGCTGATGAGACCGGCGGAAGCGTTGCGTCCGCCAAGCGTGCCCTGCGGACCGCGCAGGATCTCGATCCGGTCGATCGGGCCGAGTTCGCTGAGCGCGTTACCCGAACGCGAGCGGTACACGCCATCGACGAACACCGCGACCGAACTTTCGAGGCCGGGGTTGTCGCCGACCGTGCCGATCCCGCGGATACGGGCCGAACCGTTGGCTTCGTTACCCGTCGAGGAGACCAGCAGCGAGGGCGCCACCTGGTTCAGTTCGCGGATGTCGCTGGTGCCCGAACGCTCGAGCGTCTCGCCCGAAATGGCGGACACCGCGACCGGCACGTCGGCCAGCACCTGCGAGCGCCCTTGCGCGGTGATGATGATCTCGTTGTCGTCGACGACGTCGGCATTGTCGACGATGTCATTCTCGGTATCGTCCTGCACGCCGGCCTGGGCCAGCGCCACATTCGGCATGAGTGCCATACCCGCGCCAAGCAGGGCAATCGCACGAAGCGAAGCAAAAGATTTCATAGGTAATCCTCTCCCAACAAACTTTTTCAGTCTGATTTGAACTCCCGGTATGATGCCTAACCGCGATTTGACGCGCGGCAACCCGGTTTCATCGAACTGTCAAAAATAATTATTGAGTGTTGCAAGTCGGCGGCGCTTCGGGGGCGCAACATCCGAGTCGCAAAGGGGCCCGTCAGGCGGCCTCGTGCTCGCGCTGGCGGCGGTCGCTGCCCGCTTCGAGCAGCTGTTCCTCGATCGAGGCAAGGCGTTCGGGCCCGGTCACCTTCGTCCCCGTCAGGTCGGTCACGTAGAACGTGTCCGCCGCGCTTTCGCCATAGGCGGTCACATGGGCGGAATGGACGATGAGGTTTGCCTTGTAGAGCGCGTGGGCGAGGCGGTTGAGCAAGGCGGGGCGATCGCGCGCGGTGACGTCGATCACGGTGAAGCGGTTGGACGCATCGTTGTCGAAATCCACCCGCGGCGCGACGTCAAAGGCCGCGGCCCGCGAATGCGACAACGGGCGCGCAGCAAGCTTTGGCACCAGTTCGATGTTCGCGGTCAGCGCATCGCGGATCGTCTGCTTTAGCCGTTCGACCCGGTCGTCCTCGCGCAGCGCCTCGCCATTGTTGTCCTGCACCAGGAAATTGTCGATCGCCCACCCGCTCGACGCGGTGTGGATGCGCGCATCGATGATGTTGCCGCCGGCCAAGTGGATGCCGCCGGCGATGCGGTAGAACAGGCCGAGATTGTCGGGCGCGATGACGGTGACGTGGCTCGCGCCCCGCTCCTCCTCGATCTCGTGGTGGATCGAGATGTCGTGCTTCTGCGCGCGTGCGGCTTGAAACTGAACGAGGTTGCGGGCGATGACTTCCGGGTTCTCGGCGATCCAGTACGCATCGTACATCTGTTCGCCGACGCGTTCGATCAGTTCCGCCTGGTCGCCCAGTACGCGCGCAGCAGCGTCGCGTTTGGCGGCGATGAGAGCGCTGCGATCCTTGCGCTTGTGGCCGAGGCGCAGACGCTCCTGCGCGGCATCGTAAAGCGTGCCGATCAGCTCGCCCTTCCAGCTGTTCCACGTGCCCGGACCGACCGCCCGAATATCGACCGCGGTCAGGATCGCGAGATTGCGCAGGCGATCGAGCGTCTTCACCTCGGCGACGAAATCCTCGATCGTCTTGGGATCGGTGAGGTCGCGCTTCTGCGCGGTCGAACTCATCAGCAGGTGATGGAGGACGAGCCAACGCACCAGGTCCGTCTCCTTGTCGGTGAGGCCCAGGCGCGGGCACACCCGCCCGGCAAGGTCCGCGCCCAGCACCGAATGATCGCCTCCGCGCCCCTTGGCGATGTCGTGCAGCAGCACCGCGACGAACAGCGCGCGGCGCGATGAGACCTTGTGCACCAGCGTCGTCGCACGCGGGTGGTCGTCCTCCAGCAATCCGCGCTCGATCTGGCTCAGCAGCCCGATCGCGCGAATGGTGTGCTCGTCGACGGTGTAGTGGTGATACATGTCGAACTGCATCTGCGCGTTGACGCGGCCGAAATCGGGTATGAACCGGCCGAAAACGCCAGCCTCGTTCATCCATCGCAGGACCGGTTCGGGATCGCGTTGGCCTGCCAATAGGTCGAGGAACAGCGCGTTGGCGCGTTCGTCGCGGCGCACCGATTTGCCGATCAGGCGGCTGTCGCGGTCGGCCTGCCGCATCGCTTCGGGATGGATTTCCAGGCCCTCACGCTCGGCGATGGCGAACATCTGCACAAGGCGCACGGGATCGCGTTCGAACCAGTCGTCGGCAGGCGTGCGGATCCACCGACCATCGGCAAGGAAACCCTCGATCTCGCGGGTCGGCGCCTTCTTCTTGCGCTTCCCGGCCTTGTCGCGTGCGGCGAAGCGTTCGTCGAGGTGGGAGAGGAACGTCGCGGTCAGGCTGCCGACGCGCTTCACCTGCATGAAATAGAACTGCATGAAGCGTTCGACCGCGCTCTTTCCCGGCCGGTCGGCAAAGTTCATCCGCTCCGCAACCGCGCGCTGGAGGTCGAAGGTCAGGCGGTCCTCGCAGCGCCCGGACACGACGTGCATGTGGCAGCGCGCCGCCAGAAGGAACCGCTCGGCGCGGCGGAACGAGCGGTATTCGCTGGCGGTGAACAGGTCGACGTCGACCAGCTGCGCCGCGCTCTGGACGCGGTGGAGATACTTGCCGATCCAGTACAGGGTCTGGAGGTCGCGCAGGCCGCCTTTCCCGTCCTTCACGTTCGGCTCCACGACATAGCGGCTGTCGCCCATGCGCTGGTGGCGCGCATCGCGTTCGTCGAGCTTGTGGACGAGAAAGGCGCGTTCGGTGCCGCGCGCGATATCCTTCCAGAACCGCGCGCGCACTTCGTCGTACACGTCCTGGTCGCCCCACACGAACCGCCCTTCGAGCAGGGCAGTGCGGATGGTCAGGTCTTCCTTCGCCATGCGCATCGTGTCGGCGATGGTGCGGCTGGAATGCCCGACTTTCAGGCCGAGATCCCAGAGCAGGTACAGCATCGCCTCGACCGCCTGTTCACACCAAGGCGAGCGCTTCATCGGGGTGATGAAGGCAATGTCGACGTCCGAATACGGTGCCATTTCGGCGCGGCCGTAGCCGCCGACCGCCAGGATCGCGAGCCGCTCCGCGGTCGTGCGATTGCTGGCGGGCAGGACGCAATTGGTGACGTAATCGTGGATGACCCGCACCAGCTGGTCGGTCAGGAAGGTGTAGCCGTGAGCGCATTCGTGGCCGGCGGAAGGCTTTTCCTCCAGCCGTCGCTCAAGCTCGGCGCGCCCGTTGTCGAGCGCTTCGCGCAGGGTTTCGAGCACGTGGGGGCGGGCGGCGTCGCCATGCTCTTCGGCAAGGGCGAACACCCGGCCCGCGAGCTCGCGCCGGTCGACGATGTCGCGCTGGCGCGGCACGTTGCGCGTGGGGACGGCCCAGTCGGTCATCGCCGACCTCGACAGCCGCGCTCACCTGCGAAGACGCGGGACCGAAGGCGAGCCGCGCGGGTCAGACACGCTCCAATTGCTTGGTGTAGGCCTCGCGCAGGCTCTTCTTGTCGATCTTCTGCGTGCCAAGCCGCGGCAGTGGCTCGCTGGTCGACCAGATGTGCTCTGCCAGCGGGACCTTGAACGGGGCGATACGCGAAAGCAGGAATTCCCGCAATTTTTCCGGCGTCATCTCCTCGCGCCCGTCCTTCACCCGGATCAGGGCTGCGGGCACTTCGCCGAACCGGTCGTCGGGCAGGCCGAAGACCGAGCATTCGGAAATGTCGTCATGTGCGTAGATCGCGTCCTCGACCTCGATGCAGGTGATGTTCTCGCCGCCGCGGATGATGATGTCCTTCTTGCGGTCGACGATGTAGAGATAGCCGTCCGGGTCGAGATAGCCCAGGTCGCCGGTGCGGAAATAGCCGTCGTCGGTGAAGGCTTTTCTCGTCGCTTCCTCGTTCTTCCAGTAGCCGCGGAAATTCGCGACGGTGCGGATCGACACCTCGCCGATCTCGCCCTGAGGCAGCGCATTGCCGTCGTCGTCGAGGATGGCGAGGTCGACCAGCGGCTTCGAGGGCCTGCCGGTCGATCCGGGCTTGGCGAGATAGTTCTCGTTGAAATTGCCGCAGCCGATGCCGTTCGTTTCGGTGAGCCCGTAGCCGAGCAGCGGGAAGCCTTCGGGAAAGGCGGACTTGATCCGCGTCACATGCTCGACCGGGCGCGGCGATCCGCCCGCGGCGAAGCTGCGGCAGGCGGTGAGGTCGAACTTTTCTCGCTCGGGATGGGTGGCGATCTCGTAGCTCATCAGCGGGACGCCGACGAAATAGTTGACCTTCTCCGCTTCCATCAGGCGCATTGCCTCGACCGGGTCCCATTTCGCCATCAGCACCAGCTTGCGCGCGATGGCGAAGGACTGGAGGAACAGCGGCACTTCGCCGGTCACGTGGAACAGCGGCACGGCGACGAGCGCGCAGGGCTGCGAGCTGACATCCTCGCCCCGGCTTTCCAGCAGCAGCTTGCTCATCGCGCTCTGGGCGACATAGCTCATCGTGCCCGAAACGACCCCGCGATGATCGGAATACGCGCCTTTCGACTGGCCGGTCGAACCCGAGGTGTAGAGGATGGTGGCAAGGTCGTCTGGCCCGAGCGATCCCATCACCTGCATGGCAGCCGACGGGCCGTCCCCGCTCGGCGCGGCCCAGATCTCGGCAAGACCGTCCTTTGGCGCATTGTCGTGGCTGATCGGCACGACCTTCGCCGAATGGTCGGTGCCTTCGAGCCGCTCGGCGCGCGCATCGTCGGCAAGTACGACGGTGCATTCGGCAAGGCGCACGCCATAGGCCAGCTCGTCACCCGACCAGAAACCGTTGAGCAGCGTCACGCAGCCACCGGCCATGGCGACACCCATATAGGCGATGATCCAGTTGGCCGAATTGCGCGCCGCGATGCCGATGCGGTCGCCTTTCGCAACGCCGTGCTTCGTCACCAGTCCTTCAGCCACGCAGGTCGCGGCGGCATAGGCCTGCGCGAACGAAAGCCGGATATCGCCGTCGACGAGGAAGGGCGTATCCTTGTGCTCGTTGCAGAAATACGCGAAGAAATGCGCGAGCGTCGGGGGTGCCGCGGCAAAGGCGGGCATCGTCACTCCGTCGCGTTCGAACGGGACGGTGGCGAACGGCTGGCCCTCCTTCGTAAGTTCGGCCATGATCGCTTCCAGCGCGTTGTCCAACTCGCTCGGCATATGTCGTTCTCTCTCCGTACTGGCGCGCCCGTTCGTACAGGTCGCGCATCTCTCCAAGTTCATGTGTGCACCCGAAGGCGCAGCGGTCATCCGGGGGCTGTGGGCGCTCGGCACTTTCGTCCGGCCCCGCGCTGTGCCAGAAGCCGCCCTGACACGTCGTTCCCATTCGGCATAAACGCGTTCTAAGAGGGTTTCCCCGTGCTGTCACTACTTGCCGCGAGCCAGGCTGTCGCGGACCCGATCTATTGGTCGGACCTGGGGCTGAGGCCCTATCTGTTCGAGATCGGCGGGTTCCAGCTGCGCTATTATTCGCTCGCCTATCTCATCGGCATCCTGTTCGCGTACTGGCACCTGTCGCGCATGGTCCGGGCCCCGGGCGCGCCCATGGCGCAGCGCCATGCCGACGACCTGTTCTTCTACTGCATGCTCGGCGTAATCCTGGGCGGTCGGCTCGGCTATGCGATCTTCTACCAGCCCGGCCTCTGGGAAAATCCGCTCGACGTGCTCAAGCTGTGGGAAGGCGGGATGAGCTTTCACGGCGGGCTGGTCGGCGTGCTGATCGCGATCTGGTGGGTGTCGCATCGCGGCGGGCTGAGCTTCCTGCGGGTGTGCGACTACATCGCGGTCAACGTGCCGATGGGCATGCTGCTCGGCCGGCTGGCGAATTTCATCAATGGCGAGCTGTGGGGCCGGCCCGCCGACGTGCCGTGGGCGATGGTGTTTCCCGATCCGCGCGCGGGCGAGGTGGCCCGCCATCCCAGCCAGCTTTACCAGGCCGGGCTGGAGGGACTTTTGCTGCTGGTCGTATTGTTGCTCTTGTTCTGGAAGACGCGGGCGCGCTATCGTCCCGGATTGCTGGTCGGGATTTTCACGATCGGCATCGCCGTGGCGCGGTTCGTCAACGAGTTCTTCCGTGAACCCGACGCGCAACTCGCCGAATTCGCCGCGCGTACCGGATTGTCGATGGGTCAATGGCTTACGATTCCTCTGATACTGACTGGATTGATTGTCACGATCTACGCCGTGACGAGGAAGCCTGTGGGGACGACGGCGCCGAATCCGGCGACGGCCTGAGCGCGGAGCCGCGCAGCCTGACGCTGCGCGGATTGCGGCTGATCGATCCCGAGCCCAGCGACGATGCGGCGCGGGCCGTACAGGTTGAGACGCCAGAGCCGGAGCCGGAACCCAGGCTGACCACGGCAGAGCTTCTCGCGCTCATGCCGACCAGTTTCGATGCGCCTGCCATCGCCGCGCCCTTGTCGGCGCACCAGGCCCAGGCGACCACCATCGTCGATCCCGAGGCGATCGGCGCGAAGGTCGCCGAGGATCTCGCACGCGAAGCCGAGGAACGCGCCCGGATCGAAGCGGAAAAGGCGGAAGCCGAGGCCCGGGAAAAGGCGAAGCGGGAAGCCGAGGAAAAAGCCAGGCGCGAGGCGGAAGAAAAGGCCAGGCGGGAAGCCGAAGAAAAGGCCCGGAAGGAAGCGGAAGAGAAAGCCCGCCGCGAGGCCGAGGAAAAGGCTAAGCGCAAGGCCGAGGAAAAGGCTCGCCGCGAGGCGGAAGAGAAGGCTCGCAAGGAGGCTGAAGAGAAGGCCAAGCGAGAAGCCGAAGAAAAGGCACGCAATGAGGCCGAAGCCAAGGCGAAGCGCGAAGCGGAACAGAAGGCCCGCGAGGAGGCCGAAGCGCGCGCCAAGAAGGAAGCCGAAGAAAAGGCGCGCAAGGCGGCGGAGGAAAAAGCGCGCCGCGAAGCCGTGGCGA
>JBARZK010000103.1:0-10307 GCA_049649965.1 Erythrobacter sp.
AGCCGGACCTGTCGGCCTATGGCGCGTCCAAGGCGAAGGCGGAGGGGCTGGTCGAGCAAAGCGGCCTCGACTGGACCATCGTGCGTCCGCCCGCCGTCTATGGCCCGCACGATGCCGAGATGTTCGAGCTGTTCCGCTCCGCGAAGCTGGGCGTGGTGCCGCTGCCCCCGCGCGGCGCGACCTCGATCATCCACGTTGAGGACCTGGCACGCCTGCTGGTTGCGCTGTCGTGCCGGTCGAACCTCAAGCGTATTTACGAGCCCGATGACGGGCGCGAGGGCGGCTGGTCGCACAAGGAGCTGGCACAGGCGATCGGGCATGCGGTGGGCAAGAGCCGCGTTTTCGCCCCCGGCCTGCCGCGTCCGGTGCTCGACCTAGCCGCGCGGGCCGACCGGCTTGTGCGGCGGGAGGGCGCCAAGCTGACACCCGACCGCGTGGGTTACATGACGCACCCCAACTGGGTCGCGCGCTCGGCCTTCGCGCCGCCTGCCGAGTTGTGGGAGCCGCAGATCGGCGGCGAAGAAGGCCTGAAGGCGACCGCGCAATGGTACCGCAAGGAGGGATGGCTCTAGCCTAAAGGAACGGTTCCTCGCCCGGCTTGTGGATGCCGCATTCGGTCTTGTCCCAGCCTTTCCACCGGCCCGAACGCGGGTCTTCGCCCGGCGCGACCTTGTGGGTGCACGGTGCGCAGCCGATCGAGGGGAAGCCCTTTGCCACCAGCGGATGGCGCGGCAGGTCGTGGGCTTCGAAATAGGCATCGATATCGCCCGCGTGCCAGTCGATCAGGGGATTGATCTTGAGCCGGCCCTGCGTGTCCGACCCGTCGATTTCGAAGCGCGGCAGGTTTGCGCGCGTATCGGACTGGAAGGCCTTGCGCCCGGTAAGGCTTGCATCGAACCCTTCCAGCGCCCTTGCCAGGGGCTTCACCTTGCGGATCTCGCAACAGCCGTCGGGATCGTAGGACCAACGAAGGCCGCTTTCGTCCTTCGCCGCAAGTTCGCTGTCCTCGGGCGCCAGGTTGCGAAGGTCGGTCAGGCCCAGCCGCGCTGCCAGATCGTCGCGATAGGCAAGCGTTTCGGGGAAATGCTTGCCGGTTTCGAGGAACAGCACCGGCACGCTCGGCCGCACCTGCGCGACGAGGTGCAGCAGCACCGCGCTTTCGGCGCCGAAGCTCGACACCACCGCCAGATCGCCCGCGAGGTCGCCCTCAATCACACCTTCGAGCAGTTCGAGCGTGCTCGACCCGCGAAACATGCGGTTGAGCCGCACGGCGTCGTGGTCGGTGAAGCGCGGGGCCGTGTCGAGCCTGTCGACGGCGCGGTCGGCCGCCCGCTCGTAGATTTCGGTCCGGTCGAACCGTTCGGTGCGATCGGGCGGCTTATTCATGGCGTAGCTCAGGGATGGTGGAGCGGGAGCCTGCACGGGTGTCGACAGCGTGCTGATAGACGTTTTCCCACGTCGCGAAGGCGCGCTTCGCATCCTCTTCGTCGAGCGGCTTGTCGGGTGAAAAGGCGTCGAACCCGCAGCGGCGCATGTGGCTGAGCTGGTCGATCAGCACGTCGCCCACCGCGCGCAATTCCCCGCGATAGCCCGCTTCGCGCAGGATCCGCGCGGCGGAATAGCCGCGTCCGTCGGAAAAGCTGGGAAAGTTCACTTCGACGAGGGCCAGGCGATCGAGGTGATCGAGCAATTCGCGCGTATCGTCGCCCGGTTCGATCCGCACGGCGGCGGAATTGGACTGGGCGAGGAACGCATCGACGGTGACGGTCGCATGGCCGACCGGCTCGTCATCGCGAAAGCGGAACTGCACTTGGTCGGGCGATGCGCCGAGCGACCCGGCTTCGCTGTCGAAGACCGGTTTATCGACCATGCCGGCCTCCTGCGACGGGATGCCCACCCACAGTTTGGTGGGGGAAAAAAGCCGCCATCTGAGGGGTGGTTCTGGTTGCGAGGCCGTTCTCAACCATAAAGCGCCTCCTTGAACGGTTTCATGCCGATCCGGCGATAGGTGTCGACGAAGCGTTCGCCGTCCTCGCGCCGGGCGAGATAGACGTCGGTGACCGTGTCGACTGCCTCGATCACGCCGTCCTCGGTGAAGCCGGGGCCGGTGATCTTGGCGAGGCTGACGTCCTCCGCCTCGCTGCCGCCGAGCGAGAGCTGGTAGTTCTCGACGCCTTTCCGATCGACGCCGAGGATGCCGATATGGCCCGCATGGTGGTGGCCGCAGGCGTTGATGCAGCCCGAAATCTTGAGCTTCAGTTCGCCCAGCCTGCCGGTCTTGCCCGAGGCATCGAAACGCTGCGAGATGCGCTGTGCTAGCGGGATCGAGCGGGCATTGGCGAGGCTGCAATAATCGAGGCCCGGGCACACGATCATGTCCTCGATCGTGTCGAGATTGGGCGCGCCTAGTCCCGCTTCATCGAGTGCGGTCCACAGGTCGTGCAGGTCGGCGATGCGCACATGCGGCAAAACGACGTTCTGCGTGTGCATGATGCGCATTTCGTCGAAGCTGTACCGCTTGGCGAGGCGGGCCATCACCCGCATCTGCTCGCCGGTCGCATCGCCGGGAATGCCGCCGACGGGCTTCAATGAAATGACGGCCGAGACGTAGCTGTCGTGCTTGTGGCGATGGGTGTTGCGATCGACCCACAGCGCGAAGTCGGGGTCGGAGCGATCGATCGTCTTGGGCCCGTCCTCGAACGCGGGATCCTCGAAAAAAGCCTTGATCCGCTCCAGTTCGGCAAGGGGCGGCTCGACGCCGATTTCGAGCAAGTGGGCGAATTCCTCTTCGACCTGGCGGGTGTATTCCTCCGCGCCGAGTTCGTGGACGAGGATCTTGATGCGCGCCTTGTACTTGTTGTCGCGCCGGCCGTAGCGGTTGTAGACGCGCAGGCACGCCTCCGCGTACGTGATGAGCTGGTCGAGCGGAACGAAGTCGCGGATCATCGGCGCGATCATCGGGGTGCGGCCCATGCCGCCGCCGACGTAGAACCGGGCGCCGATCTCGCCATCCTGCGTGACGATCTGGATGCCGATATCGTGCAGCCGCATCGCTGCGCGGTCTTTCTCCGACGCGATCACGCAGATCTTGAACTTGCGCGGCAGGTAGGTGAATTCCGGGTGGAAACTCGACCATTGCCGCAGCAGCTCGGCATAGGGGCGCGGATCGACGACCTCGTCCTGCGCCGCCCCTGCGAAATGGTCGGAGGAAATGTTGCGGATGCAGTTCCCGCTGGTCTGGATCGCGTGCATCTCGACTTTGGACAGGTCGGCGAGGATATCGGCGGCATCCTCCAGCTTGATCCAGTTGTATTGCAGGTTCTGGCGCGTGGTGAAGTGGCCGTATCCGCGATCGTACTTGTCGGCGATATCGCCGAGTGCGATCATCTGGCGCGAATTGAGCGTGCCATAGGGAATGGCGACGCGCAGCATGTAGGCGTGCAACTGGAGGTAAAGGCCGTTCATCAGCCTGAGCGGCTTGAACTGGTCCTCGGTCAGATCGCCCTTCAGCCGGCGCTCGCACTGGTCGCGAAACTCCGCGACGCGGGCATCGACCATCGCCTGGTCGTATTGGTCGTATTGGTACATCAGATCACCCAGTCGATCGCGGCAGGATCCTGCGGCTTGAGCGTAAGGTCGGGGCGCACGGTCGGGCCGAGCGCGCGGATGCGGTCCTTGATATGCGCGGGACGCACGCCGTCTTCGGTGCGTTCGGCCTCGATGAGATAGGGCACGTTGACGCGGCGCAGCGCCTCTTCGCGGGCCATGATCTCCTCGCCGTGTTCGCCCGTATCGGCAGCGTCGTTGACGCTGAGCGACCAGCCTTCGCCGTCCCACCACACGACCGCGCCGGTCTTGAGATCGTTGCCGGTCAGGATATTCATGGGGTGGCCTCCAGCGCGGTTTGCGCGATGGCCGCGTTGTCGCGGGCGGTGACGTCGCCGATCACGATCAACGCTGGGCTGACGACGGCTTCGCGGGTGACGAGATCGGGTAAACCTGCAACGCAGCCGCGCAGCACGCGCATTTCGGGCCGCGCGCCGTTCTCGATCACGGCGAGCGGGGCGTCGGGGGCGAGGCCGTCTGCCATCAGCTTTTCCGCGATCTGCGGCGCGGTCTTCACGCCCATGTAGATGACGAGCGTGCGACCCTTTCCGGCAAGGCCGGACCAGTCCTGGTCGGACAGCCCCTTGCACTGGCCGGCAACGAAGCTGACGATGCTCGATGCGTCGCGATGGGTCAGCGCGATCTGTGCCGCGGCCGCCGCACCGTTCGCAGCGGAAATGCCGGGCACGATCTCGACGCGGACACCCTCGGCGCGGGCCAATTCGGCTTCCTCGCCGCCCCGCCCGAAGATCAGCGGATCGCCGCCCTTCAGCCGCACAACGTCGTGTCCGGCGCGCGCCTCGCGCACCAGCAGCGCATTGATGTCCTCTTGTGGGAGCGTGTGATGGGCGCGCCGCTTTGCGACCGAGATCAGCCGGGCGTCGGAAGGCGCCATCGCGAGGATCGCAGGGCTAACCAGCCCGTCATGCACGAGGACGCGCGCGCGCTCGATCAAGCGGGCGGCGCGAAGGGTCAGGAGGTCCGGATCGCCCGGACCTGCGCCGACGAGAAAGATTGTTCCGCTTTCCATACGAAGGGCGAAATGGATTACCGCATCGCTACCCGCCAGCGAGAATGGGTTTGCGCGGCGTTAGGAAACCTTTCGCACGCGCCTTGCGCACCTTCGGAGCCTGCTCGGTTCCGTTGTGTACCCCTTCAGCCCCCCTGCTGCGCGGCGAGTTTTCCGTTCGAAAGCAGCTCGATGATGCGATCGAGCTGGTCGGAGGAGCGGATATGCAGGTCGCGCTGCGGGAAGGGAATTTCGACGTCGTGTTCGTGGAACAGCGCCCAGATCCGCATGTAGACGTCGGAGCGGATGTTCGCGAGGCCTTCCTCCGGGTCCTCGATCCAGAAGCGGACCTCGAAATTCACCGAATTGTCGCCGAATTCCATGACGTTGACGCGCGGCTTGGGCCGCTTGAGCACCCGCGGGGTCTCCTCCACCGCCTGGTAGAGCAGCTTCGTCACAAGCTTCAGATCGCTGTCATATGTGACGCCGACGGGCGCCTTCACCCGTACGTCCCGGCTGGAATAGGACCAGTTGACCACCTGGTTCACCATCAGGTTCTCGTTGGGAATGAGGTGCTCGGTCTGGTCGCGGGTGATGACCGAAATCGCGCGGATGCCGATCTTGCGGATCTGGCCGACGCTTTCATTGCCCGCCCCATCCGTGACCGAAATGACGTCGCCCGGCTTGATCGACTTGTCGAGCAGCAACAGAATGCCCGAAATCAGGTTGCCGAAGGTTTTTTGCAGGCCGAAACCGATGGCAAGGCCGAATGCGCCGCCGAAAAAGGCCAGCGCCGTCAGGTCGATGCCCGCAAGGTCGACGGCGATGAAGAATGCGAGCGTCCAGATCAGGATGGTCGAGATCTTGTCCGCCAGCAGCTGCTGAGCCCCGTCGAAACGCGAAACGCGGCGCACGAGATTGCGGGCCATACGCGTCGCGAACCACGCGATCGTGATGACCAGCGCGAGCGTCGAAAGCAGGAACACCACGTCGAACAGCGAGACGCGGATCGTCCCGACCGTCAGCGCGATCGTGTCGAGCGTATCGACCAGCGCCGCGCCGGTTTCGGTCTGGGAGGCAACCTCTTTCGCGCCCTCGGCAACGCCGATCACTTCCTCTTCAGGTTCGGCCTCTTCGGCAAGGCTCCACAACTGCCCCGGCTGGAGGACGTCGGGCGCATCGGCCAGATCGCCTTCGAGCGCGCCTTCGGTCGGGGTGGCGTCCGGAGCGCTTGGCGCGGTCACGACGTCTTGCCGTCGGCGCTGTCGTCCGGGGTCCGCGACTGCCCCGGCCTGCCGCCCAGTGCGTCGATCAGCGCGCGGATTTCCTCGCTGTCGCGCAGGTTCAGGTCGCGCTGCGGGAAGGGGATCTCGATGTCGTTTTCCTTGAGTAGGCGCCACAAATTCTTCAGCACCGCGCTGCGCACATTGCCAACGCCCTCTTCGGGGTCGCGAATCCAGCAATGGATGACGAAGTTTACCGAACTGTCGCCGTATTCGCTCATCCACACCACCGGCGGCGGTGTTTCGAGCACCCGCTTCGCCGATTTCGCCGCCTTCAGCATCAGCTCTTCGGCAAGGTCCATGTCGGCGCCGTAGCTGATCCCGACATTGACCTGCATCCGCACGTTCTTCGAGGAATAGGACCAGTTCTCGACCTGGTTGATCATCAGGTTTTCGTTCGGGATGAGGTATTCGCGCTCGTCCCGCGTCGTCACCGAAACCGCGCGGATGCCGATCTTGCGGATCTGTCCGAAGGTCTCGTTCCCGGCCATGTCGGCGACAGCGATGACGTCGCCCGGCTTGATCGACTTGTCCAGCAATAGGATGATGCCGGCGATCAGGTTGCCGAAGGTCTTCTGCAGGCCGAAGCCGATGGCAAGACCGAACGCGCCGCCGAAAAAGGCAAGCGCGGTCAGGTCGATGCCGAGCAGGTCTATCCCGATGAAGAACGCCGCGCCCCAGATCATGATGGTAATGATCTTCTCGGTCAGCAGCGCCTGCGATCCGCTGAGGCGACTGAAGCGGGAAATCGCCCGGCGTACGAAGCGGGTCAGCAGCCAGGAAACCCCCACGACGAGCGCGATGACGCCGAGGACCACCAGCCCGTCCAGCAGCGAAACGCGGAAGGAACTGGTGGCGATCGCGATCCCGTCCAGCGTCTCCAGAACCGAACCGACCGTCTCGCTCTGCTTGCTGACGCCTTCGACCACTTCGTCGGCGGTTCGCACCCCGTCGACCGGCTCCACCGGCGTATCGAGCGCCGCGCTCGCGTCGCCTTCTTCGGCCGGGGCGTCGGTGGGGTCCGCCGCGGGATCGCCCGTCGGCTCATCGGCCGGGGCGATGTCTGTGGGGGAGGGGAAAGCGGTGCTGGCAGCCATCGTCATGCCTGTCGCATTGCAGGAAGGGCCTGGGCAAGGTCCGCGATCAGGTCGTCGGCATCCTCGAGCCCTATCGAAAGCCGGATCGCGGGGCGGGTATCGCGTTTGGCTGCATCCATCACCGCGCGGTGACGATGCGGTTCGATCGGCAGGGCGAGGCTCTCGAACCCGCCCCAGCTATAGCCGATGCCGAAATGGTCGAGCGCGTCGACCACTCGCCCGCTCGCACGAGGATCCTCGCTGTCGAGGACGAAGCTGAACAGCCCGCATCCGCCGGTGAAGTCCCGCTGCCACAGCGCGTGGCCGGGATCGCCCTCGAGCAGCGGGCACATGACGGCTGCGATCTCGTCCTGCTCCGTCAGCCATTGAGCGATCCGCCTGGCGCTTTGCATCGAGCGCGACAGGCGCAACGGCATGGTCCGCAAACCGCGCGCGGCGAGGGCCGCATCGTCGGGCGAAACCACCTGGCCAAGCTGTTGCGCGGTCCGTCGCAAGGCGCGATGCCATCGCTCGCCCGCGCTGGCCGAACCCATCATCAGGTCCGAATGGCCGCCGACATGCTTCGACAGGCTCATCATCACGATGTCGCAGCCATGGTCGAGCGCGGCGAAACCTTGCGGCCCCGCCCAGGTGTTGTCGATCATGGTGACGGCCCCGGCCTCACGCGCGTTGGCGGCAAGAGCGGGCACGTCGCACACTTCCATGGTCAGGCTGCCCGGGCTTTCGAGCCACACGGCGCGCGGGCCATGCTGCGCGACGAGCGCCTCGAATGCAGGGAGGTCGAGCGGGTCGAATAAGCTGTGCGATACGCCGATCCGGTCGAGCAGGCCGGCCGCCATGGATCGGCTGGGATCGTAGGCGTTGTCGGTCATCAGCAAATGGTCACCCGGCTTCAGCACCGCGAGCATGCAGCCCGCGATCGCCGCGACGCCGCTGGGGTAGAGCACTGTGCCATCAGCCCCGCGCTCGATCTCGGTCAATGCTGCGGCGAGCGCCCATTGCGTCGGCGCGCCGCGGCGGCCGTAGAAAAACGTGCCGTCGGCATTCGACATCAACGCGGCGCGGCGCTCCGCATCGTTCGCGAAGATATGGGTGGAGGCGCGCCAGACGGGCGGGCTGACGACGGGTCCGGTCCATTCCTCGTGCCGTCCGGCGCCGGCCGCACGGGTGGCCGAACCGAAGCCGGATCCGTCACTGCCCTCCCGTTCGCTCACTCCGGTCCTTCCGCTTTGGGCGTGGCGGGATCGGCGCTCCATTCCAGCCAGCTGCCATCGTAGAGCCTGACATCGTTTTTGCCCGCAAGGTGCATGGCGAACAGCAGCACGCTGGCCGTTACGCCGCTGCCGCAGGTGGTCACGATCGGGCGCTGCCAGTCGATCCCTGCCGCTTCGAAAGCAGCGCGCAATTCTGCGGGCGATTTGAACGTGCCGTCATCGTCGAAGACCTTTCCATAGGGAAGGTTGCGCGCGCAGGGGATGCGGCCGTTGGCGACGCCGTGAACCGGATCGGTGCCGGTGCCGAATACCCGATCCGCCCCCCTTGCATCGACCACCTGCTCCGAGCCTTCTTCAAGGTTGGCGAGCAAGTCCTGCTTGGTGGCCACCCCCTCAGCCGGATGGAGCCGCGGCGCGTCGCTGGATGTGTCGGGCGTAACTGTGCCGCTTTCGAGCGGCCGACCTTCGCGGCGCCATTTACGAAATCCGCCATCGAGGATCGACACCCGTTCGATCCCGCTCGCGCGGCACATGAACCAGGCACGCGAGGATGTGGCTATCGCGCTGTCGTCGTAGAGCACGATATGGTCTGCGCGCGATACGCCGAGTTCGGAAAGGCGTGCGGACAATTGCTCGGGACGGGGCAGGGCGGCGGGAACGGGCGAGGTCTTGTCGGTCAGGCTTGCAAGGTCGAGGAACCGGGCCCCTGGAATGTGCGCCGCCTTGAATTCGCTGCGGGCATCGCGCTCTGCGGCGGGCAGGTGCACCGATGCGTCGAGGACGATGATTTCGCCCCGCCGGTTATCGTCGACCATGCGATCGGCCAGCCACCGGGTCGAAACAAGGTCGGGCGTGTCTTCGTTCATCGGATGATCGGTAGCGCGCGCGGTGGCCAGCGCCAAGGGTCTAGCGCGCTTCGTACGGTGAAGGCGCAGGCGCTGCGCCTACGGGCGAGCCGCTCGCGACCGTCTTCAGGCGGTGGCCATGCCGGGGCGCGTCGCCGTCTCGCCTGCGTTCGCATGACGGATCGGTTGTGCGCGCAGATCGTGGATACCGCCCGGCGGCACGTCGAGCGGAAGCGGGTGCAGGCGTGAGGCGTTCACGGCGCTGGGTGAGCCGATCACGAATTCGCGCGACAGGGAAATTTCGCCTGCTCCTTCTATGTCGATGGTTGCGAGCGGTATGAAGATCGGGCGGTTGCCCTGCCGGATGGCGTTGATGCCGCGCACGGGTATCTGCAAGCGGACGGACAGGCGGTGCGATTGCTGCGGCCCGATCCGCTCTATCCGCTCGCGCACAATGTCGCCTCGCGCCGCCTCCCCGCTGGAATGCGCGGCCCCTTCGCCGGCTTCCTGGACCCGGGCGTTTGCGTCGCGCGGGCGCACCGTGTGAAGGCGCGCCTGAACCGCGAGGTCCCGCGCCGCGAAGTCGGAGCGGTTGGCGATCGTGATGCGGCATTCGATGGTCAGCATCATCACGCTGCAACTGGCGCTTGCGATGTCGAGGGCGCAGTCGAGCCGAGGCGGCGTACCGGTGGCGGGTGCGGTTCCGACGGCGGCGGCGCCTCGTCCCGTTTGCGGCGTGCTGGACCGAGGCTTTTCGGCAGATGCTGCCGAAGCACCGCTTGCAGCAGGCTTCGTCGTGGCGCGCGATTTCGCTGCGGAACCCTTCATCATCGGCGGCATCCGCTCGGCGATCGACTGGTTCACGTTGGCGATAAGGCTACTCGCGTCGACCGTCTCGTCCGCATCGCCTCGCGACCGCCGCCGCCATGCCATCCAGCCAAGGCCCACGAGGGCCAGCAGGACAAGCACGATAAGGCCCATCATCGTGCGCCGCGTCGTGTCGTAGCTTCCTTCATCGCCAAGCAGGGCGGGCTCTGACGAGGCGATATCGGAACCGTCTGTCGGTGCCGCGATGTCCTGCTCGGGAAGGGCGGCGGTCGGTAGATCGCTGGACTCGTCGGAGGGAAGCGGGAGGCTTTCGAAGCCGGGACCGACCGCTTCGTCTTCTGACGCAGCATCCTGTTCGGTGTCGTTCACGCTGCTTTCCGACCGGGCGCGGGCCGGCGTCGGGGGCGCCGCATCCTGTGCCGGGG
>JBARZK010000104.1:0-22905 GCA_049649965.1 Erythrobacter sp.
GCCGTTCCCTGACCATCGCCGAAGTCCTGCACGAAACCGAGCGTCATCTTAATCTGGGCGCGCGGGAGGTCGTGCTGACCGGGGTGGACGTAACCAGCTGGGGCGCGGACCTGCCCGGCAAACCGTCGCTCGGCTCGCTGGTTTCCGCAATCCTCGAAGCATTTCCCGAACTCGAGCGGCTGCGTATGTCCTCGCTCGACGGCATCGAGATCGACGATGCTCTGTTCGAACTTCTGGCATCCGAGAAGCGCTTGATGCCGCACCTCCACCTTTCGCTCCAGCATGGCCACGACCTGATCCTCAAGCGGATGAAGCGACGCCATAGCCGCGCCGACGCGCTTTCGCTGGTGCAACGGCTCAAGGCGCGCCGCCCCGACATCGCCATCGGGGCGGACATGATCGCCGGTTTCCCGACGGAGACGCCCGAACATCACGAGGCGAACCTTTCGATCATCGATGCGCTCGACATCGTGCACGGCCACGTCTTCCCATACTCACCGCGCCCCGGCACACCCGCGACGCGCATGCCGCAGGTCGATCGCGCAACCGTGAAGGCGCGCGCCGCCCAATTGCGCGAACGCGTCGCCAAGCGGCGTGAGCGATGGCTGGCTTCGCTTGTCGACAAGGAACTTTGCGTCCTCGCCGAACGCGACGGCACCGGCTATTCGCCTACCTTCGCCCGAGTGCGTCTGCCAGCCGGTACGCTGCCCGGAACCCTCGTCGCGATCACGCCGCGCGCCATCGAAAAAGGAACCCTCCTATGAGCGAAAACAGCTGGAGCGACCGGCTGCTCGGCGGCTTTCGCAAGACCTCCGACCGGCTCGGCTCCAACCTTACCGGGCTTGCGGGCGACAGTGCGCGGCTCGACGATGCGACCCTCGACGATATAGAGGACGCGCTGATCGTCTCCGACCTCGGCCCCGCCGCCGCCGCCCGCATCCGGGCAAAGCTGGCCGAGCGCAGTTTCGGTACCCAGATCACCCAGCGCGAACTCAAACAATCGGTCGCCGACGAGATCGCGGAAATCCTGCGTCCCGTGGCCAAGCCGCTGGAAATCACCGCCTTCCCCCGCCCGCAGGTCATCCTCGTCATCGGGGTCAACGGATCGGGCAAGACCACCACCATCGCCAAGCTGGCGCACCTGTTTACCGAAGACGATTACGGCGTCCTCCTCGCGGCCGGAGACACTTTTCGCGCCGCCGCCATCGGCCAACTTGCGACCTGGGCCGATCGCGCGGGCGTTGAGCTCGTGCGCGGGCCGGAGGGCGGCGATCCGGCGAGCGTCGTGTTCGATGCAGTGAAGCAGGCGACCGACACCGGGATCGACGCGCTGGTCGTCGACAC
Source organism: Erythrobacter sp. (assembly GCA_049649965.1). Taxonomy (GTDB): domain Bacteria; phylum Pseudomonadota; class Alphaproteobacteria; order Sphingomonadales; family Sphingomonadaceae; genus Erythrobacter. The sequence goes on from JBARZK010000104.1 coordinate 1,345, forward strand.
AGCCGGGCGTCTTCAGAACAAGCGCGAACTGATGGACGAACTGGCGAAAATCCGCCGCGTTCTCGGCCGCCTCAATGCAGAGGCGCCGCACGACGTCGTGCTGGTGCTCGACGCCACCAACGGCCAGAACGCGCTGTCGCAGATCGACGTGTTCCGCGAAGTTGCCGGGGTGACCGGCCTCATCATGACGAAGCTCGACGGGACTGCGCGCGGCGGCGTGCTGGTCGCGGCGGCGGAGCAGTACGGTCTGCCGATCCACGCGATCGGCGTCGGCGAACAGATGGACGATTTGCGCCCGTTCGACCCGGACCTTGTAGCGCGCGTGATCGCGGGGGTTGCGTAATGAGCGAGACCGAGACCCGATCCGCCGGTTCGAGCTGGCTCAACGTGGCGGTCGATTACGGCCCGCTGCTGGTGTTCCTGCTCGTCTATCGCCTCAACGCGCCGGACGATCCCGCGCCCGCAGGCGAGCTATTGGCGATCATCTACGGCACCGGCGCCTTCATGGCAGCAGCCGTTGCCGCCCTGATCGTGTCGAAATGGCGGCTGGGCAAGGTGTCGCCGATGCTGTGGTTCTCGACCATCCTGATCGTGGGCTTCGGTGCGCTGACGATCTTCTTCGGCGACCCGGTCTTCGTGCAGTTGAAGCCGACCATCATTTATTCGGTGTTCGGCGTCGCGCTGCTGGTGGGTTTCTTCGCCGGTCGCGCTCTGTTGAAAATCCTGCTGGAGGCTGCGTTCGAAGGGTTGAGCGATACCGGCTGGCTCAAGCTGTCGCGCAATTGGGGCGTGTTTTTCCTCGTGCTCGCCGTCCTCAACGAGGTGCTGCGCGCCCAGCTCGATTTCGAAGGCTGGCTGTGGGCCAAGTTCTGGGTGTTCCTGCCGCTGACCTTCCTGTTCACCTTCGCCAACATCCCGATGCTGCTGAAGCACGGTCTTAGCATCGATGGCGCAGAGAACGCGGTGAAGGACGAACCGCCGACGGGTTCGTAGCGCGCGCCGGGTTTCCTACTCATCCGCGATACGCCAAGGGGCAAGCCGTTCTTTCCCATCGCCGGCAATCCCGAAGCGCGTTTTCGGCTGGAAAAGTGTCAGGCTGGCCTTTTGGTGCCAAGCACCTGATATTTCGCGCTTTCACCCCCAGAATGGAGCCTGACACGCTGTCCAATGTGTCAGGCTGAGGCGAAGCTCGCACGGCGGCGGGGCTGGCATGGGGCTGGCATGGGGCTGGCACGCAGTCGCCACGCAGTGGCAGCTAGATTTCCAGCTGGCTGCCCAGTTCCACCACGCGATTGGTCGGCAGCTTGAAGAAATCCATCGCGCTCGCCGAATTCCGCAGCATCCAGGCAAAGATCTTCTCGCGCCAAATGGGCATTCCCGGCTTGTCACTGGCAAGCAGGGTCTGCCGCGACAGGAAGAAGCTGGTGTGCATCATGTCGAACTCGCCGCCACAGCGCTCCATCCGTACCAAGCCCTGCGGCACGTCGGTCTCCTCCATGAAGCCGTAATGCAGCACCGCGCGGTAAAATCCGTCGCCCATATCGGTGTATTCGCAGCGCTCCTGCGGATCGACATAGGGCACGTCGGCGATATCGACAGTCAGGATTACGACCCGTTCGTGCAGCACCTTGTTGTGCTTGATATTGTGGAGCAGCGCGGAGGGCACGCCCGCGGTGCTGGAGGCCATGAACACCGCCGTCCCCGGCACGCGCAGGGCGGACCCCTTGGCCGACTTGGCGAAGATCTCCATCGGCAGTGCGACTTCGCTCATCCTTTCGCGCATCAGCTTGCGACCGCGCGCCCAGGTCGTCAGCAGGCCGAAGGCGACCACTCCGACGAGCAGTGGGAACCAGCCGCCATCGGGCACCTTGGTCAGGTTCGCGGCGAAATAGGCGCCGTCCACGATCAGGAAGACCAGGACGACCGGTGCGGCATACCACCACTTCCACTTCCACACCCCGACAAGCAGGACAGCCATCAGCAGCGTGTCGATCGTCACCGCTCCCGTCACCGCGATCCCGTAGGCGTTGGCGAGGTTGGAGGAGTTCTGGAACGTCAGCACGAGGATGATCACCGCAATCATCAGCGCCCAGTTTACCGCCGGAATGTAGATCTGTCCGCCTTCGGTTTCCGAGGTGTGGCGGATCTTCAGCCGGGGGATGAAGCCCATCTGGATCGCCTGCTGGGTGATGGAGAACGCGCCGGAAATCACCGCCTGGCTGGCGATGAAGGTCGCGATCGTGGCGAGGAACACCAGCGGCAGGCGCCATTCCTCGCTCGCCAGGAAGAAGAATGGGTTCTGGATCGCCTCGTTCGCTTCGGCAGCGGGCAGGCCGATCACCATCGCTCCCTGTCCGAAATAGTTGAGCAGCAGGCACGGCATGACGAACCCGAACCACGACAGCCGCATCGGGCCGCGGCCGAAATGCCCCATGTCGGAATACAGCGCCTCCGAGCCCGTAACCGCCAGCACCACGCTGCCGAGCGCAAGGAAGGCGAACCACCCGTCCAGAATGAAGAAATTGACCGCGTGATACGGGTTGAGTGCGTAAAGGATCGTCGGCGTCTGGACGATCTGCCACGTGCCCAGCGCGGCGATCACGATGAAATAGACAATCATGACCGGGGCGAACAAGGCCCCGACCTTCGCCGTTCCGCGTTGTTGCAGGACGAACAGCACCACCAGCAGCGCGAGCGCGATCGGGATCACGAATTGCTCGAACCCGGGGTCCACGACCGTCAAACCCTCGACCGCGGAAAGGACCGAAATCGCGGGCGTGATCATGCTGTCGCCGTAGAACAGCGAAGTTGCGAACACGCCGAGCAACACCGCGACCCAGCCGTATTTCGACTTGGACAGGCTGCGGCTGATGAGCGCAACGAGGGCGAGCGAACCTCCCTGCCCCTTGTTATCCGCCCGCATCAGGATGGTGACGTACTGGATCGCGACGACCAGCGTCATCGACCAGAAGATCAGGCTGATGACGCCGAGAACGTGCGCGGTATCGAGCTGGACGGTCGAGCGTCCGACGAAGGTTTCGCGAAAAGCATAGAGCGGACTGGTGCCGATATCGCCGAACACGATACCGATCGCGCCGACTGCCAGCGCCGTCTTCGACGCGCTGTGAGTCTGGCCTCCCGACGGCGGTCGATGCGCCGGGACCGGATCTGTAAGGGTGCTATCGCTCATGGCGTGCGATGGTCCGGATGGCGTCGGGATTGCTCCCGGCTACGGAAATTGCATGGCGGCCGCCGCGACGAACCGCTCGAGGCCGCGCCCCTACCACCGTGGTTTCGCACCTGCAACATCGCTGCCCCTTCGCGCTCGCGACTATTGCAGCATCGGGGCGTTGGCAATCATCTGGTCGAGCCGCTCGACCCGCGCGGTCACGTCCTCGCGCCACGGCGCATCCTCGGGCGAATTGTCGAGCAACCGGGCCCAGGCATCGCGCGCTGCCCGGCCCTGCCCCGTTTGCAGCAATGCGGTGCCGAGGAAGAAGTCGGGGCCGGGATTGCCGGGATCGATTTCCCGCGCTTGTTCGAAAGCATACGCCGACGCCGGAGTGACGAACCCGTCGGCGTGACCCGTCAACGAAAGAGCAAGGGCGAGCCAGCCTTCGAGATGATCGGGATTGTCGTTCAGGCCGCGTCGCAACAGGGATGCCGCATCGTCGAACCGGCCCTGCCGGGCGAAGGCATCGGACAGCATCAGGTAATCGGGCTTTGGCCGGGTATCGTCGAACAACGCTCGCCGAGCCTCGACCATGGCCTCGCCATCTTCGGAAACTTCGGTGATCGGCGGCTTCGGACTGGCGGGCTGTGCAGGCGAACCCTGCCAGGCATAGCCTACCAGACCGAACAGCAGGGCGGCCCCGAACACGGCGAAACCCTGCTTTGGCAGACGCAGCAGGAACGCCGCCAGCGCGAACGCCGCAAACGCGAGCGCGAGAACCCCGAGCCAGCCGCCCATCAGTCGCGGCTTTCGCCGACATTCGCAGGCGCATCCGAACGCCGGCGACCCAAACGGCGTATCAGCACCGCCGCGACGAAGGCGAGCAGGACCAGCGGAATGGCGAAGAGCGGCCACGTCGTGCTGCCGACCTCCGGCTGGTAGCTGACGTAATCGCCATAGCTCCGGGTGAGCCACGCACGAATTTCGGTCGGGCTTTCGCCGCGCAGCAGTCGCGACCGGACCTGGTGGCGCATGTCGCCGGCCATCGGCGCGTCGCTGTCGGCGATGGACTGCGACTGGCACGTGAGGCAGCGCAACGTTTCCATGAGCGCGCTGGCCTCGGCCTCGAGCGCCGGATCCTCGAGCTGGGTATAGGCATAGGGCGCAGGCGGCATACTCTGCTGGGCCAGCGCGGACACTGGCGCAAGCGCGAGCAGGATCGCAAGGAATCTCACGAACGCGCCTCTTCGAGCTTTTCCAGCAGGGCCGGCACGGTTTCCTCGCGCACGTCGCCGATATGCTGATAGCGGATATTGCCCGCTGCATCGATGACGTAGGTTTCGGGAACGCCGGACGCGCCGATTTCCAGCATCAGTTCGGAAATGTCGTCGGCGCCGATCCGCGTGTAGGGATTGCCGTATCGGGACAGGAAATCTTCCACCGCTTCGGGGCGGTCGCGCACGGCGATACCGACGATCTCGACCCCTTCCTCGCGCAGTGTTTCGAGGTGCGGTGCCTCGGCGATGCACGGTACGCACCAGCTCGCCCAGATGTTGAGCAGTCGCGGCTCTCCCCCGACAAAGTCTTCCCGCGCCGCGCCGGGTATGCCTTCGATCGCGGCTGGAAGCGAGAATTCGGGCAAGGGCTGCTCGATCATTTGCGAGGGGACGTTCTGGTCCTTGTCCTGCGTCAGCATGTAGCCCGCGAGCCCCGCGAAGAAGGCGAACAGCGCGAGTGGAACGGCGTAAACGAGGCGACTCATTCTGCAGGTTCCGGCATGGGTTCACGCCCACCGGTGCCGCGCAAAGCCTCGATATCGGCCTGCTCTTCATCGCGGCGTCGCGCGGTGCGGCGACGGCGAAGGTCGACGCTGATCCGCCCGGCAATCGAGAGCACACCTCCGAAGGCGATCAGCAGTCCGCCATACCAGATGAAGGTGACAAACGGCTTCCACCACACGCGCAATTGCCACCGTTCGAGGCCGTTCGCGTCGACGCCGGCGCTGTCGCCGATCACGGCATAAAGCTGTCCGTCCCAGCGGGTCGCGAGCGCGCTTTCGCTGGTCGCCTGCGGCGGGGTCCAGAAATTGCGTGCCTGCGGGGCGAGGATTGTCGGTTCCTCGTCACCGCGTGCTGCGACAACGCGCGCCTCCATCGCCGTCCAGTTCGGGCCAGCGACCGGATCGACGCTTTCCAGACGCGCGGTCCAGCCGCCCACCTGGACACTTTCGCCCGGCGCGACGGCAGCCAGCCGTTCCGATGTGAAAGCGCTTTCGCTCGCCATCCCGAACAGCGCGACCGCCACCCCGAAATGGGCCAAGACCATGCCCCACGTCGCAACCGGCACACGCGCGAGGTTGCGACCGCGCAGCGGCAGGAAAGCGGCGATGGCGAGAGCACCGGCCAGAGCCAGTCCAAGCAGCGGCAACAAGTCGAAATCGCCTATGAAGGCCACCAGTGCCACGATTAGCAACGCCACCGTTCCCAACAGGATCAGCTCGAACCGGATGCGCCCCGGCGTATCGTCCTTCCACCGCAACAGCGGGCCGATCGCCATCACCGCGAACATCGGGATCGCGAAGATTGCACCCGCCGGATTGAAATAGGGCGGACCGACGCTGACACGTACGTCGAATGCCTCGGTCAGCAATGGGTAGAGCGTACCGAGCAGCACGATCGCGAGGATCGCGGTCAACATCACGTTGTTGAAGACCAGCGCCCCTTCGCGACTGGTCGCGGTGAAGCGCTTGCCCTCGGAAATGCTGCCGGCGCGCGCTGCGAAGATCGCGAGGGCACCGCCGATATACAGGCCCAGCAGGACCAGGATGAAGGTCCCGCGCTCCGGATCCACGGCGAACGCGTGAACGCTCGTTAGGACACCCGACCGCACGAGGAACGTGCCGAGCATCGACATCGAGAAGGCGAGCACGCCCAGCATGATCGTCCAGGTTCGCAGCGCGTCCCTCGCCGCGAGCACGTTGACGGAGTGCAGCAGGGCGGTCGCGGCGAGCCACGGCATCAGCGATGCGTTCTCCACCGGGTCCCAGAACCACCAGCCGCCCCAGCCAAGTTCGTAATACGCCCAGTACGATCCCGCGGTGATGCCGAAGGTCAGGAAAACCCATGCGCCCAGCACCCAAGGCCGCAGAACCCGCGCGAATTCCGGGTTGACCTGCCGCGTCAACAAAGCGCCCATGGCGAGGCTGAACGCGACGGAAAGCCCGACATAGCCGATGTAAAGCGTGGGCGGATGGATCGCGAGACCGACATCCTGCAACAGCGGGTTGAGGCCGCTGCCCTCGACGGCGGGAATGGGCAACCGCTCGAACGGATTGGAACTGAGCAGAAGGAACGCGTAGAAGCCCAGCGCCACGAACCCCTGCACGCCCAGCGTAGCGGACATGGTACGCTCGGGCAGGCGCCGTTCCAGCCATGCCAGCAGGCCGCCCGACAGCGCCAGCACCGCGACCCAGAGCAGCATCGAGCCCTCGTGATTGCCCCAGGTTCCGGTCAGCTTGTAGAGAAACGGCTTCATCGAATGCGAATTGGTCGCCACCAGCTTGATCGAAAGATCGGTGATGGCGAACGCATAGAGCAGCAGCAAAAAGGCGAGCGTCGCGAGGAACGCCTGAACGATCGCCGCCGGGCGCGCGTAAAGCGCCCACGCCGAGCCGCCGCCCTCGCGCAGCCCGAAGGCGCCGGAGACCATCTGCAGCACCGCAAGCGCGGCGGAAAGCCAAAGGGCGGCAAGTCCGAGTTCGGCTATCATGGCAGTTCCCGCGCGCCCCTATTCCAGACCGGCGACGGTCTCGCGCGCCTCTTGCGCAGCTTCGGAAGGCGGCAAGCCTTCGAGCTCGCGCGGCATGTAGTTCTCGTCGTGCTTGGCCAGCAGGTTGGTCGCGAGAAATTCCCCGTCGGCACCGAGACTGCCCTCCGCGACGACGCCCGATCCCTCGATAAACAGGTCGGGCAGGATGCCGCTATAGCGTACCGGCACCGTGCTGGCGGCATTGCCGGTGACCACGAAGCGCACCGTGATCCCGTCAGCCTGCGTTTGGAGCGAGCCGGGCTGGACCATGCCGCCAAGGCGCACGGGCTGTCCGACAGCAGGGGGATCGCTGGCCATTTGTTCGGGCAAGTAGAAATAGTTCGCCTGGTTTCGCAGCGCCCACGCCGCGATCAACCCGGCCGCGACGATCGCCACCAAGGCAAGGACGACGAGCGTCAGGCGTTGATGCTTCGCTTTCATCGCGTTTTCCGGGCCCGGCCCTCACGCTTCGCCGCGTCGCGCCGCATCTCCGCCTTTGTCATGCTGCGCCAGCTCCATACGACCAGCCACCCGAGCGCGAGCAGGGCCACCGCATAGGCTGCGATGACATAGTCCCACTGGCTGAGCGCCTCGCGCATCATGCGGTCTCCATCATCGCGGCGTCGCGCGGCGCATCGTCGGCCAGCGCACGGCGGCGAAGCCGTGCCTCGGTCTGGGTCTCCGCGATCAGGGCCCGCATCCGCATCAGCACAAGGGCGCCGAACAGCAGCGAGAAGCCGAGAACCGCGACCAGCAGGGGCCACAGGAACACGGGATCGATCGAACTCTGGCCGACCGTGATGCTGGGCGGCTGGTGGAGCGAATTCCACCACACCACGCTGCGATTGATGATTGGAACGTTGATTGCGCCGACCAGGCCGAAAATGGCCGCGATCTTCTCGCTGCCCCCTTCGCGTGCCGTGGCCTGCGACAGGGCGATGTACCCGGCATAGAGGAACAGGAGGACCAGCATCGAGGTGAGCCGTCCGTCCCACACCCACCAAGTGCCCCATGTCGGCCGACCCCAGATCGACCCGGTAACGAGGCAGATGGCGCAGAACACCATGCCCGGCGCCGCGATCGCGCGCGCGGCGATCCCGGCGAGAGGGTGTTTCCAGATCAGCAGCGCGGCGCTCGAAATGGCGAGCGCGCCCCAGCCGCCCATTCCCAGCCATGCGGCGGGCACGTGGATGAAGAGGATGCGCACGGTCTCGCCCATCAGGCGGTCTTCGGGCACAACGAGCAAGCCCCACGCCATCGCGCCAAGCGACAGGGCAAGACCACTCCACAAGGTGAGCGGCATCAGCCAGCTAGCGAGCGACAGAAAGCGCTTGGGGTTGGCGTAAATGTGCACGGTTTTGTCCTGCCCCCGCTTGTAGTGGCCCACCGCGCACTCGCCAAGGCCGCAAAAGACGCAAGCGGGTGATGATCGGGCGCAATGGCGCCGTGATCTGCGACTTATCCCCGGCCGATCAGGTCCTGCGCCATCCGGTCGGCGACGATATCGGGCGCGGTTTCCTGCGCTGCGCTTTCGGCCCAGACCTGTTCCAGCCGCGCGGGGATCTTCTCGATCCGGGCGTTCACCTCGTCGACGCTGGCATGGCGTCCCTCCCGCCGCGCGAGGTATTCGGTCGCGACCGAGATGATACCGCCGGCGTTGATGACGTAATCGGGAGCGTAGAGGATACCGCGCTCGAACAGCGCCTTGCCGTGATGTGCGCGGGCGAGCTGGTTGTTCGCGCCGCCTGCGACGATACTTGTATCGAGGCGCGCGATGGTTTCGTCGTCGAGGATCGCGCCAAGCGCGTTGGGACTCAGCACGTCGCACTTGGTCGAGAGGATCGCGTCCGGATCGACGGTTTCGGCGCCAAGCTCGTCCGCGAGCTTCGCAACCGATCCGCGATCTATGTCGGCGAGCGTCAGCCGTGCGCCGTCCTTCGCCAGCCAGCGCGCGACCCCTGCCCCGACACTGCCGGTGCCCTGGATCGCGACGTGAACGCCGTCCATGCGATCCGCGCCAAGCTTGCTTTTCGCCGCCGCCTTGATTCCCAGATAGATGCCATAGGCGGTGAAGGGTCCGGGATCGCCGCCAGCCGTGTCCTCGCCCGTGGCGGGCAGGCCCGACACGTGCGCCGTGCGCTTTGACACCGCGACCATGTCGGCTTCCGCGATGCCGACGTCTTCCGCGGTGACATAGCGTCCCCCCAACCCCTCGACCGCGTCGCCGAACGCGGCAAGCATTTCGGCGGTCTTGGTGCGATCTTCGTCAGCTAGGATCACCGCTTTTCCGCCTCCAAGCGGCAAGCCGGCCATGGCGTTCTTGTAGCTCATCCCGCGCGACAGGCGCAGCGCATCGCGCAGCGCGTTCTTGGGATCGGGATAATGCCAGAACCGCGTGCCACCGGCCCCCGGCCCGAGATGGCTCGAATGCACCGCGATGATCGCGAGTAGTCCCGACGCGCGATCGCGCACGACATGCACCATCTCGTGATCGTCGAAATCGGGTTCGGTCCAGAAAGCGGTCATTCGCAAGCCCCACAAATCAAGGCGCGAAGTGCCACCGGATACCAGGAAGGGAGAGGAAAATGGGGCGATCGAGGGGTCTCGAACCCCCGACCTCCGGTACCACAAACCGGCGCTCTAACCAACTGAGCTACGATCGCCATATTCCCCGTCAGGGGCCTCGCCCTCGGCATGGCCTTGCAGCTGCTGCCTTCGCGCAAGAGGCGCGGTTTACAGCGGTTGCGAGGCCGGTCAAGGCCACCCGGGTGAGGGCCGCGCCTGTTGCACAAACCGGGCATCAGGAAAAGCGAAAACTGCGCGCACGGGGTCTGCGCGCACGATTGTTTCAAGTATGCCGTTCGGGTTGCGAAGGGACGGTCCGCCCGGCAGGATCGGGCGCATGACCCTGACGCTCGATTCTGTCGGCGCGAGGCTGGCGCGCGCACCCCGCCTCCAGCGCGTACCGCATCCGAAGATCGAATTGCTCCGCGCGCGTCGTTTCATCGACGACCGGTTTTGCGCGGATCTCATCGCACTGATCGATAAAGACCGTCGCCCCTCGACCATCGCCGACGACAACGGAGACGCCTATTTCCGCACCAGCGAGACCTGCGATCTCGACCGCGAAGAACCAGCCGTGGCCAGGCTGGAGGCCCAGTTGTTCGCGCTCAACGGGATCGACCCGCGCCTCGGCGAGCCGTTGCAGGGACAGCGCTATGCCATCGGGCAGGAATTCAAGGCGCACACCGACTATTTCACCCCCGGTGGTCCGGATTACGAGAAGTTCTGCGCCGATACCGGCCAGCGCACCTGGACATTCATGATCTATCTCAACGACGTCGAAGCAGGCGGCGCGACCCGGTTCAAGGCGATCGGAAAGACATTCCAGCCCGATCCCGGAATGCTGCTGTGCTGGAACAACCGCAAGCCGGACGGCAGCGTGAACCCCAACACGCTCCATCACGGGATGAAGGTGCGCAAGGGCACGAAGTACGTGATTACCAAGTGGTACCGCGAGAAGCCGTGGATCTAGGAGACAGCATGAAATACAAAAACGGTTTTGTGGGGATCTATCGCTGGAAGGTCGACGATGAACACGTAGCGGCCTTCCGGCGGGCCTGGTCGGAAGGGACCGAAGCGCTCAAACCCTACAACAGCTATGGCTCGCTGCTCGGTCGGGCCGCGGATGGAACTTTCGTGGCCGTCGCCATGTGGCCCGACAAGGAGACGCGCGACCGGGCGTTCGAGCATGCGCCCGATCCCGACTGGCCTCCGCTGGAGCGACTGGAACCTATGTTGCTGGAGGTATTGGACGACCTCTGGAACGTCTCGCCATTCCGCCCGGATTAAGGCAACCGAACGAAAAAAGGCGGCCCCGTCGGACCGCCCTTCCCCGCGCGCGCCCGAAGGCACGCGAAGCTTGTCAGATTGCTCAACGCTTGAGCTTGAGCCCGCCGAAGCGCTTGTTGAACGCGGCCACGCGGCCACCTTCCTGAAGCTGCTGCTTGCCGCCCGTCCAGGCCGGGTGGCTGGTGGGGTCGATTTCGAGCGTCAGCGTGTCGCCTTCGCTGCCCCAGGTCGAGCGGGGCTGGACTTCGGTGCCATCGGTCATCTTGACCGTGATGGTGTGATAGTCGGGATGCGCATCGGCTTTCATGAAACTTGTCCTCGTCAGCTTTCGCCGGTTCCGACCGGCGATGCTATGAATTCTGGGGAGCGGCGCGCTTAGTCGGGTTTCGCCGCGAAGGCAAGGGCCCGAAGGCTAGGCACGGCCTTGTGGCGCGAAATCACTCCGGATCGGCGATCATCGCCGTGAATTCGCACTCGCAGCTGACCTTGCCCTCGACGCTCGCCTTCCCGGCGAACTTGCAGACGCGGGCGCGCTTCTTCGTGAATTCGACTTCGAGATCGAGCAGGCAACCAGGCGTCACGGGCGCGCGGAACTTGGCGTTGTCGATCCCCATGAAAAGCACGAGCTTGCCGGTTCCGGCAAGTTCGAGCGTTTCCATGCCGAGGATCGCGGCAGCCTGTGCCAGCGCTTCGATCTGGAGGACGCCGGGCATGATCGGGGAGCCGGGGAAATGCCCCTGGAAGAACTCCTCGTTCATGCTCACGGCTTTCACCGCATGAATGCGCTCGCCCAGATGGATCGACTTGACGCGGTCGACCAGCAACAGCGGGTAGCGATGCGGCAGGGCATCGAGAACCTTGGCGATATCGTAATCGGTGATCGGCGCGGCGCTGTTTTCGCCGCCCGCTTCCGCGTTCGCTTCGGTGTCGCTCATGCCCTGCCCCATTGCCTCGATCGGTGGGGGATCAGCGGCCCGAAGGTGCCTGCGCCGCGGGCTGCTGACCCTGCTGGGCAGCCTGCTGCTGCTGGATCACCTGCTGGCGAATGAGCAGCTGCTGGATCTGCTGATAGGCCTGCGCCGCTTCGCGCGAGGGGCGCCAGTCGGCGGGCGGCACGATCTGCGCGCTCGGAACCCGCGAGTTCAGCGCCGTCGTGATCTGGCCGGTGATGTCCGCGCCCTCGGCGACGTACTGGAGGACTTCGGGCTGCACGACCATGACGATCTGCTGCTGCGACGTAACCGATTCCAGCGACTCGCGATACTGCGTCAGCACCTGCTCGACCGCGTAGATACGCGCGGCGTTCACCTGGTTGTTGATCTGGTCGATCTGCTGGTTGAGTGTCTGGATCTGCTGGAAGTTCTCCGATCCCTGGATCGCCGGAACTTCGCTGTCGTCGAGCTGACCATTGCCGTTGGTGTCGAACGGCTGAAGCAGGGTGGCGAGCTGTTCCTGCTTGGCCTGGCGGTCGGCGATCTGCGCCTGGTAGGTGGTGCCGATCTGGTTGAACGCGGTCTGGATGGCGTTGGTGTTGACGATCGCGCGGCTGTAATCGGCGGTTGCCAGACGTCCCTGCACCTGCGCGGAAGCAGGGACGGACACGGCACCCAGCGCGAGGCCGGCGGCGAGAAGCTTGGTCGTGAATTTCATCAGAAGTGTGTTCCTACGTTGAACGTGAGCGTTTTCTCGTCATCGCCCTCGACCTTGCGGATCGTCTGGGCGAGATCGATGCGGAACGGCCCGAAGGGCGAGTTCCAGTTGACCCCGATACCGGCGGTAATGCGGGGGCTGGGCGAATCGCCCAGAAAGACTTCGCGAATGGCACTGTTGGGCCGGATGACCGGCCGGTTGTCGTCGCCGTTCGCGTCGATAGGTTCGACAGTGAATATGCTGGTCGGGTTCCCGTTATCGTCGACCAGCGGGTCACCGTCGGGACCGATGGTAGTCGTGAACAGCGGCAGCCCGGTATCGGCGTCGAGCCGCTGAATACCTTCCGGGTTATCCTGAAGGACAGGCGTTTCCACGCCCCATAGCGCGCCCACATCGAGGAAGATGGAAGGACGCAAGCCAAGTTCGCGAGCACCCGAACCTAGCGGAATCTCGAGCTCGGCCCGGCCGAGATAGTAATTGCGGCCACCGATGGAATCGTCGCGGATCTGGTCGCGGTCGGTCAACAGGACGGGATTGCCATCGTCGTCGAGGCGAGGCGGCAGGCCCGTTTCCTCGTCGTTGAGATATACCTGTGTGAGGATACGAGGCCCGACGCCGCGAATATCGAAGCCCCGGAACTGCGGCTCTCCGAGGAAGAAGCGGTCGGTCAGGAAGACATCGTCGACGCCTTCGCCCGGACGATCGCTGAGCGGAATGATCGTTCCGCCTTCGAGCAGCACGGAGAAGATGAAGCCCGAATTGCCCACGTTCCAGAACTGCTGTCCGCGCCCACGGAAGCGGATGTAGTTCACGTCTCCGCCAAGCCCCGCATATTCGGTGCTGAGCGTGACCGTGCGACCGCGCGTCGGACGCAGGCGCGAGTTGAGCGAGTTGTAGTTGAGGCTGAGACCCAGGATCGAACTCAGCCGGTCGCCGATCGAATCGCATAGGAACCGGCCCGCCAACAGCGGGTCGCATTCGCGCGTGCCGTCGTTGTCGAGGTCGGAGAAGAACAGGTTCTCATCCAGGCTCACCTCGTCGTAATTGATGACGTAGCTGCCGACGAGCGACATGTACTCGGTAAGCGGCACGCCGACACGCAGGGAAGCACCGGTGGTGGCCTGCTCGAACGTGGTGTTGCGCTCTCTGCCGAAACGGTTGAAGTTGCTGAAGTCGCGGCGGTAGATATCCGCGCCCGCCGAGATGTTGCGGTCGAACAAATACGGTTCGGTAAAGCTCGCCTGCGCCGAACGCTGGAACTGCGAATAGTTGAGGCTGAGCCCGACCGTCTGGCCACGGCCGCGGAAATTGCGCTGCCGGATCGAGCCGGCGAGAATGAACTGCTCGATCGAGGAGAACCCGGCGGAGAACTGCAGTTCGCCGGTCGGCCGCTCTTCGACGTTGGCTTCGAGAATGATGCGGTCGGGCGCGCTGCCCTGCACCTGCGTGACTTCGAAGTTCTCCTGGAAATAGCCCAGCGAGTTGATCCGCGCGGTGGTCCGCTGGACGCCGAGCGAGTTGAACGCGTCGCCTTCCGACAGGCGGAATTCGCGGCGGATCACCTTGTCCTGCGTCAGCGTGTTGCCGTTGACGTCGACCCGCTCGACATAGACGCGCGGCGCCTGGCGCAGGATGAAGGTCACGTCCATCGTCAAGTCTTCGGGATTGCGTTCGAAGCGCGGCTGCACCTCGGCAAAGGCATAGCCGAACCGGCCAGCGAGTTCGGTCAGACCCTCGACCGTGTCCTCGACGCTCTGCGCGTTATAGAACTGCCCTTCGCTGAGCGAGAGACCGGCGGTCATCTGTTCGCTGTCGAAATCGCGCAGCTGCGATTCCACCTCCACATCGCCGAAGCTGTAGCGATCGCCCTCCTCGACCACATAGGTGATGATGAAGTCGCGCTGGTCCGGCGTCAGTTCCGCCACGGCCGATACCACGCGGAAATCGGCATAACCTTCAGTCAGGTAGAACTGCCGCAGTTTCTGCTGGTCGAAGGCGAGGCGGTCGGGATCGTAGCTGGTGTTGGAGCTGAAGAAGCGGAAGAAGCGGGCCTGCTTCGTCACCATCTCGCTGCGAAGCTCGCTGTCCGAGAACACCTCGTTCCCGAGGATGTTGATCTGGCGAACCTTCGACTTGGGACCTTCGCTGATCTCAAACACGACGTCGACGCGGTTCTGCGGCAACTGCACCGCTTGCGGTTCGACCGTCGCGGCGAAGCGGCCCTGCCGCTTGTACAGTTCGATAATGCGCGCAACGTCGGCGCGGACCTTGGAACGGGTGAAGATCTGACGCGGCGCGAGGCGGATTTCCGGCAGGATCTTTTCCGCGTCGAGCCGGTCGTTGCCTTCAAGCACGATGCGGTTGATCACCGGGTTCTCGACCACCGTGATCACGACGTTCCCGTTCTCGTTGCGGATCGAGAAGTCGGAGAACAGTTCGGTCGCGCCCAGGTCCTTCAGGGCCTCGTCCGCGGCGGCCGAGGTGTATTCCTGTCCGGCGCGCAGGCGGATGTAGGAAAGGATGGTCGTCGGCTCGAGCCGCTCGGCCCCGGAAACCGCAATAGAGCGGATGATGTTCGAAGACGCAGCGGGCTCGGCTGCTGGAGCGGTGTCGGGCTGCGTAGCCTCGATCTGGTCGGCTTCGGATTGCGCAGCCGGGGTGCGGGCGGTTTCGGCAGGCTCCTCGTCGGTATCCTGCGCGCTTACGCCGTAGGGCACGCCCGCAAGCATCGAACCGCAGGCCAACGCGAGCGCGAGGCGGCGCGCCGGGGTGAACGCGGTGCTACGCGCGCCCGTGCCATCGGCCATCGCATAGGTTGAAGTGACAGGCCCCGTGCCCGTTTCGCTGCATCGGTTCATGAAGTTAAAGTTCCCGTCCAACCCGACTTAAAGGGCGCCGATCCCCTGGCGCCGATCTGACAGGACCGTACCCGGTAACCTGCCGGTGGCAATTCGATGCGGGCGCCTTTGCCTTATGCGCCCGGTGCAATCAAGCGTAGCACCCAGTGCAAACCGGTCGCGCCGTGGCCTTTCCCCGGCAAACCGCCCGCGCCGCGCGCCGCGCCGTTCGCCCGAACCCGGCTAACCGCCGAACACGGGCAAGGATATGACGTCGTTCACGGTGACCACCACCATGAACAACAGCACGATGGCGATCCCGGTGCGATAAGCCCATTCGGTCGCCTGCGGACCAACCGGTTTGCGCCGGACCGCCTCGGCCGCATAGAACGCCAGGTGCCCGCCATCGAGCGCGGGGATTGGCAAGAAGTTGATGAATGCCAAGTTAAGCGAGATCAGCGCCGCGAAATTGATGAAGGGCAGCAGCCCAAGACTCATCTGCTCGCCCGAATACTTGGCGATCTTGACCGGTCCGCCCAGTTCCTTGATCGAGCGTTCGCCGGTGACGATCTGCTTGATCCCGGTAACCATCATGTCGAACAGGTCCCAGCAATGCTCGACTGCGAGCGGGAGGATACTGGCGGCCGCAACCGGCTCGCGCGTGTATTCGAGTTCCGCCGAGGCGACGCCGATCCGCCCGATCACCGATTCGTTTCCGAAACGGTCCGGCACGACTTCGCGCGCGGTGGTCATGTCGAAGGTAAGGCGCTCGCCATCGCGCAAGGCGGCGATGGTGACCGGCTTTTCGGGATAGAGCGCGATGCGCCGCACGATCTGCTGGAAGTCGCTCACCTTTTCGCCATCGACAGCAACGATGCGATCGCCGACCTCCATGCCCGCGGCCTCGGCCGGTGAGGTTTCGGCAAAGCCGGCAACCTCGGTCGAAGCGCCCTCGTCGACGGGCACCTGTTGGCCGTACACGCCGATGAACGCGGCGAAGATGGCGATGGCGACCAGCACGTTCGTCACCGGTCCCGCCGCAACGATCAACGCGCGTTTCCAAAGAGCCGCGTTCTGGAAGCTGCCGGGTTCTGCCGGAGCGTCGGGGTTGGGCACGCTCGCCGGGTCCATGTCGCCCTTGAACTGGACGTAGCCACCTAGCGGGAGCAGCGAGAGTTTCCAGCGTGTGCCGCGCTTGTCGGTGAACCCGGCGATCTCCTTGCCGAACCCGACCGAAAACGCGTCCGCCTTCACCCCGAACCAGCGCCCCACGAGGTAGTGGCCGAGTTCATGCAAGGTGACCAACGGGCCGAGCAGCAGCAGGAAGCCGACTGCATACATCCAGAAGGGTGGGGAATCGAACACGTCGCTATCGCTCCAGGATTTCTCGCGCCTGCCTGCGGCCCGCGGCATCGACGCTCAACACCTCGTCGAGCGTTTGCGGGCGCGGTGGCAGGTTACTGGCTTGCAGGGTTTCCTCCACCACTGCCGCAATGCGCGTGAACGCAATCTGACCGGAGAGAAACGCGGCAACCGCAATTTCGTTCGCGGCGTTGAGCGTCGCGGGTGCCGAGCCGCCCGCTGCAATCGCTTCGCGCGCCAGCCGGGTCGCCGGAAAACGCGCCTCGTCGGGTTCGAAGAAGGTCAGCTCCCCGATCGCGGCAAGGTTCAGCGGTTCGAGCGGGGTCTCCATCCGCTGCGGCCAGGCGAGGCACGAGGCGATCGGCACGCGCATGTCCGACGGGCCAAGCTGCGCCAGCGTCGAGCGGTCGCGGTACTCGACCATCGAGTGGATCACGCTTTGCGGGTGGATGACGATGTGCAGCCGCTCCAGCCCGACGGGGAAGAGGTGGTGCGCCTCGATATATTCCAGCCCCTTGTTCATCATGGTGGCGGAGTCGACGCTGATCTTCGCTCCCATCGACCAGTTGGGATGCGCCACCGCCTGTTCGGGCGTCGCGGCATCGAGCTGCTCGGCGCTCCAGGTTCGCAGCGGTCCGCCGCTTGCGGTCAAGGTGATGCGCGCGACATCGCTCAGGTCGCTGCCCGCAAGGCACTGGAATATCGCGTTGTGCTCGCTGTCGGTCGGCAGCAAGGTGGCGCCGTGCTGGGCGACAGCGGCGGTCATCACTTCGCCTGCGGAAACCAGCGCTTCCTTGTTTGCGAGCGCGATGGTCCCGCCCCGTTCGATCGCCGCCATGACCGGGGCGAGGCCTGCGCAACCGACGATTGCAGCGATGGTCAGGTCGACCGGGCGCGCTGCCGCTTCGCACAGGGCGTGCGCCCCACCGGCGGTTTCGATCCCGGTGCCATCGAGGGCGTCGCGCAATTCGGCAAGGCAGCCTTCATCCCCGACCACCGCCAATTTCGCATCGAATTCGCGGGCAAGCGCGGCCAGTTCTGCCGCGCTGCAATTGGCGGTCAGCGTCTCGACCCGCCAATCGTCCCGGTTCCGACGAACGAGATCAAGGGTGGAGGCGCCGATCGAGCCGGTCGCCCCAAGCAAGGTAAGAGAGCGGGTCATGCGAAAATCAACCCGAGCAAGCCGCCCACGAACGCGACGGCGGCCAGACCGTCAACCCGGTCGAACACGCCGCCGTGGCCGGGAATGAGATTGCTCGAATCCTTCACGTTCGCCCTGCGCTTCATCCAGGATTCCAGAAAGTCCCCTGCCTGGGCGATCACCGCGATGGATACGGACCAAACGAGAAGGAGCGGCCCGTCTCCCAACGACGGTGCCCCTTCCAGTCCAAGCCAGGCATAAAGCGATAGAAACGAGGCCACCCCGACTATCCCGCCGAGCAGGCCGGCCCACGTCTTCGAAGGGCTGATCCTGGGCGCAATCTTCGGCCCTCCAATTGCGCGTCCGAAGAAATAAGCGAACACATCGACGGCGATCACGGCGCCAACGATCATCACCAGTCCTGCAACGTCGAACTGGCTCAACGCATACACCGCAATGCCGAAATAGGCGACGCCCAGTAACGCCCCGACCACGCGAGGCACCGTGCCGGAGTAAGCTTTCCAGATAAGGCGGAAGAACTCGAAGCAGGCTGCCAGCGCCACCAGTACGATGAAGGCCTGGAGAACGTATCCGCCCAGCAACACTGCGCCAACGGCGATCGCCAGCATCAGGATAGCGGAAAGGAGGCGCATCGGAAGGTCGGAAAGCCCGGTGACCTTCTCGCGCAATTGCTGCCGCCGGGAGCGATATTCACCGTCCGCCATAGCGCCGCTCCCTCCGGGCAAAGTCGTCGAGCGCCTGCGAAAGGTGTTCGGGCTGGAAATCGGGCCATAGCGTGTCGACGAACAGCATTTCAGCATAGGCCGCCTGCCAAAGCAGGAAGTTCGACAGGCGGATTTCACCACTGGTGCGGATCAGCAGGTCGAGCAGGGGAAGGTCATGCGTATCGAGATGGCGTTCGATCGCTTCGGGAGAGATCGTCCCATCGCCCCCCGCCTCGCGTGCGGCGGCGCTGGCCGCGCGGGCAATCTCGTCCTGCGCGCCGTAATTGAGCGCCACCGCAAGGCTCTGCCGTCCGCCAGCCGTTTGCTCCAAAGCGTCTTCGAGCATCGCGACGATATCGGGCGCAAGCGCGCGCCAGTCGCCGATGATCTTCAGCTTCACCCCGTTCTCGATGAATTCGGGAAGGTCGGATTTGATGAACCGGCGCATGAGGTTCATCAGGTCGTCGACCTCGTCCTCGGATCGCTTCCAGTTTTCCGAGCTGAAGGCATAGAGCGTCAGGCAGTCGAGCTCCATCGGCTCGAGCGCGCGCACCAGCCGCCGCACCGCCTCGACCCCGCGTTGGTGGCCGACCGCGCGCGGAAGCCCCCGCTTCTTCGCCCAGCGGCCATTGCCGTCCATGATGATGGCGACATGTTTTGCGCGGTGGTCCTCCAAACCCGTCCTCTTTTCCCCGGTGGCCGACGTCAGGGACCCCCGTGGGGTCCAGGGCCTACTGCGTAAGGATTTCCTTTTCCTTTTTCTCCGCCGCTTCGTCGGTCTGGGCGACGTACTTGTCGGTCAGCTTCTGGACCTCGTCCTCCATCCGCTTGCGGTCGTCCTCGGAGATTTCCTTCTTCTTCTCGTCGGTCTTGAGGCTTTCCATCGCATCGCGGCGCACGTTGCGGATCGCAATCTTCGCCTTTTCCGCATACTGGCCCGCCAGCTTCGCCAGTTCCTTGCGCCGCTCTTCGGTCAGGTCGGGCATGGGCAGGCGGATGGTCTGGCCGTCGGTCATCGGGTTGAGGCCGAGATTGGCCTTCGTGATGCCCTTCTCCACCGCAGACACGTTCGACTTGTCCCACACCTGCACCGCCAGCATCCGGGGCTCTGGCGCATTGACGGTGGCGACCTGGTTGAGCGGCATCATCGCGCCGTAGACCTCGACCTGTACGGGATCGAGCAGGCTGGTGTTGGCGCGCCCGGTGCGCAGGCCCGCAAGGTCGCTTTTCAGCGAATCCACGGCCCCTTCCATGCGCCGCTGCGTATCGGCTTTGTCGTATTGCGCCATCTGGTCAGTCGTCCTTTTTCACTATCGTCTGGGTCCCCTCGCCCGCGAGTACGCGGGCCACGTTGCCCTGCTCGCGGATCGAGAACACCACTATCGGAATGTCGTTCTCCCGGCAAAGCGCGACGGCGGTCGCGTCCATGACCTTGAGGTTCTGCGTCAGGACGTGGTCGTAAGTCACGGTGTCGAAACGCTTTGCCTGTGGGTTGTGCTTGGGATCGCTGTCATAGACACCCTCGACGCTGGTGCCTTTCAGCAGCGCATCGCAATTCATCTCCGCCGCGCGCAGGGCCGCGCCGGTATCGGTGGTGAAGAACGGGTTGCCGGTCCCGGCCGCGAAGATCACGATCCGGCCCTTCTCCAGATGCCGCTCTGCCCGCCGGCGGATGTAGGGTTCGCAGATGCTGCTCATCGGAATTGCGCTCTGCACCCGCGTCTGCACGCCCGCCTGTTCCAGCGCGTTCTGCATGGCGAGTGCGTTCATGATGGTAGCCAGCATGCCCATGTAATCGCCGGTTGTCCGGTCCAGCCCGCGCGCCGCGGCACTGATTCCGCGAAAGATGTTGCCCCCGCCGATGACGAGGCACACTTCGAGCCCGGTATCCTTCGCCGCCTTCACCTCTTGGGCGAGGCGCGCGACATATTCGGGATCGATGCCATATTCCTGCTCCCCCATCAGAACCTCGCCCGAAAGCTTGAGCAGGACGCGGTTGATCGTTGGGAGGGACATGGGTGGCGGGCTCCGGGGAGTTCGAGGGCAGCGGTGCCCTTATCCGGCGCGCTGGTTGATGCCAAGGGTCATGCGCCGAAATAGCCCCGCGCAGACGTCTGACTTGCCCTGCACCGACTGGCCAATATACTCACCGAGCGGGTCGCCGGGAGGAGTAGATCATGCGGATATTTCTTACCTCGATTGCCCTTGGCGCTATGGCCGCGTCGGGATCTTCGACTGCGAATGCGCAACCGACCGCCGAACAGGCCGCCGAAACAACTCTGGAGCGCAACAAGCGCCTCGCCGCCGAATTTTATGAGAACCTGTGGTTCACTGACAATACCGGTGCCTACGCGGACTACGTCGCGGAAACATACATCGTCCATGACCTGGGAGACAGGAAAGGCGTGTCCGAGCCGGCGATGACGCAAAAGAGCATCGCCGACTTCTTCCACAGCTTCGGCCAACTCAGCGGAGAGATAGACTACCAGATCGCCGAGGGCGACAAGGTCGCCACGAGATGGTTCATATCACTCGTCCCGGATGAGGCGGGCCGGGAACGCGGCATGACCGAAGTCGATGGCGTCGCGATCATCAATGTTTTCCGTTTCGATGACAGCGGAAAGATCGTCGAAATCTGGAATCACCGACACGATGTCGAACTGCCCCAGCCCTCGCGCGAAGACGAACCACAGGCGGAGGATTGACGCGAGCGGACCGATTGCACCATCGGCGCTTGTTCGAAGAGGCGCTTGTGCAGTCGCGGTAGAATGAAAAAGGCCGCCACAGCGCTGTGCTGCGGCGGCCTTTTTGCCGTTAAGGTCGTAAGGGTCAGTTGCCGACGGCAGCCGCGACTTCCGCTGCGAAGTCGCTTTCTTCCTTCTCGATGCCTTCGCCCAGCTGGTAGCGGACGAAATCGACGAGCTTGATCGTATGGCCGGCTTCCTTGCCGACGCGGGCGACATATTCCTCGACCGTGGCCTTGCCGTCCTTGACGAAGATCTGGCTGAGAAGCGC
>JBARZK010000105.1:0-2206 GCA_049649965.1 Erythrobacter sp.
GTCCACCGCGGTCCCGTCGTAGAAATAGAGGCCGGTCACGACGTAATCGGATTTCGGCTCCTGAGGCTTTTCCTCTAGCGAGATCGCCCGGCCGTCCTGATCAAATTCCACCACGCCAAAGGCGCTCGGATCGTTGACCCGATAGGCGAACACGGTCGCCCCGTCGTCGCGCGCATCGGCGCTGTGCAGCAGTTCGGGAAGGCCGTGGCCGTAGAAGATGTTGTCGCCCAAGATCAGCGCGCTCGGACCGCCGGCGACGAAATCGGCGCCGATATGATAGGCCTGCGCCAGACCTTCGGGCCGGGGCTGCTCGGCATAGCTGAGCGAGATGCCGAGATCCGAACCATCGCCCAGCACCCGGCGAAACTGTTCCGCATCCTCGGGCGTCGTGATGATCAGGATGTCGCGAATACCGGCCAGCATCAGCGTGCTGAGGGGGTAGTACACCATCGGCTTGTCGAAGATCGGCATCAATTGCTTCGAAACGCCTCGGGTCAGCGGATAAAGCCGCGTACCCGAACCGCCCGCGAGAATGATGCCCTTGCGCGCTTTGGCCAAGTTGTGCCCTTCAGTTCGGTCCAATGGTGAGGTCCCGGCGCATCGCAGTGCGCCATATCGGGGTCAACCTCTAATGTTTGCCTGCTTCGCAACGGCTTACCGCTCCGCATCCACAAACGGGCGGCCTTTCAAATCGGCGCCGCTTGCCCCATGCACCGCTGCACGATCCCCCGTGGCGAATGCGGGCGAACAGCAGGCGGACCGACGACGCATCCCGATGAGCGATTACACCACGATCGACCGGTTCCTCGCGCAAAGCGTGCGCGCCGTGCGTGCGGACGCGGCGGCGCCGTGGTTCGGTGGCGGGGACGGCGCGGACGGTTCCGGAGATTGGCGCGCCGAGTGGGGCCGGATCGAATATCACGGCATCGCCACTCTGCTGCATCGCCATGCCGCCCTGCTTTCGAACTGGCCGGACGCCTTGATCGAGCGCATCGCGGAAGAAGCGCGGCTGGTCGCGTTGTGGGAAGCGACTCATGGCAAGCTCGTCGCCCGACTGATCCGCGCGCTGGCCGATACCGGAATCGCCAGCGTCGTGCTCAAGGGAACGGCGCTCGCCTACTGGCTGCACGACGACCCGGCCACGCGGCGACGCGGCGACACCGACTTGCTGGTCGAACCCGCGCAACTCGACGCTGCGCGCGCGGTGCTGGTCGAGAACGGCTGGTCGCGGCGCGACGACGTTCACGGGATCAACAGGCAGGAAGGCTGGATTGGGCCGAGCGTGGGCGGGTTCGAGCACGTCGTCGACCTTCACTGGGCGCCGGTGGACAGCAACGTGCTGCGCAAGCTCCTCGCGATCAAGGAATGCTTTGCCAACGCCCGGCCCCTGCCCCGACTGGACGAAGCGGCACGTCGGCCGGAGGCGGCATTCGCCATGGTCCATGCCGTGGTGAACCAGCAATGGCACCAGGTTCACGGCTATTACGCTGAGGAAGGGCGTATTGCCGAAGCCAGGCGGCTGATCTGGTCGGTCGATTTCGACCTGCTTACGAGCGCGATGGACGAGGCCGACTGGCAAAGGCTGCTGTCGATGTGCGAACGAGGCGGCGTGGGTCCGCTCGTCGCCAACGCCCTGCGCGCCGCCAGCCGCGACCTCGGCACGACCCTCCCCGAGAAGCACATGGCCGCGTTGTCCGCACAAGGGAGGAACGCGGATCTCGCAGACTATTTTTCGAACACCGACGAATTGTCGGGCTTCCTCCTCGACCTGCGCAATGCGCCGAACCTTTCTGACCGCGCGCGAATGCTCGCCATGCGCGCCTTTCCGCCCAGGGCGCACCTGCGCCGCAAATACAGCGACCGGGAGGGCTGGCCGGTCCCGCTGCTACGCGCGTCGCACGTAATCGGCGGCATCGCGCGTCTGCTGAAGCGGGCGGTGCGGACGTGAGCGGACGGTTCTGGTTCGCCTGGGCGCGGCGATTTCGCGGGCAGCTGGCGCTCATCGCGCTGCTCAGCCTGCTCGCCTCGGTCGCAACGCTCGCCGTTCCGTGGCTCGCGGCGCAGGCGTTGTCGGGGCTGCTGACAGGAGAGACCGCAACCATCGGCCTTGCGCCGACCCTTGCCCTGCTGGTGGCGGCGCTGGTGGGGCTGACGGCGTTGACCATTGCCGCGAACATCGTCTCGCGCATTGCGTCGGTGCGCATCC
>JBARZK010000106.1:0-3577 GCA_049649965.1 Erythrobacter sp.
CTCCTGTTGCCTTTCGGCGCGGCGTTCCTGCTGCCTTTCGGTACGGCGGTTCTCGGCACGGCGTTCCTGGCGGCGTTCGGTTCGACGCTCCGAACGGTTTTCGCTGCGACGTTCGGAACGGCGTTCACGCACTTCGTTGCGCGCCCGCTCGATCTGGCGCGAGCGTTGCTGGTTACGGGCACGCTGGCGCTGGGAACGCCGCTCGGAGCGGCGCTCCGCCCGGCGCTCGCCACGCGTCGGCTGCTGTTCCGCACTCGCTTCGGCAGCGCCGGTCGCTGCCTGTGCTGACTGAGGTGGAGCGATCACGGCCATCGCGAGGGCGAGGGCCGAAAGCGCACTACCCCTGAGAAGATGGGTAATATCCATATTTGCCTCCGGTTGTGCCGCCCCACCACGCGCGGCGTTGATTATCATGTCGATAGAAGCGTTCTACCGGCCTGTCGCTGACCGCCCCCTGAACCGCACCTTACGGCTTTTGTTCAGGTTCGCACCTTGCAACCTTAACGACTTGACCGAGGCGAAAGCGGCGGCGAGAGCGCCCGGCAATGCATCACGATTTCGATACCATCCGTCGCGACCTTGTCGAACGGTTGTCGCAAGCGGCAACGGACCGGCGCTCCGCCATGCACGTGCCGGTGGTCGTCACCTCCGACATAGAAGCGCGGGTCATGGTGCTGCGCGAGTTCGATCACGATGCTTACACCTTGCGCTTTCACATGGACACGCGCGCGCCAAAAGTCGCTGCGGTCGAGGCCGATCCGCGCATGGCGGTGCTGTTTTACGACAAAGAGGCGAAGATCCAGATCCGCGCCAAGGGGACAGCCCGGATCGAGCGCGATACGCCGCTGGCGCAGTCGGCCTGGGACGCAGGATCGAATTTCGCGCGTCGATGCTATCTCGGCGATGGGCCGGGAACGGCGAGCCCGGTTCCGACCTCCGGCCTGCCCCAGGAACTGGAAGGCGTGGAACCAAGCGAAGAGGACATCGTCCCGGCACGCGAGAACTTCGCCATCCTCGTGGTCAAGATCGAGCGGCTCGACTGGCTCTACCTCGCGCATACCGGACACGTGCGCGCGGTATTCGATCGGTCGGACAAGGCCTGGACCGGTCGCTGGGTTTCGCCTTGAGGGGCTGCCGATCCGGTCGGTGGGCTAGACGTCGTCGCCCGGGGTGACGGCCGCGAGCACGCGGCGCAATGTGAGGTAGATCATGGCCACCGTCGCCGCATTCAAGGCGACCATGACCACGCTGCCCGCGAACAGCACGTCGTAGAGAACCGTGTACCAACCGGTCGGCAACTCCTCGAACTCGCCCACCGGCACGACGAAGGCGAGCAGCACCACGAGCGCCAGCATCAAAGAAGCCGTAGCGAGCGTCGCCACCATGCTGACGTTGCGATACGCCTCCCTGTTGAAATCGGTTTCCATCCGGTTGATCATGCCGACGAGCGTCAGCATCAGCGCCAGGGTGGTTGCCGATGCGGTGGCGATCGCGGAGCCGAGATAGAGGCCCGCTCGGCTGAGCGCTTCGAGGAGGACCTCAGCTTCGGCGGCACCGTAAACGCTGCCGATCGCTTTGCGCGCTGCGTAGCCGAGCAGGCAGACGACGAGAAACGCGCCAATGGGCCAGAGGAGGTTTTTTCGCATGAGGCGCGCAACTAGGGCGCAGGCCGGAGCGAAACAATTGATGGATGTTGCATTACAGGCAACTTTAAGGCGTCGGCGGATCAGCGCCGATCGAAGCCTTCGACCCCTTCCGATGTAACCGCGTTCTCTACGATCCGTTCGACCTCGGCGTGCGGCGGGCCATCGTGCATCCGCTCGATCATGGTACGCACGGCTTCGTCGGAGCCTTCGAGATGGGCCTCTACCGTACCATCGCGCAAGTTTTGAACCCATCCGGCAATGCCGAGTTTGCGGGCATTCTCGACCGACCAGTCGCGGTAGAACACGCCCTGGACCTTGCCGTGTAAGATGACGTGCTTGGCGATCATGGCGCAAACCTGCACGGGCGTGGCAGGCAATACAATGCACGATAGTGCCGGTAGGCGCTTGGAGAAGGACGGTCAGCCTGACACACCTGACACCGTGTCAGGCTGGTTCTGGAAGCGTAAATACCTGTTATTGTTGAGCAAGTCGCACCAAATGACAGCCTGACACTTTTCCTACGGGAAACGTGTTTCTGAGCCACGCCGACGATTTCAAAGAACCAGCCTGATGCTAGCCGAGCGGCCTCATGTAGGAAACGCAGCAGGACGGATCAGAAAGAGGACATTCGTTGTGCTGTGGGCCAACGCCCCGATAGCACCCTTTCGCCAGTGCCATCGCCCAATCTGGAGCGCTGGATCGAACCCCATTCCTTCAAATCTGGATACGGTCGCTCAACAAGGAGATCGGCCCCGCATTCACGCGGGTGAATACCTATTTCACCGCCATGTGGCTGGGCTATCCGATAGTGTGGGCGCTCGGTCCCTCGGGCCTGGGACTGCTGGACAGTCTTACCGAAGTCGCGCTGTTCGCAATCCTCCCGATCTTCTCGAAGGTCGGGTTCTCGATCTACGACTTGCACGAGCTTCGCAAACTCGCACCGAAATTCCCGCAATATGACGAACCCGATCCCAGATCGCGACTGCGCCAAACGGTTAACTGACGCAGTCGCGGATCGGGTTTCGTAGGGATCCTACCGCGTCAGCTTCTTGTAAGCCAGTCGCGTAGGCCGGTCCGCTGCATCGCCCAGGCGACGGCGCTTGTCTTCCTCGTACGCTTCGAAATTGCCTTCGAACCATTCGACGTGGCTGTTGCCCTCGAACGCGAGGATGTGAGTCGCCAGCCGGTCGAGGAAGAAGCGGTCGTGCGAGATCACCACGGCACAGCCGGCAAAATTCTCGATCGCCTCTTCGAGAGCGCCCAGCGTTTCGACGTCGAGATCGTTGGTCGGCTCGTCCAACAGCAGGACGTTGCCGCCCTGTTTCAGCATCTTGGCCATGTGGACGCGGTTGCGCTCACCGCCCGACAGCTTGCCGACATTCTTCTGCTGGTCCGGCCCCTTGAAGTTGAACGCGCCGACATAGGCCCGCGTCGAAACGTCGTGACCGTTGACCTGCATGTAGTCGAGCCCGTCAGAGATTTCCTCCCAGACATTGTTCGATCCCGTCAGGTCGTCGCGGCTCTGGTCGACATAGCCTAGGCGCACGGTGTCGCCGACCTCGATCGAACCGCTATCGGGTTCCTCCTGTCCGGTGATCATCTTGAACAGGGTCGACTTGCCCGCCCCGTTCGGGCCGATCACGCCGACGATACCGCCCGGCGGAAGCATGAAGGACAGGTTTTCGAACAACAGCTTGTCGCCATAGGCTTTCGAGATATTCTTCGCCTCGATCACCTTGCCGCCCAGCCGTTCGGGTACCTGGATGACGATCTGCGCCTTGCCCGGCTTGCGGTCGGACTGCGCGTCCTGAAGCTGGTCGAACTTGCGGATGCGTGCCTTGGACTTGGTCTGGCGGGCGGACGGCGTCTGACGGATCCACTCGAGCTCCCGGCTGAGAGCCTTCTGGCGGCCCGATTCCTCGCGGCTTTCC
>JBARZK010000107.1:0-29823 GCA_049649965.1 Erythrobacter sp.
GGCATGCTGGTGAAACTGCATGTCGCGGAGGGTGACGAGGTCCAGCCGGGGCAGCCGCTCGCCACGGTCGAGGCGATGAAGATGGAGAACATCCTTCGCGCCGAGAAGGAAGGCACCATCGCCAGCATCAATGCCGAGGAAGGCGAAAGCCTCGCGGTGGATGCGGTGATCCTCGAACTGGACTGATCGCCTAGGGCCGCGGGGCAGTTCAAATCGGTCGTGATCGGGTCCCGACAACTTTTGTTATTTCAAACCGCTTCATCGTGCGCATGATGCACTTTGCCGAATCATCGAGGCGCCCGAACCTCGCGGATCCGGTTCGATGCGAAAGGGATGACATCATGGCGCGGGCAGGCATTGGCTATTTCGACCACTCCGGTCACTTCCACAAGACGCCGCAGGAGGCGACCTTGCGCGACCTGGCCGACGTGCTGGGACGTGTCGGCGAGCGCGAAGGGCTTTCCGCCGGTATCGCACAACTCCTCCTCGACAAGCGCTACGAGATCGAGAAGGTGTTCTTCGAACACGACGCGATGCTGGCGGAGCAGAAGACACGGCACGCAGACGAGCAGGACCATCACGACCTCGAAGAGCGCAAGAATACGGTCACGGTCTTTTCCGCTCTCGGATAACCGCCTGGGTTCGAACACCGTTTGAGGGAGCGCTTCCGCAAGCGCGCGGTGGTCAGTGCGCCTGCAATTGCGCGTCGAGAAAGGCGGCTACGTCCGCCAGTTCCACATCGCGCGCCATCACCGCATTCCCGATGTCCGACAGCAGGATGAAGGGGAGGGTCCCGCCTTCCATTTTCTTGTCGTGACGCATGTGATCGACGAGCCGCGCGCCATCGGCACTCATACCCAGCGCCGCTATCTCCGAGGGCAGGCCGGCGCGTTCGACCGCTCTCGCAACCCTGTGTGCCGCATTCTCCGCTATATCGCCGCGCCGGGCCGAGTACCGCGCGGCAAGCACCATGCCGAGCGCGACCGCCTCGCCGTGCAGCAGCCGGTCGGAAAACCCCGTTTCCGCCTCCAGAGCGTGGCCGAACGTATGGCCGAGGTTGAGGAGGGCGCGCTGCCCGCGCGTTTCGCGTTCATCCTGCGCCACGATCGCGGCCTTGGCCCGCACACTGGTCGCAATCGCGTGTTCCAGCGCTTCGGGTTGCCGTGCAAGGACGCTTTCGCCGTTCGATTCGAGCCAGTCGAAGAAGACTGCATCGCCAAGCACCCCGTATTTCAGCACTTCGGCATAGCCTGCGCGCATCTCCCGATCGGGTAGCGTTTCCAGCACCAGCGGGTCGATCAGGACTGCGGAGGGTTGGTGGAACGCGCCCACGAGGTTCTTTCCCGCCGCGGTATTGATCGCGGTTTTCCCACCGACGGAACTGTCCACCTGGGCAAGAAGGGTGGTGGGGACCTGAACGAATCCGCAACCGCGCTTCGCGATGGCGCAGGCGAACCCGGCGAGGTCGCCGACCACACCGCCCCCGACAGCGAAAACATGGTCGGAACGCGTCACTCCGAGGCCGAGCAGCCAGTCGATCAATTCCTCCAGAACCCGCCAGCTTTTTGCGCTTTCGCCCGGCTCGACGACGAACCAATCGGCGGCGTAATTTTCGGAAGCGAGGCTTTCTTCGATGCTCGCGCGAAACAGGCGGTGGGTGTTTGTATCCGCGACAAACGGAACCTTGCGCGGGGTCAATCCATCACGCGGATGGTAGTGCTCGTACCAATCACGCGCCTGGACCGCGAAATCATGAACCACGCAGCCGGGCTCCACCCTGACGTCGTAGCTGCGCCCGGACAGCGCCACCGAAATCACATCCATCGGTCGATAGCCTCGATAATGGTGCGCGCCGTGTCGCCGTGCGGGCCGTCCTCGCTCTCGATGCGGACCTGTGCCTGCGCATACAGTCCTTCGCGCTGTCGCTTGAGATCCTCCAGGATCGCGCGGGGGTCTCCATTGCGCAGCAGAGGGCGGGTGTTCCGGCGCGACGTGCGTTCCACCAGCGTGTCGATATCGCAGTCGATCCACACCGCGATCCCGCGTTCGAGGATCAGGGCGCGCGTTTCGTCATTCACGAACGCGCCGCCGCCGGTCGCGATCACACCGGCGCGCTCCTCCATCAACCGCGCAATCACGCGGCGCTCGCCGTCGCGAAAATAGGGTTCGCCGAATTCATCGAAGATTTCGGCAATGCTGCGCTGCGCCGCTTCCTCGATCTCGTCGTCGGCATCGACGAAGTCGCGGCCTAGCATTCCGGCAAGCCGCCGTCCGACGGTCGATTTGCCCACGCCCATCAGGCCGACGAGCACGATCGGACGATCGATCCGCGCAGCGATCCGGGCGATATCGCCTCGCGTCAAAGTCGCTTCGCCAGTCATTGCCGCATGGCCTATAGATGGGGTAAAGCGCGCGCAATATGTCTGACAGGTCATCCCGCATGCTTTCGTCCTCGCAAAGGCCACCCTCCCGGTTGCGCCGCAAAAATCTCGCCGCGCCGCGTCGCCGGTCCGTTCTCTCGGCCCGCACGCTGGGAATCGGGGCGGTGCTGCTCGTCCTTGCGGTCACTACGGTCGCATGGTTCGACGGCGGGGAAGAGCCTTTGCGCCCGATCGTGACGAACGTCGCCTTGCCGACAGATACTGCCGCGACGGGAGACGGAGCATGAGGCTGCGCACGAGCGGGGGGCTGAGGGTGCATGCCGGAATAGCAGGGCTTGCGATCGCAGGCGCCGGAATGGCGATGGTCGCGACCGGAGCGCTGACCGCGCAGGATGCCCCGGAATCGCTCCTGCCGCCCGGTTTCGACGATCCCGCCCCGACACCGTCTCCCGCGCCCGCCCCGGCTCCGACACCCACGCAGACGCCTTCTTCGAACCAGTCCGGCGCGACTCCGGCACCGACCAGCAATCCGGTCGTCCAGCCGGTCCCGGAGCCAAGCCTGCCGCCCGCTCCCAACGTCTCGGGCGCGGAGCTCGATCGCCTGCCGACGCTGGATGAATTACAGGACCTGTCCACCGACGAGCTGGACGAATTGCTGGGGCTCAAACCGAAGTTCGACATTCCCCCTGCCGCCCGCCGGCCGCTTACCGAAGTCGGCCTGCTTTCGCCGTCGGAAGGGGGGCTGCCGACCGCCTCCCTCGCGCGCCAGCCAGCCGACCTGGTCGAGGCGGTGCTTGCCGGTATCGAGGGGCCGCTGGTCTCGCGCTGGGGGCACATCATGCTGCGCCGCGCGCTCGCCACCCGGCTTGCTGCGCCGGAGGGGATGGACCCCGTCCGCTTCGCCGCCCTGCGCGCCGGGGCTCTCAACACGCTCGGCGAATTCACGGTCGCGCGCGCATTGGCGCAAGATGTGGACACCAGCGACTGGGGCTCGGCGATGACGGGGCAGGCGATCCGGTCCTACATCGCCACGTCCGATCTTGCCGGCGCCTGTCCGGCGGTGCGCCTGAGCGAAGACGAGAACGCGGTGGAAAGCGACAGTGCGCGCTGGACCATGCTCGAAGCGATCTGCAACGCCTTTGCGGGCGAGGGCGCCCTGGCCGGTTCGCAACTCGACCGCGCGCTGGGGCAGGACCTTGCCCCGCAGATCGACGTCCTGCTGGCACAGCGCTTCGCTGGCGCGGTAGGGCGCGGGCGTCGGGGGGTCTCGATCGACTGGGAGGGTATCGACGAGCTGACGCCGTGGCGTTTCAGCCTCGCGAATGCGGTTGGCGAACCGGTCCCGGACAACTTGCTTACCCCGGTGCTAGCAGGCGAGAGCGATCGCTATTATGCACTGGCCGGGGCACTGACCCCGGCGCTCGGGCTCGAACAGCGTGCCGCGCATGGGCGGCTTGCGGCCGAAGCGGGCGTTCTTTCGTCCACAGCGCTGATCGATCTCTACAGCCAGGTCTACGCCGAAGAGGCGATCACCGGCGACATCGCGGATCAGGCCGTGTTGCTGCGCCAGGCCTACGTCGCGACCGATCCCATCGCCCGCATGGATGCGATGCGCGAATTGTGGAGCGGTGCGAATTCGGGGTTCGCCTCGCAGGTCCTGACAGCCTACGCCGCTGCGCGCATTCCGCCGAACGAGGATCTCGCGCTCCCCGCGAACGACCTCATTGCCTCGATGCTCACCGCCGGGCTCGACCGCGATGCGGCCACGTGGCGCGCAGCCGTCAACGACGGTTCGCTCGGCTGGGCGCTCATCGCGCTTTCGGACCCCGACGGCGGGACGGCGAGCGAGGGCGATGTCGACAGCTTTGTCGATGAAGATGGCAGCACTGCCGCGCGCAAGTCTGCGTTCCTGATCGCGGGTCTGGCCGGCCTCGGGCGCTTGCAGGACGGGGACTTCGACAGCTTCGCCGATCGCCTCGAGATCGATTTCGATCGCCAGACGCGGTGGTCCCGCACGATCGAGCGGGCCGCCGAGGTGGAC
Source organism: Erythrobacter sp. (assembly GCA_049649965.1). GTDB lineage: Bacteria > Pseudomonadota > Alphaproteobacteria > Sphingomonadales > Sphingomonadaceae > Erythrobacter. Next base: position 4,423 of record JBARZK010000107.1, read on the forward strand.
AATCCCGTGCTGGTCGCCATGCTGGCCGGGCTCGGCATGCAGGGCGAAAGCTGGCAGCAGATGACCCCGCTCCATCTCTACCACATCGTTTCCGCGTTGAACCGCGTCGGAATGGAAGCCGAAGCGCGGATGATCGCGGCGGAGGCGGTTGCGCGGGGCTGACCCCGGCGGGAGGATAGACGCCGCGATGTCCGCCGCGACCCAGGCTTTCCTCGACATGCTCGCCGCAGAACGCGGCGCTGCGGCGAATACGCTGGCCGCCTATCGCCGCGATCTCGACGGGGCGGAGGAAGCCGTGGGCGATCTTTCCGCCGCATCGCGTGCAAAGGTCGCCACGCTGGCAGGGGAGTGGTCGGCGCTCGCACCCGCGACGGTTGCGCGGAAGGCTTCGGCGCTGCGGCAGTTTTTCGGTTTCGCCGTGGACGAAGGCTGGCGCGAGGACGATCCCTCCGGCGCATTGCCCGCACCGCGAACGCGGCGGCCGCTGCCGAAGGTCCTGGGTCACGAAGCGGTCGCGGCGCTGTTCGACCAGGCGGAGAGCGAAGCGGTGGACGACAAGCCGCTCGCCGTGCGCCAGCTCGCGCTGCTGGAAATGCTGTACGGATCGGGACTACGCGCGACGGAACTCGTCTCGCTACCCCGAGCCGCCTGTCCGCGCGATGCGCCGTTCGTCACGATTACCGGCAAGGGCGGGCAGGCGCGCATGGTTCCGGTCAGCGAAAGGGCGCGCACGGCGATGGATCGCTGGCTGGCCTTGCGACCTTCCGATCCGCCGTCGCGCTATGCCTTTCCGACGCGCGGGGGAAGGAAGGGGGCCGGGCACCTGACCCGGGTGCGCCTGTTCCAGATACTGAAGGCGCTGGCGAACCGCGCCGGGCTCGACCCGGAGGGTGTCAGCCCGCACGTGCTGCGCCATGCCTTTGCCACCCACCTCCTCGAAGGGGGGGCGGACTTACGGGTTTTGCAGACGTTGCTTGGCCACGCGGACATCGCGACGACGCAGATCTACACCCACGTCGATGCCGCCCGCCTCGTCGAACTGGTGAACGCCCGACATCCCCTTTCGCGGCGCGAAGGCTGATGGGCGCGCACCCCGAATGCGCGGGACACTTGCCCGATTTCGCGCGACAGCCTAGCGAGCGCGCATGATTAGCTATCTCGAGTTCGAGAAACCGATTGCGAGCCTCCGGCAGCGTATCGACGAGCTGCGCGGCCTCGACGCCAACCACAAGGTCGACGTCACTTCGGAGATCGAGCGTCTGGAGGCGAAGGCCGCCGACCTGCTCTCCACCACCTATGGTTCGCTGACGCCGTGGCAGAAAACGCAGGTGGCGCGGCATCCCCAGCGGCCCCATTTCCGCGATTATGTCGAACACGCCTTTACCGACTTCATGCCGCTGGGCGGCGATCGCTGTTTCGGCGAGGACATGGCGATCATGGGCGGTTTCGCGACGCTTGGCGACCGCCGGGTCATGCTGATCGGGCATGAAAAGGGTCACGACACCAAGACCCGGATCGAGCACAATTTCGGCATGGGCAAGCCGGAGGGCTATCGCAAGGCGATCCGGCTGATGGAACTGGCCGACCGGTTCGGCCTGCCGGTGGTAACGCTGGTTGATACATCGGGCGCGTTCCCCGGGGTCGAGGCCGAGGAGCGCGGTCAGGCCGAGGCGATCGCGCGTTCGACGGAAACGTGCCTGTCGCTCGGCGTTCCGCTGGTCGCCGCGATCGTGGGCGAGGGCGGTTCGGGCGGCGCTGTCGCACTTGCGAGTGCCGAACGGGTGCTGATGATGGAACACGCGATTTATTCGGTCATCTCGCCCGAAGGCTGCGCGTCGATCCTTTGGCGGACTGCGGACAAGGCGCCCGAGGCCGCGCAGGCGATGAAGATCACGGCGCAGAACCTCAAGCGGCTCAAGGTGATCGATCGCATCGTGAAAGAGCCGCTGGGCGGAGCGCATCGCGACGCGAAGGCCGCGGCAAATTCCCTCGGCACAGCGCTAGGCGAAGAGCTCGACATGCTGGCGCCACTGGCGCGCGAGGATCTCGTGCGGCGGCGCGAGGAGCGCTTCCTCTCGATCGGGGACGCGCTCAAGGTCTGAATGCAGCGGACTCACGGCCCAGAGCGCCACGCGGTTAGGAACATACGTCGTTTCAAGGGATTGGAGTTTCACACGAAGCTTTATTCGGCGTTCGCGCCAAGGAGTATGTCCTGATGAATTCGACGTTTTTCGCTACCCGTCTTGCCGCAGTTTCCGCGCTGGCCTTGTCTATCGCCGGATGTGCGGGCGGGCCGATACCCTCGGCGAACACGCCGATCACGCAGGCCGAGGCGACGCAAGGGGCGGAATACCATCCGCAATTGCTCTCGCAGTTCGGTGGCGCGATGCAGGGATCACAGGCGCAATATGTCGAGCAGGTCGGCAAGAACATCGCGGTGCAATCCGGTCTGGCCGGCGCGCGCGACAGCTTCACCGTCAGCCTCCTCAATTCGCCGGTGAACAACGCCTTCGCGATCGAGGGCGGGTATATCTACACGACGCGCCAGTTGGTCTCGCTGATGGACAACGAGGCCGAACTTGCCGCGGTGCTGGGGCACGAAGTCGGGCACGTGGCCGCGCGTCATTCGCAGCTTCGCCAGCAACGCGCCCAGCGCAATTCGATCCTCGGCGTACTTGGTGCGATCGGAAGCTCGATCCTCCTGGGTGACAGCGGGATTTCCGATTCGCTAGCGCGCACGTTCCTGCAAGGATCGCAATTGCTTACCCTGAGCTATTCCCGCTCGCAGGAGATCGAGGCGGACGATCTGGGTATCGAGTACCTCACTGCCGCCGGATACGATCCGCGTGCCATGGGCACCGTGCTTTCCAGTCTTGCCGCGCAGAACACGTTGGACGCACAGCTCCAGGGGCGCGAGGATGCAACCGCGCCCGAATGGGCTTCGACGCACCCCGAACCCGCCAGCCGGGTCCAGCGCGCGCTAAGTCAGGCGCAGGGTTTGCCGGGCAGCGTTACCAATCGCGATACGTTCCTGAACCGAATCGACGGGCTCCTTTACGGAGACGATCCGGAGCAAGGCGTGATCGAGGGGCGGCAGTTCATTCACCCCGAGCTGATGCTCTCGTTCACCGCGCCCCAGGGCTTTTACATGGTCAATTCGACTCGCGCGGTTTCGATCAACGGCCAGAGCGGGCAAGCGCAATTGTCGCTCGCCCCCTATAACGGCGATCTCGACACCTATGTGCGCCAGCAATTCGCGGCGCTCGGAGGAGAGCAGCAGCAGCTTGCACCGCAGTCGATGGAACGCACCACCGTCAACGGGATTCCGGCGGTTTACGGGCAGGCGCGCGTCAACAATGGGCAGCAGCAGGTCGATGTGACCGTGTTCGCCTACGAGTTCGGCAACGATCGCGCCTATCACTTCGCCGCGATCACGCCTGCCGGTCGCTCGAACGTATTCGGCTCGATGTTCCAGTCGATGCGGCGAATCAGTCAGGCCGAAGCGTCGCAGGTCGTTCCGCGGCAAATCGACGTGGTGACGGTCCAGCGTGGCGATACGGTTGCGAGCCTTGCGCGGCGCATGGCCTACGAGACCGGCCAGATCGAGCGTTTCCGCGTGCTCAATTCGCTCGGATCGAACGACCAGTTGCAGGTCGGTCAGCAGGTGAAGCTGGTGGTTCGCGGGCGCTGATCCTGCGGTCGCTGCGAGCGATCGACTCGCCGATCGCTCCGCACGCGGGCGTCGGACACAAAACACGCGGGCGTCGGACACAAAAAAAGCGGCGGGGAAGCTCCCCGCCGCTTTCTTTTGTCGGTCGAAAAAGGCTTAGTTGCCCTTCGCGATCTCGGTCGAAACGTTGTTGAACGTGCCGTCGAGATTTTCACCCAGCTGGGTCATCGCGGTGATGGCGGCGACGGCGATCAGGGCGGCGATCAGGCCGTATTCGATGGCGGTGGCGCCCTGTTCGTCGCGTGCAAGCTTGTTGAAAAAGGTCATTGGTGTTCTCCTGGTTCAGTCTTCGTTACCCGTGCCTGCCCTTGAACAAGTGGGCTGACATTTGCGGTTCTAGTCGGCAGCTCTTGAAGAATTCCTAATCGCCAGCCTTTCAAAAGGCTTAATTCATTGCTGTGGTGGCTTCGCTTTCGATCGAACCCCACATGCCCGAGCTGGAATCGGCGAGGCCGAGCAGCGCAGTCAGCATGCCCACGACGATAAGAGCCGCGATCAGGCCATACTCGACGGCGGTGGCACCAGATTGGTCACTTACCAACGCTTCGTAGAAAGCTTTCAAATCCATGTGGTCACCCGTTTCTGTACGTTCCTGACGAGACGAAAAATCGGCAAAGCGGGTTAAGGAAAGATTGAAGGGAGGGGCGGAAGTGCCAAAAATTCCGACATGAGTGACATGAGGTTGCTGGTTTCTGCGGCCACGCTTGCCGGGCCCGATAGCCTCTGGCTTATGCAGCGCAGACCTGAGCAAAAGCCTCATGGAGGCTTATGGGAATTCCCGGGGGGTAAGGTCGAAAGCACTGAAATGCCGGTAAAAGCGCTCGTGCGCGAATTGCATGAGGAACTGGGGATCGTCGTGCGCGAAGAGGGCTGCACCCCCGTGGCCTTCGCCGAAACCGCCGCGGAAGGCGATCGTCCGGCTATTGTCATTCTTCTTTACATCGTGCGCGCGTGGGAGGGCACGCCCCGGTCGCTGGAAGGCGGGCGAATCGACTGGTTCACACCGGCCGCCATAGACCGGCTCGACAAGCCGCCCCTCGACCGCGAGCTTGCGCGCCACCTTTTTGCGAGCGGACACGTTTAGGAACGGGGTGGCAATCCGCGTTCGGGGGATTGCCAAGCGAACCCTGCCCTCCTATGTGCCCACCTCCACGCGCGCCAGTAGCTCAGCTGGATAGAGTACCTGACTACGAATCAGGCGGTCGGAGGTTCGAATCCTTCCTGGCGCGCCAAGAAAGGGACTGGCCCGAAAGGGTCGGTCCCTTTTTTGTTGGGTCGCGAGAAGGATGCGAACTTTCGGAGTCGGAGCGAAGCGGAGACGGGGCGGGCGCACGTCGACCGGCCCAATCCTACTTGGCGGGTTCCGCTTCGCTCCGGACGCGACGTAGCGCCTTTCAGTCGCGGACCATGTCCTCCAGCGCGTGCATGTCGTCGTCGGAAAACCCGAAATGGTGCCCCGCCTCGTGGATCACGACATGTCGCACCAATTCCTCGAAGCCGACGCCGGTCTCGCGCATTTCGCGCATCAGCGGCTGTCTGAACAGGCTGATGACCGGCGGCATGGGCGCATGGTCCCACACGCTCTGTTCGGTCAGGGGAACGCCCTCGTAAAGGCCGGTGAGCTCCCAGCGGTTCTCGATATCGACCGATGCCAGCTGTTCGGGCCGGGCGAACTCCTCGATCCTCAGAACCGTTCCTTCGAGCTGTTCGCGAAACTCCTCCGGCATTCGCGAGAGCGCGGCACGGGCGCAGGTTTCGAACGCTGCGGGGGGTGGCTCTTTGACAGGCTCTTGCATGGGCAAGATATGGGCATGGGGCGCGGCGCGAACAAGCGAACCGGAACTCGCGCGATGTTCACGCTTTGATTCAGGTGACGACAAAGGAGTTCCCATGACCACCGAAACGCAAGTTCTCGATCGCCTCAGGACCGATCACGACCGCCAGCGCGACATCCTCGACCGAATCGCCAAGACCGAAGGCGACAGTCATGAACGCCGCGACCTGTTCAAGAAGCTGAACGACGAACTGAAAAGCCACGCCGCTGCCGAAGAACAGGCGGTCTATTCGGAAATGCTCGCCGAACCGGAAACCAGCGGCGAAACGCGCCATTCCGTTGCCGAACATCACGAGATCGATGAGATGCTCAACGATCTGGCGGCCACTGACATGAGCTCGCCCGCCTGGATGCAGAAGTTCAAGCAGCTCGACGAGCGCTATCGTCACCACATCAACGAGGAAGAAGAAGACCATTTCCCCGACTTCGCCGAACAGATCGACGAGACGATGGACAAGGAAATGACACGCACCTTCGACAAGCGCAAGGAAGCCGAGAAGGACGCAGCCGAAATTACGCCCGAAGCCGAAGAAGACGCCAAGGAATAATTCCGGCCTTCACGAAGGGGCGCGCCCGCGGATCTTTCCCGTCGGTGCGCCCTTTTCTCGTATTTTGCGATATCCGCGAATTTGCCAAGCTGCCGCTGATACGCAATGGCGCCCGGGCAAGCGACGCGCATCGACGTCAAACCGCCATTCGAGGGGGCATAGAAGCATGACCGACCCGCACGATCACGACGATCTGAGCTACGAGCATCCGCTCAAGAAGCCGGACGTACCCGAGCACGTGCAGGATGCGATCCGCACTCTCATCGAGTGGGCGGGCGACGATCCGAAGCGTGAAGGGCTGCTCGATACGCCGAAGCGGGTGGGGCGTGCGTGGCTGGAATATTGCGAGGGCTACAAGGAAGATCCGGCCGTCCATCTTTCCCGCGTGTTCGAGGATGTCGGCGGCTACGACGAGATCGTGCTGCTGAAGGACATTCCATTCCAGTCGGCCTGCGAGCATCACATGGCGCCGATTACGGGCCGCGCACACATCGCCTACCTGCCCAACCAGAAGGTCGTCGGCATATCGAAGCTCGCACGCGTGCTGCATGGTTACGCACGCCGTTTGCAGATCCAGGAGCGGCTGACCGCCGAGGTCGCCACCTGCATCTGGGACAACCTCGAACCCCAGGGCGTCGCCGTGGTGATCGAGGCGCAGCATGGCTGCATGACGGGCCGCGGCGTTCGGACGCCCGGCGTAAACATGGTGACGTCCAAATTGTGCGGATGCTTCCTCGACGATCAGCGCAGCCGCAAGGAAGTGATGAGCCTGATGGGGTATTGAACGCCACTCGATCCGGAGGAGATGCGGATGCCGTGCGATGGCGCTTCCCGATTTTCCTACTTCGGTCGGCACAGGTAGGGCAGCGGCATCGCAATCCCCTCAGGATCGCGGACGCTCTTTGCCATGGTCGAAACCCATCGCGCGCGCCGAAGCGCGAAAGCCGGTTGGAAAAGTGTCAGGCTGACATAGGACCGCACGAACCGCGGATTCCTGCCGGTCGAGACCCGGTTTAGCAGCCTGACACGGTGTAAGATCTGTCAGGTAAAGTAGGAAATTATCCTGCGCGCCGACGCGATCGCGTTCACATCTGGCCGAGCATGTGCTCCGCGCTCGACACCTTGAAATCGCCCGGCGCCTCGACGTTGAGCTGTTCGACGGTGCCGTCGTTGACGACCATCGAGAACCGCTGGCCGCGCTGGCCCATGCCGTAAGCCGTCGAATCCGTGGTCAGGCCGATCGCCTCGACGAAGTCTCCATTGCCATCGGCGAGCATCGTGATCTCTTCGCTGCCATCGCTGCGGTTCCAGGCGTTCATGACGAACGCATCGTTCACCGCCGTGCATGCAATGTCGTCGATACCCTTCGACTTCAGGTCGCCAGCCTTGTCGACGTAGCCGGGCAGGTGCTTGGCCGAACAGGTCGGGGTGAAGGCACCCGGCACGGAAAACAGCGCAACCTTGCGACCGGCGAAATATTCGCCCGACTTGATCTGCTGAGGGCCGTCCGGCGTCGCCTTTACCAGCGTTACCTCGGGAAGCTTGTCGCCTACGGAAATCGTCATGTCGGCTCTCCTGTCTTGGAATGCGGAAACTGGGGTGTCGCGTATAGCAACGACGACGTCCGGCAAAGGTGCCACGAAGCACGATTGCGGATATAAAGATAACTTTATATTTGATTGTCGGCGGCCCGGTCGCTAGGCGGCGAGCAACGCTTTTTACGGAGATACACATGGCCACGCAGACCGCCGAGCAGGATTATATCGTCAAGGATATCGGCCTCGCCCAATACGGGCGGGACGAAATCGCCATCGCCGAAACCGAGATGCCGGGCCTGATGGCCCTGCGTGAGGAATATGGCGACAGCCAGCCGCTCAAGGGTGCGCGCATCACCGGCTCGCTGCACATGACGATCCAGACCGCCGTCCTCATCGAAACGCTGGTAGCGCTCGGTGCGCAGGTTCGCTGGGCGACCTGCAACATCTTTTCGACGCAGGATCACGCTGCCGCCGCGATCGCCGATCAGGGCATTCCGGTGTTCGCCATCAAGGGTGAAACGCTGGCCGATTACTGGGATTACGTCGGTCGCATCTTCGACTGGTCGAGCGAGAGTGATTCAGATCTCACCGCCAACCTGATCCTCGACGATGGCGGCGATGCGACCATGTTCGCGCTGTGGGGCGCGCGGATCGAGGCGGGCGAGGAAATGCCCGCGCCGCAGAACGCCGAAGAAATCGAGATGCAGCGCGCGCTCAAGGCCTTCGTCGAGCGCAATCCCGGCTATCTCACCAAGAGCGTGAAGAACATCAACGGCGTGTCGGAAGAAACGACGACCGGCGTCATGCGGCTCTACCAGATCGCCAAGCAGGGCAAGCTGCCGTTCCCGGCGATCAACGTGAACGACAGCGTGACGAAGTCGAAGTTCGACAACCTGTATGGCTGCAAGGAATCGCTTGTCGACGCGATCCGCCGTGCGACCGACGTGATGCTGGCGGGCAAGGTCGCCTGCGTTGCGGGCTATGGCGACGTGGGCAAGGGTTCCGCTGCCAGCCTGCGCGACGGCGGCGCCCGCGTGATGGTGACCGAGATCGACCCGATCTGCGCGCTCCAGGCGGCGATGGACGGGTTCGAAGTCGTCTCGATGGAAGAGGCGACGAAGCGCGCCGACATCTTCGTGACCGCGACGGGCAACGAGGACGTCATCACCGGCGAGCACATGAAGGCGATGAAGAACATGGCCATCGTGTGCAACATCGGCCACTTCGACAGCGAGATCCAGATCGGCGCGCTCGACAATTACGAGTGGAAGCAGATCAAGGAAGGCACCGACCTCGTCACGAAGCCCGACGGCGATGCGCTGCTGATCCTCGCCAAGGGTCGCCTCGTCAATCTCGGCTGCGCGACCGGGCACCCAAGTTTCGTAATGAGCGCGAGCTTCACCAACCAGGTCCTCGCCCAGATCGAACTCTACACCAAGTCGGACGAGTACAAGAACGACGTCTACGTCCTGCCCAAGCACCTCGATGAAAAGGTCGCGGCCCTGCATCTGGAAAAGCTGGGCGTCCAGCTGACGGAGCTCAGCAAGAAGCAGGCGGACTATATCGGCGTGCCGCAGGAAGGGCCGTTCAAGCCCGACCATTATCGCTACTGACCACGCTACGGACAATCGGCTGTAGATTGACGGGGGCGGCGGGGCTTGCGACCATTGCAAGCGCCGCCTGCCCGGCATAGCTGAGGCGCGATGGAGCTTACGCCGTTCGCCCTTGTCGTGATCGCACTGATTCTTGCCGGGTGGACGATTGCGTCCATCTGGGTGATCGTGCGCGCGAATGCGAAGGTGCGGCGGCACCGCGCCATGCAGACCTCGCTGGTCCGCATGCAGCGCATGTTCGACATGGCCCCGGCGATCCCGCTGTCGGTCCGTGTCGACGGGCGGATCGAAGGACCATCGCGCCTCGCAAACTGGCTCGGGCTTAACGCGCTCCCGACCTATCTCAGCGAACTGTATACCGGCGAAGTCGGCGGCCTTTCGCGCGAACAGGTCGAGCATCTTTCGAACGAGGTACGCGCGACGCAGCGCAGCGCGCGACCGTTCGAACTGGTGCTCACCCCGCCCGGGGCCAAGCGCAGCCTGGCGTTCTTCGGAATGCTGGCGGACCCGCAGATTTCACCGGGTGGCGCGGTCATCGTGTGGGTTTTCGACTTCACCCGCAGCGAGACCGAGCTGTCACAGCTGCGCTCCGAAACGGCGCGGGTGCGAACCGATTTCGCAGCGCTGGTCGGCCTGATCGACGCCGCACCCATGCCGATGTGGTTTCGCGATGCCGACATGCGCTTGCGCCTTGTGAACAACGCGTTCGTGGCAGCCGTGGGTGCGGAGGATCTCGAAAGCGTGATCGAGGAGCAGATCGAACTGCTCGAGCCCGAAGGCCGCAACACGCCGCGCGATATCGCCCGCGACGTGATGCTTCGCCAGGAGCCGAAGGAGCGGATCGACGCGGTCACGATCGACGGCGCCCGCCGCTCGCTCCGCGTCACCGAGCTTCCGCTGGGACGGGAGGGCGTGGCAGGGTATGCCATCGACGTCGAGGAAGAGCAGCGCATCTCCCGCGCATTCAAGGCATTCCGCAAGGCGCAGCGTGCCATGCTCGACCAGCTTTCGGTCGGCGTCGCGCAGTTCGATACCGATGAACGGATGATCTTCGCCAACCTGCCGTTTCGCCGACAGTTCGGCCTGCGCGACGGCGTCATCGAGGACCGCGTCACCTTCGAGCAGTTCCTCGCAGAAGCGCGCGACCACGGGGCGACCCCGGAAGTGCGGGACTTCCCCGAATGGCGAAGGGATCGGCGGGCGTGGTTCGACGCAACCGAAACGCAGGAAGAGAACTGGCCTCTTTCAGGCGGCACCCATTTGCGGGTCGTCGCGCAGACCATGCCCGATAGCGGCATGGTCCTGATTGCCGAGGACCAGACCGAACATCTCGAGCTTTCGGCTACGCGCGACACCATGCTGCGCACTCGCACCGCGATGCTCGACAGCCTGTTCGAAGCGCTGGCGATCTTCGCGCCCGATGGTTCGGTGCAAATCTGGAACCGCAGTTTTGCAGGGACGTGGGGCCTCAGCACCGATCTGCTCGACACCCATCCCAGCGCGGAGGAACTCGTCGGTGCGATCGGGCGCAACGTCGCCGATCCGGCCGATGCGGACCGGATTGGCGCTGCCGTCCGCGCGGCCACCCTGGATCGGCGCGAGAAGGGCGGTCAGGTCCTCCTTTCCGACGGGCGGACCCTGCGCTTTGCCGGGGTGCCTCTGCCCGACGGGAACGGGTTGCTGATCGTGCTCGACATCACCGCCTCGCAAAAGGCGGAGCAGGCCTTGCGCGAGAGGGCGATCGCGCTGGAGGAGGCGGACGCGGTCAAGGCGCGCTTCCTCGCCAACATGTCCTACGAATTCCGCACGCCGCTGACCACGATCGGCGGGTTCGCGGAATTGCTGGCAAGCGGTGCGGCCGGGGAACTCGACGAGCGGGCGCGCGAATATGTCGAGGCCATCCTTACCTCGACCGAACGGTTGACAGAGGAGGTGGAGAACGTCCTCGACCTGTCGCAGAGCGAGGCCGGGCTGCTGCCGATCGAGAAGGAACCCATCGACCTGCTCGATTTTCTTTCGAAGCTGGTGCGCGATCGCGAACAGGCAATACTTTCCGCCGGACTCAGCCTCGATCTCAAGGGGCGCAAGGGTCGCGTGGCGGAGGCCGATCCGCGCCAGTTCGCGCGCGCTATCGGCAACTTGCTCGACAACGCCATCGAGCACACGCCGGTCGATGGTCGCATAAAGATCGACATGCCGAAACCGCGACCCGATAGCGGTTGGAGCGCGACCATCGTCATTTCCGACAACGGGCCGGGGATGGGCACGAAGGATCTCGCCCGCGCCCTTGGCAAGATCGAACCGCATGCTGGCGCCATGCGGGCCGAAGACGCGTCGGAGCGGGCAGGGGCCGGAACCGGCCTCGGCATCCGGCTTTCGCGCGAACTGATCGAGGGGCACAGCGGGGTGCTCGAATTGTCCAGCCACAGGGGATCCGGCACGGTCGCGACCATTCATCTGCCGTGAGCGACACGACGCGCCACGAGTTGCGGGACCTCGATGCGATGGAGGAATTTGGAACCAGGATCGCGGACCGCTTGCAGGCCGGAGACGTCATCGCGCTGCGCGGCGGGCTGGGGGCCGGGAAGACCACGCTGGCACGCGCGATCATCACCGCCCTCGGCCATCGGGGGGACGTACCGTCTCCGACCTTCACCATCATGGAGACCTACGACGCTCCGCCTTTGCGCCTTCCGATAGTGCACGCGGATTTCTATCGCCTCGAAGATCCTGCGGAGCTTATCGAGTTGGGGCTGGAAGACTATCGCGACGGTTCGGCACTGCTGGCGGAGTGGCCGGACCGCGCGGGCAATTTCGATGGTGAACCGGCCTGCCTGTCGATCACGATCGAGAATGCGCCTGCGGGACCCGACGCAGGGCGGATTGCGATTGCCGCGCCGGGCGAGGATTGGCTAGGGCGGTGGCCATGACGAACTATCCCGAAGGTTTGCAGGAATTCATCGAGAAAGCCGGCTGGGGCGACGCCCGGATAGAGCCGATCCCGGGCGATGCCTCGTTCCGCCGCTACTTCCGGCTTCGACGCGATCCGGAGCGAAACGATGGTGCGGCAACCGCCATGCTGATGCACGCCCCCCCACCGGAAGAGGACCCGCAGCCGTTCCTGAACGTCGCGCACTGGCTGCGCGATCATGGGCTTCGCGCTCCAAGTATTCGCGCCGAGGACGCAAAGGCGGGTTGGGTGCTGACCGAGGATTTCGGCGACGACCGGATGCGCGAATGGATCGATGCCAATCCTTCCGGCGAACGCGCCGCGTACGAGGCGGCAATCGACACGCTCGTGCAGCTTCATCGCAAGCCGGCGGGACCGTTCCCGCCTTACGACATGGCGACATACCAGCGCGAGGCTGCCTTGCTCACCGAATGGTTCGCGCCTGCCCAGGGGCTCGATGTGGACGCGGAAGGATATGTTGCTGCCTGGAACGAAGTGCTCGCACCGATGATCGAGCGTGACGAACAGACGGTCACGGTGCTGCGCGATTACCACGCGGAGAACATCATGCTGCTCTCGGGCGAAAGGCGCGACGCGCCCAGTCCGGGCGCCCAAGGGCTGATCGATTTCCAGGACGCGCTGGCGGGGCATCCGGCCTACGATCTCGTCTCGCTTTTGCAGGATGCGCGCCGCGATGTTTCGCCCGAACTCGAAGCCGGGATGCTCGACCGCTACCGGCAGAAGGCCGATCCCGGGCCGGAGTTCGATGCGGACTACGCCCGTCTCGGCGCCCAGAGAAATGCCAAGATCGTCGGCATCTTCACCCGTCTTCACCGCCGCGATGGCAAGGCCCGGTACCTGGCCATGATCCCGCGCGTGTGGCGGGCGCTGGAGCGCGATCTCGAACATCCGGCACTCGAACCGGTCTCGCGCTGGTTCGATGCGAACATTCCCGCCGAACTGCGCGCTCGCGGCGGAGCGTTCGAGGCATGAGTACCGATCACGATCTCGCCAGCGACACCGCGATGGTCATGGCCGCCGGGTTCGGCAAGCGCATGCGACCGCTGACGGCCACCATGCCCAAACCGCTCGTTCGTGTTGCGGGCAAGCCGCTGGTCGATCACGCGCTCGACCGGCTGGCGGATGCGGGCATCGAACGCGCGGTCGTCAACGTCCACTACCTGGCCGATTCGCTCGAAGCGCACCTCGAAGAGCGCGGCCGACCTGAGATCGTGATTTCCGACGAGCGCGACCAGTTGCTCGAAACCGGCGGAGGCATGGTGAAGGCGCGGGCTCAGCTCCCCGATCCGTTCTTCTGCATCAATTCCGACAACATCTGGCTGGACGGTCCGAAGAACGCGTTTGCCGAATTATCCGCGCGCTGGGACCCGGACGCCATGGACGCGCTGCTGCTGCTGGTGGGACACAAGGGCGCGGGCAACTTCACGGGCGTCGGCGATTTTCACATGGACGGGCGCGGTGCCCTCTCGCGTCGGAGCCCCGGACGGATCGCGCCGTTCGTCTATACCGGCATCCAGCTTGTCTCCCATCGCCTGCTGCGCGATCCGCCCGAGGGAAAATTCTCGACCAATATCCTGTGGAACCGCGCGCTCGGCGAGGGGCGGCTGTTCGGCACGGCGTTCACCGGTCGCTGGTACGAAGTCGGCACGCCCGAGGCGATCGACCTCACCGAGACCGCGCTGGCGCAGGACTAGAGGATGATCGAGAACAAGGGACGTCCGGAACCGAACATCTATTCGATCGCAGCGCACCGGGGGTTCGCCGACGCGCTCGTTGCCGGGATCGTGCCCCGCTACTCCGAGCCGACTGTCGGTCTCGCACGCCTGACCCTGCTGGTCCCCAGCACGAGGGCTGCGCGTACTATCTCCGAGGCATTCATCCGGCATGCCGGCGAAACGGGCCGTTCGGGCCTGCTCATGCCTCGCATGGTCGCAGTCGGCGATCTCGATCTGGACGAGAAGCTTGGCGCCTTGCTCGATCCCTTGGGTGCAAGCGAAATTCCTCCAGCTGCCGAACCGATGCGCCGCTGGCTGGACCTCGCCGAACTGATCGCCATCGAGCGCGAGGGGATGGGCCGCGATCCCCTTCCCGGAGCAGCGCGCCTGCGCCTTGCGAAAGAGCTCGCGCGGACGATGGACCGCCTGCTGGTCGAGGAGAAAACGCCGGACGACCTGTTCGACGCTCGCGTGCTGGACAAGCTCGGCGAACTGTCGGGGCACTGGCAGGATTCGCTGCGACTGCTCGCCGGGTTGCAGGCTCGGTGGCGCTCGGTTCTCGCGGAACGCGGAGAGGTCGACACGGCGACGCGCCGGAACCTGCTGTTCGACAGGGCAGCGAAGAAATGGCGGGCAGAGGCGCCGGCGAACCCGATCGTCGCCGCCGGTGTGACCAGCACCGCGCCCGCGCTGGCGCGGATGATGCGCGCAATCGCGGATTTGCCGAACGGCGCCGTCATACTTCCCGACCTCGATCTCTCGCTCGGCGAGGATGCGTGGGAGGAACTCGGAAGGGCCGGGGCGCCGCGCGATGCGGGTGGCGAGGTTTTCGGCCCAAAGGACGCGCTTACCCACCCGCAATATCATCTCAAGCTGCTGCTCAACCGCATGGGCATCGCACGAGAAGAGGTGCGTTCTTGGCATCGCAAGGGCCTGACGGCGGCTCCGCCCGCGCGCACGCATGCGATCAGCTCGCTTTTCCTGCCGCCTGAGGCGAGCCGTTCGTGGATCAAGCTAGAACCCGGCAAGCGGCGACTTTCCGGCGTAAGACTGATGACCAGCGCGACCAGCGAAGAGGAAGCGCAGGCCATCGCCCTTCTGGTGCGGGAGGCGTTGCAAAAGGAAGAAAAGCGCGTCGCAGTGGTAACTGCCGACCGATCGCTGGCCCGCCGCGTGGTTCAGCATCTTTCGCGCTGGAACATCGAGGCCGACGATTCAGCGGGCAGGGCACTGTCGCTCACGCCGGCGGGCAGGCTGTTGGGCCTGCTGGCCGATATTGCTTCGCACAACCCGGAACCGGCAGCCCTGATCGGATTGCTCGCCCATCCGCTGGTGCGCTCGCAGGACAACGAGGCTCGGCGCCAGTGGCTTTCCGCGCTTCGCCGTTTCGACCGTAAGCTGCGCGGCAGCGTATTGGCGTCCGGTCTCGCGCCTTATCGCGAAGTCGCGTCCCACGCAGGGGTCGAGGAGTGGTGGAACGAGGTCGAGGCACTGCTCGAGCCGCTATGCAGCGAGAACGCCGAGATCGGGCTGTCCGAAGCGCTGGACCTGTTGGCACGTGCGGCGGATGCCTTGTCGGATGGCGGTGTCTGGGCGCGCGAAGATGGACGGGCGCTGTCGACGCTTGTCGAAGAGTTGCGGCTGCATGCCCGTGCGGTCGGAACCATGCTCGCCCCCGGCGATCTGGCCGGCGTGCTTCGAGATGCCATGGACGAAGTAGCGGTTCGGCCGCCCTATGGCGGGCACCCGCGCGTGTCTATCTACGGCTTGCTGGAATCCCGTATGGCCCGTGCGGACCTGGTTATCTGCGCCGGAATGAACGAAGGCAGCTGGCCACAAGCCCCGTCGGCCGATGCCTTGCTGGCCCCGGCGGTTCTGCGGGTGCTGGGCGTTCCCGGAGCGGAATACCGGATCGGTCTTGCAGCGCACGACCTCGCCGGGGCACTGGGCGCGCCCGAAGTCGTTCTCTGCCGCGCGCATCGCGATGCCGAGGGACCCACGCTCGCATCGCGGTTCGTCCTGCGCTTGGAGGCCCTGCTCGGCGAAATGGTCGACCAGCACCGCGAAGAGCGCATTCCCCGCCTGTTGCCCGCCATCGACCGCGCGCCCGAGCAGGTAGCGCGGTGCCCGCGACCCGAACCGAAGCCTTCCGAAAAGCAGCGCCGCTCGGTCGATATCAAGGTCACCGCGCTGGATCGCCTGCTCGGCGATCCCTACCAGTTCTATGCGGCGGAAATCCTCGGGCTTCGGGCCCTCGATCCGCTTGTTCCCGACCCGTTCAACGATCCGGCGCTGCGCGGCACACTTGTGCACGACGTGCTCGATGCCTGGCACAAGGCCCGGGCGAGCGATCCGGCGCTCCCCATCGTGCCGTTCGCCGATGCCGAGTTCGCGCGGAACCGCGTCCACCCGCTGTTCCGGGGATTGTGGCAGCCACGCATCCTCGCCGCGCTCGAACGCTTCGAGGCTTGGGTGAAGGAGGGAGAGGCCGACGGCCGCAAGGTCGTAGCGACCGAAGCGAGCGGCGCCATGGTTGTCGAAGGGGTGCGGGTGCGCGGGCGGGCCGACCGGATCGACCGCCTGCCCGACGGGAAGCTCGCCATCGTCGACTACAAGACCGGAGGACCGCCCACTGCGGCGCAAGTCGAGGCAGGCTATGCGCTTCAGCTTGGTTTGCTAGGCCTGATCGCCCGCGATGGAGAGTTCCAGGATGGCGAGATGATGTTGAGCGGCGACGCCGAAGCGTTCGAATACTGGTCGCTGGCGAAGAAGGAGGGCGAGTTCGGGCATGTCGACATTCCGATGAAGGTCGGCCGCAAACAGACCGGACTTCTGCCCGAAGAGTTCCTTCCGCAACACGAGGCGTACCTTGCCGAAGCGATCCAGTCCTACCTGCTCGGCGACAAGCCTTTCCGGGCGAGGGAGAACCCCGACTACCCCGGCTTTTCCGACTATGACCAGTTGATGCGGCTCGAAGAATGGCTCGTCGGCCTTAGTGAAAGCGCATCGGGCGAGCGGGAAGGGGACGGCCCGGCATGAGCGGCACGGTCTATCCTCTCAAGGGCAACCAGCTCGGTGCCGCAGACCCTTCGGAAAACGTATGGCTGTCCGCTTCGGCAGGGACCGGCAAGACGCAGGTCCTTTCAGCCCGCGTGCTGCGATTGCTGCTTCGGCCCGGCGTCGAACCCTCGCAGATCCTGTGCCTGACGTTTACGAAGGCCGGGGCGGCGGAGATGGCGAACCGCATCAATTCCGTGCTGGCGCGGTGGGTTCGGCTCGACGACGACAAGCTTGCCACCGAGCTCAAGGATCTGGGCGAAACCATCGGCTCCGGCACGCGCGAACGCGCGCGGACGCTTTTCGCCAGCGTACTCGATTGTCCCGGGGGCGGGCTCAGGATCGATACGATCCACGCGTTCTCGCAATGGCTGCTGGCCAATTTCCCGGAAGAAGCCGAACTTACGCCCGGCACGCGTCCCATGGAGGATCGCGAACGCGAGTTACTGGCGCGCGAAGTACTCTCCGACATGCTGTCCGAAGCGCAGGAATACGGCGACGCGACCATTCTCGATGCGGCCAGTCTGTTCGCGCGCGAGAAGGATCCCGAAGCCCTGCGAACCTGGTTGATGCGCTGCGCCTGTGCAGCGGACCTGTGGGAGGGGCCGACGTCGTGGCGACCGCCGATGCGCTCAAGGGTGAACCGGTTGCTGGGTATCCCTGCCGACGCCGATATGGATTGGGCAGATGCCGTCCTTCACCCCGATGTTTTCCCGGATCGCCAATTGCAAGCGATGCTGCCCGCGATGGAGGGCTGGAACTCGCAGATCGGTCGTGGCTGTGTGGAATTTCTTCCGCGCTGGCTGGCCTGCCCTCCGGACGAACGGAGCAACCTCGTCGCGGGCTTTTTCAAAACTGTGCTGACCAAGGCCGGTGAGCCCCGCCAGATGAAGGTGCCGGCGAAGGACGATCCTCTGCTTCCCGAACGCGTGCGAGAAGTCGCCGATGCAATCGTTCTTCATCGCGAACGCCACGCCTTGCTCGCGCTGGCCGACTTCCTCACTCCCGCGCTCGAACTCGGGCGGGCATTCGCGCTTCGCTGGGAGAAGGCGAAACTGCGCGAGGGGCTGCTCGACTTCGACGACCTGATCCGCAAGGCCGCACGCCTGCTCGAAGATAGCGATGCGTCGGCCTGGGTCCGCTACAAGCTCGATCGCAGCTTCGACCACGTCCTGATCGACGAAGCGCAGGACACCAATTCGGCCCAATGGGACATCGTGTTCGCGCTGATCGACGACTATTTCAGCGGGGCGGGCGCGCGCGAAGATCGTCTGCGCACGATCTTCACCGTTGGCGATTACAAGCAGGCGATCTTCGGTTTCCAGGGCACCAGCCCGGACAATTTCGAACGGGCCAAGCAAAAGGTCTTCGAGCGGATCGAGGCAGCGCGGCAATATGCGCGCGAATTGCGCGACGGGCGCGATCTTCCGGGGTGGGCGCCTCTCGACCTGGGCGAATCCTTCCGAACCTCGCGTCCCGTGCTCGACTTCGTCAATCGCGCGATCAAGGCTATCGGGCATGAGCAATTCGGGCTGGCGACGCCGCCACCCCAACATATAGGTGGCGAACGTGCGGGCCTCGTCACGCTATGGAACCCGGTCGTTCGCGACAGCGACACGGACGAGAGCGACAGGGATGAACGCGACAGGGAGGACGATGACAAGCGCGACTGGCTGCCCGCGCACGAGACCATACTAGCCGACAGGATCGCCGAACAGGTCCGCCGCTGGGTCAGCGATGAAGACCCCTTCGTGCTCGAGAAGGGGACCTCCCGCCATGCGCGCGAGGGCGATATCATGATCCTCGTGCGAAAGCGGCGGGAGCTTGCCACGCAGATCGTTGCGAAGCTGCACGCGAAGGGCGTTTCGGTCGCAGGCGTAGACCGGCTGCGTCTCGGGGCGCCGCTGGCGGTGAAGGACTTGATGGCCGCCTTGCGCTTTGCCGCGCAGCCGCTCGACGACCTGTCGCTGGCGAACCTGCTTTCCTCGCCGATCATGGGATGGTCGCAGGACGACCTACTGGAACACGTGCCCCGCGGTCCTCGCGCCCGTCTGTGGCATCACTTGCGTGAACTTGAGCATCCGCTCGTCGCGCGCACCGTCGAAAGCCTGCGGGAATTGCTCGCGCGTGCCGATTACCAGACGCCCCAAGCCCTGCTCGCGTGGATGCTGACCGGCCCGTGGCAGGCCCGCGCCAGGCTTGCTGCACGACTCGGGCATGAGGCGAACGATCCGATAGACGAGCTCGTCAACGCCGCCTTTGCATACGAAAGCGGGCAGACACCGAGCCTTACGGGCTTCATCGAATGGTTCGATGCCGGCCAGAGCGAGCTGAAGCGCGACCCGGACGAGGCGACGGGGCAGGTGCGCGTGATGACTGTCCACGGCTCGAAGGGATTGCAAGCGCCCATCGTTATTCTTGCGGACGCTGCGGGAGCCCCGGGGGGCGGCGGGGCTCTGGACCTGCCCGATGATCCGATCGGCCACGAAGGGAAGGGCGCTCGCCGTGTGCCGCTACCGCCCCTGTCGAAGGATCAGCGCCTGGGACATGTGGCCGCTGCGAACGAAAAGGCCGAGGCGTCTGCCATGCAGGAACATTGGCGACTCCTTTATGTCGCTATGACCCGGGCCGAGGAAGCGCTGTTCATCGGCGGATCGCTGGGCAAGCGACAGGCGAAAAGCGGCGTGCCGGAGGATAGCTGGCATGCGCGTCTGGAGCCGTTGTTCGACACGCCGGAACTGGCCGACCCGGTATGGGGTGCGCGGCGGGAGTCGGGCGTGCGCGCCGATCCGATTGTCCCATCGGATGCAGAAGAAATACCGATGCCCGTGTTCAAACTGCCAGATTGGGCCAGGCAGCCGATCGGGCCGGAACCGGCCCCGCCGCGCCCTCTCGCGCCCAGTGGCGCGGGCGAGGATCGCAGCGCGGACCCGCCTCTGTCGCCAGAACATGCTGCGATTGCAGCTCGTCGAGGCACCTTGCTGCACCGCTTGCTCGAGCGACTGCCGGAATTGCTTCCGACCGAGCGCGCGGACGCGGCTCGCGCCTGGCTCGAAAAGCAAGCCGACGACCTCGACAACGAAGTGCGCGAGGAAATGGTCGCTCAGGCCATCGGCGTGCTCGACCACTCCGACTTCGCGGCCATCTTCGGACCCGAAGCGCTTGCCGAAGTACCGCTCGCGGCGACAGTCCGCGATATCGTGGTCGCGGGAACGGCGGACCGGCTGCTGGTCACGGACGACACCGTAACCGTCGTCGATTTCAAGACGACGCGCCGCCCGCCAACGAGCCTCGACAGCGTACCCGGCGATACGCGGCGCCAAATGGCCGCTTACGTCGCCGCGCTCGCCGCGATCTATCCGGGACGCGAGATCCGCGCCGCCTTGCTCTACACCCACGCCCCCATTCTGATCGAGCTGCCCGGTGAAACACTCGATGCGCACAAGGACCGGTTGGGCGATGTGCAGGAAAGCTATGCGCCCCGACGCGTTGAGTGATCGGACCGGGCGCCTACATTGGGGCCCGAACGCAACACAGGAGATATTGCAATGGCCACCATCGACGTCACAGATTCGAGCTTCAAATCCGACGTGCTGGAAAGCGACAAGCCCGTCCTGGTCGATTTCTGGGCGGAATGGTGTGGCCCGTGCAAGATGATCGCGCCCGCGCTGGAGGAAATCAGCGAGGAAATGGCGGACCAAGTGAAGGTGGCGAAGGTCGATATCGTCGACAACACCGATATCGCCACAAAGCTCGGCATCCAGGGCATCCCCTATCTCGCGATCTACAAGAACGGCGAGATCGTGGCCGAAAAGAAGGGCGCCGCCCCCAAGAACCAGCTCAAGCAGTGGATCGAAGGCCAGCTTTGATCAGTTGAGCGCGCGTTCGACGAACGCGTCCCAGATTGCAGGGCTCGACGCGCCGACCAGTCCCATCCGGTCATGCGCGTCGACCCTGTAAGCCGTGCCGTCGAGCCGCGCCGCCTTGCCACCCGCTTCATTGAGCCACAGGACACCCGCCGCGTGGTCCCACGGCAAACTTCGTTTGAAGCTGGACACGTCGTTTTCGCCAAGGGCTAGGCGGGGATATTGTTCGGCTGCGCAGCGCGGGATTTCGACAAGTCGATAATGATCCGCAAGCCTCGCGTCGACCAGCGCGCGCTCTTCATCGGTCAGGAACATGCGGCTGATTGCAGCGACGGGCGGCGTTTCGCCGGTCGTGCGCGCTTCGATACGCCGACCGTCGACGAACGCACCTTCGCCGCGTTTGGTATGACAAAGGCGAGCCCGGATCGGATCGTACAGCCATCCGGCAACGGCTTCCCCGGCATCGGCGAGCGCGACGATGATCCCGAATGGCTCCTTGCCCGCGGTGAAGTTCGCCGTGCCATCGAGCGGGTCGATGATCCAGCAGGCCTGCGATAGCCTATCGAGCACGCTCTCATCGGCAGCGGCCGCTTCCTCGCCGACCACGGCGACGCCGGGTGCGAGCTTTTCGAGCGCGTCGCCGAGGAATGCCTCGATCTCGCGGTCTACGACGGTGACAGGATCGTCCTTCCCCTTCATCTCGATATCGGCGTCCGCAAGTGCGCGGAAGCGCGGCAGCATCGAACGCTGCGCAGCAAACCTCAGCAGGTCGCGCATTTCGCCATCGAGCGCCGAAAGTTCACCGTCACTCACGAGCGATAGTCCGCGTTGATCGAAATGTAGCCGTGGGTGAGATCGCAGGTCCAGACCGTCGCGCGGCCGGTCCCGATGCCCACGTTGACGGCAAGATCGATCTCCTCGCCCTTGAGATGCTCGGCCACGGGCGTTTCGTCGTAGCTCTCCACCGCCTGTCCGCCGCGCGCTGTCCAGACGCCGCCGAACGCGATGGACAACCGGTCGCGGTCCGCTGGCTCGCCGGCCTTGCCGACTGCCATCACGACGCGGCCCCAATTGGCATCCTCCCCCGCGATAGCCGTCTTGACCAGCGGCGAATTGGCAATGGAAAGGCCGATCCGGCGCGCGCCTTCATCGTTTTGCGCGCCCGAAACGCGGACAGTTATGAACTTGGTCGCACCCTCTCCATCGCGAACGACGAGCTGGGCAAGCTGGCGGCACAGATCGTCCAGCGCCGCGGCAAAGGCGTCGGCCCCGGCGCTGTCCCATCCCTCGATCCGCAAATTGCCTGCCGCGCCGGTGGCGAAGGCGAGCAGGGTATCGCTGGTGGAAGTATCGCCATCCACGGTCATGCAGGAGAAGCTTGTCGCGTTGGCCCGATCGAGCGCTTCCTGCAGGAAGCCCGGCGCGATATCGGCGTCGGTGAAGATATAACCGAGCATCGTCGCCATGTCGGGCGCGATCATGCCCGAACCTTTGACGATGCCGACCAGTTCGACCCGCCGATCCCCGATCATCGCCGATGCGCTCGCACCCTTGGCGAAGGTATCGGTGGTGCCGATCGCGTCGGTCGCCTCCTTCCATCCGCATTGCTCGGCCTTCGTCACTGCGGAAAGCCCCTCGCGCGCACGCTCGACGGGCAAGGGGACGCCGATGACCCCCGTGGAGGAAACGAGCACTTGCGCGGGGTCGCAGCCGATCTGTTGACCGACTTGCGCCTTGATCGCTTCCACCGCGTCGCGTCCGCGCGAACCCGTGAAGGCGTTGGCGTTGCCGGCGTTCACCACGAGGGCACGGGCCGTACCGGCCTTCACCTGCTCGCGCCCGCTTTCGACTTCGTGCGAAGCGCAGGCGCTGCGGGTGAAGACGCCCGCAAGGCTCGTTCTTTCGGCAAGGCGAACGAGGGTCAGGTCTGCGCGGTCCCAATCCTTGTATCCCGCGCGCGCAACGCGCAGTTCAACACCCTCGATCCGAGGCAGGTCGGGAAAGGGGCGGGCAAGGGGAGAAACGGGGATGTCCATGCTCCCGCCGCTTATCGACGCGTCGCAGCTGAGTAAACGCCTTCGGTTTTGCAACGCTGTTGCGAATCGCGCCGATCGTTAAGGTGGACGCAACCGGGGCCGTGCATTATAGGGAGACGATGATGCGCCGCCATCTGATAGCTCTCTTTGCCCTGTTTACCGGGCTCGCCGCGATCCACGCGCCTGCCAGCGCGTCGACGCTGGAAACGATGGTGTTCGACGCGCGAGCCTTCAGCAGCGCGAACGAAGGCGGCGCGGACAAGGCCTGCATCTGTCCGGCCAAGGACGAGGTTCGCAAGAACCGTTGCATCGCTCCCGATCGCAAGCCCATGCCTGCGCATTTGCGCGGCGCGGTGCGTCCGGCGATCATTTTCGGCAGCGAACGCGCCCTCGAATAGGGCGGCGAAACTCCCTTATCGTCTGTCCTGTGCGCGCCTTTGCTACGCGCATTTTCCCAATTCCGTTTCATGCGAACGCGTCTCGAAGAGCGAAAGCCTCGGCGCGAACTCGTAAATAAAAGCCAGAAGGCCCGTTTTCCGCCATGTTCAACACGCTAGTCAAATCCGTTTTCGGTTCCTCCAACGACCGTTACGTCAAATCGCTCGGCAAGATCGTCGATCAGGTCAACGCGCTCGAACCGATGATCACCGACCTGTCGGACGAGGCGCTGCAGGCGCAGACTGCGAAGTTTCGCGAACGGCTCGATGGTGGCGCGACGCTCGACGATATCCTGCCCGAAGCTTTCGCGACCGTGCGCGAAGCGTCGAAGCGTGTGCTCGGAATGCGCCACTTCGACGTCCAGATGATCGGCGGTGTCGTCCTCCATCGCGGCGAGATCGCCGAGATGCGCACGGGCGAGGGCAAGACGCTGGTCGCGACGCTCGCGGTCTATCTCAACGCGATCGCGGGCAAGGGCGTGCACGTCGTGACGGTCAACGACTATCTCGCCCGGCGCGACGCGGAATGGATGGGACAGCTCTATCGCTGGATGGGCCTGACCGTCGGCGTGATCGTGCCGAACATGGACGAGTTGTCCAAGCGCGACGCCTACAACGCCGACATCACCTACGGCACCAATAACGAATTCGGCTTCGACTACCTTCGCGACAACATGAAGCACGAGCGCGCGCAGATGGTGCAGCGCCCCTTCAACTACGCGATCATCGACGAGGTCGACTCGATCCTGATCGACGAGGCGCGAACCCCGCTGATCATTTCCGGCCCGACCGAGGACAAGTCCGATCTCTACGTCAAGCTCGACGAGGTGGCGAAGCAGATTCCCGAGGAATGGTACGAGAAGGACGAGAAGACCAAGACCATCCAGCTGAACGAGGACGGTCACGAAGAAGTCGAGAAAATCCTGATCGAGAAGGGATTGCTCGAGACCGACAACCTTTACGATGTCGAGAACACGCAGGTCGTCCATCACCTCGACCAGGCGCTACGCGCGGTCCACATGTTCAAGCGCGACGACCACTACATCGTCAAAAACGACAAGGTCGTGCTGATCGATGAATTCACGGGCCGCATGATGGAAGGCCGCCGCCTGTCCAACGGCCTGCACCAGGCGATCGAGGCGAAAGAGGACGTTAAGATCGAGCCCGAGAACCAGACGATGGCCTCGATCACCTTCCAGAACTATTTCCGCATGTATCCCAAGCTTTCGGGCATGACCGGCACCGCCGCAACCGAAGCGGCCGAATTCTGGGACATCTACAAGGTCAACGTCGTCGAAATTCCGACCAACGTTCCGGTCCAGCGGATCGACGAGGACGACGAGTTCTACAAGAACACGATGGACAAGTTCCAGGCCATCGCGAAGGCGATCCGCGAGAAGAACGAGATCGGACAGCCGATCCTCGTCGGCACGGTCTCGATCGAAAAGTCGGAGCTGCTCAGCCAGTTCCTCGACAAGGAAGGCGTGAAGCACGAGGTGCTGAACGCCCGTCAGCATGAGCGCGAGGCGCATATCGTCGCGCAGGCGGGCCGCATCGGCGCGGTCACCATCGCGACCAACATGGCTGGTCGCGGGACCGACATCCAGCTGGGCGGTAACCTCGAATTCCGGATCGAGGCCGAGCTCGGTCATTTGGAGGAGGGTCCGGCGAGGGCCGAGGCTATCGCGAAGCTCAAGGAAAGTATCGCCGAGGAAAAACAGCGCGTTCTCGAAGCGGGCGGCCTGTTCGTGCTCGGCACCGAACGGCACGAATCCCGCCGGATCGACAACCAGCTTCGTGGGCGCTCGGGCCGTCAGGGCGACCCCGGCCTTTCACGCTTCTACCTCTGCCTCGAAGACGATCTTCTGCGCATCTTCGGACCGGACACGCTGTTCTCCAAGATGATGAACTCGAACCTCGAGGACGGGGAAGCGATCGGGTCCAAGTGGTTGTCAAAAGCGATCGAGACCGCACAGAAGAAGGTCGAGGCGCGCAATTACGACACCCGCAAGCAGGTGGTTCAGTACGACGACGTGATGAACGACCAGCGCAAGGT
>JBARZK010000108.1:0-10277 GCA_049649965.1 Erythrobacter sp.
GTCGATGGCGAGGAAGTGGTCGAAGCGTCTCACGCCCCGGCCCGCCGCTCGGCCCGCAGCTTCTCCCAATATTCCATTCGCTCGCGCACCTTGCGTTCGAAACCGCGCTCAACCGGCGCGTAATAGGTTTGCGGCTCCATCTCTTCGGGCCAGTAATCGTCGCCCGAAAAGCGTTCCTCCGACCGGTGATCGTAGGAATAGCCTTCGCCATAGCCGATATCCTTCATCAGCTTGGTCGGCGCGTTCAGGATGTTGGCGGGCGGCATCAGGCTGCCGGTTTCGCGCGCGGATCGGAAGGCGGCTTTTTGCGCGGCATAGGCGGCGTTCGACTTGGGCGCCGTGGCACAATAGAGGCACGCCTGCACGATCGCGAGTTCGCCCTCGGGACTGCCGAGGAACTGGTAGGCGTCCTTCGCCGCGAGACACTGGACGAGCGCCTGCGGGTCGGCGAGCCCGATATCCTCGCTGGCGAAGCGGACGATCCGGCGCAGGACATAGAGCGGCTCCTCGCCCGCCGTCAGCATCCGCGCGAGGTAGTAGAGGGAGGCCTGCGGATCGGAGCCGCGCAGCGATTTGTGCAGCGCGCTGATGAGGTTGTAATGACCGTCGCGATCCTTGTCGTACACGGCCACGCGGCGTTGCAGGAACGCTCCGAGCGCGCGGGGGTCGAGCGGTTCCTTCAGCTTCGCGTTGTAGAGCGTTTCCGCCTGCCCAAGCAGGAAGCGGCCGTCGCCATCGGCGCTCGCGATCAGGGCGTCGCGTGCCTCGTCCGTCAGCGGCAGGGGACCCTCTTCGTCTTCGGCGCGCGAGAGCAGTTTTTCCAGCGCCTCATGGTCGAGCCGCTGGAGGATCAGCACCTGCGCCCGGCTGAGCAGCGCGGCGTTGAGCGCGAAGCTGGGGTTCTCCGTCGTCGCGCCGACGAGCGTCACCGTTCCGCGTTCGACATAGGGCAGGAAACCATCCTGCTGCGCCCGGTTGAAACGGTGTATCTCGTCCACGAACAGCAGGGTCTTCTGGCCGGCTTTTGCCATGCGGTCGGCCTCGGCGAACGCCTTCTTGAGGTCCGCAACGCCGGAAAAGACCGCGCTGATCGAGACGAAGCGCATGCCCACGCTGGCCGCCAGCAGGCGGGCGATGCTGGTCTTGCCTGTGCCCGGCGGCCCCCATAGCACCATGCTGGCCAGCTTGCCCGCCGCGACCATCCGTCCGATCGCGCCTTCGGGCCCCGTCAGGTGCTCCTGCCCGATCACTTCGCCAAGCGAACGCGGGCGCAGCCGGTCGGCCAGCGGCGCATGGTCGCGCGCGCTGCCTGGCGCATCGGAAGGGGGCGGCGGGTCGTCGGCGAAAAGGTCGGCCATTGGTCGGTGGAGATAGGCAGTTGGTCGGAAAAAACCATCTCCGGCTTGATCAGAATGTTCTGCGATATATCTTGGACCTATCTTTCGAATGACGGAGTAACTGTGCGATGACGTGGAACGGCAAGGGTGGATGGAACGGGCTGGGGCCGATGATCGCGATGATGGCGGCGCAGGCGGCCAGCGAATGGGACGAAAGCCCCAAGGCCCGGCGCTCGCGCGACTGGGGACCGGACAGCGACGGCGACGATGCCGATCCGGGCACGCAACGCGGCTGGCAGGGTGGCCGCGGGCGAAAGCGCCGCGGTCGGATGTTCGCGACCGGTGAACTGCGCCTCGCTCTCCTGGCGCTGATCGCGGACGAACCGCGTCATGGCTACGAACTGATCAAGGCGATCGAGGACATGACCGGCGGCGGCTACGCGCCCAGCCCCGGGGCGGTCTACCCGACCCTGCAGCTGCTCGAGGACGAAGGGCAGATAAAGCCCGCCAAGGCAAAGGGTGCGGCAAGCGAAGCGGGCGGCAAGAAGCCGTTCCGGGCGACCAAGTCCGGCCTTGCCGAGCTCGAGGATCGCGCGGTCGAGGTCGATGCGCTGATGGGAAGGCTCGGCGAGCATGGCGAACGGGCAGAGAAGGTCCGCGAGAAATCTCCCGACCTGTTCCGCGCGATGGGCAATCTCGCCAACGTGCTCAAGAACCGGGCGAAGTCCGGCAAGCTCGACAAGGACACGGTCGACCAGATCGTCGACATCATCGATGAGGTGGCGAAGCGGATCGAAAGGCTTTGAACGCGCCGCCGGGGGGTCGCGGGATCATGGAGGTAGAAGATTTCGCCATGAGTGAAGCGACCGCGCCGGTCGGACCGGCTGCGACTCCGAAGCGACCCCCGCACCGGCCTATCACGATTGCGCTGTTCCACTATTCGACCCGGACTACGCGCGCGGGCGTGCTGCGGTAAAGGATCAGCCTGCCCGCTCGCCGCTTTCCTCCGCCTGCAGCGCGCGCCGATCCTCCACCAACCGGACATAGGCATCCGCGACCGCCCGGTTGATGGCGTCCCAGCTGTACTCGCGGCTGCGCGCCTCGCCCGCCGCGCCGTGCGACATGCGAAGCGCCGGATCGGTGCAATAGGGGGCGAGCGCGTCGGCCAGCCCTTCGCTGTCGGGCGCGTTGCCCTTCAGCGGGACGAGCCGCCCCGTGACCCCGTCGTTCACGAGGCTCGATGCGCCCGTCGCGCCGGCTGCGACCACCGGCAGCCCGCACGCCATCGCTTCCAGCGTCACGTTGCCGAAGGTTTCGGTGACCGACGGGTTCAGGAACACATCCCCACTGGCGAGCGCACGGCCCAGCTTGTCGCCCGTCTGGAACCCCGCGAAGATCCCGCCCGGAAGGGTTTCCTCGAACCAGTTGCGCGCCGGGCCGTCGCCGATGACCAGCACCTTGTGCGGAACTTGCCGCTTGCGCAGCTGGACGATGGTTTCGGCGAAGACGTCGAGCCCCTTTTCCATGACCAGCCGCCCGAGAAAGACGATCGCGACGTCGTCGTCATCCAGTCCGATCGAGCGGCGCCAGGCGAGGTCGCGCCCTTCGGAAGAGAAGATCGTCCGGTCCACCCCGCGCGACCACAGGGTGATGTCGTCGTGCATCCGCATCGCCAGAAGCTCGTCGATCATGCTTTGCGACGGTGCGACCAGCGCGTCGCAGCGATTGTAGAACCGCCGCAGCATCTTCACCACCAGCGGTTCCAGGAACGCCATGTTGTAATAGCGCGGATAGGTCTCGAACCGGGTGTGGACCGATGCGAGCACCGGCAGATCGTGATCCTGCGCCCAGCGCAGCGCCGCATGGCCGCACGGATCGGGCGAGGAAAGGTGGACGATGTCGGGCTGGAAGCGTTCGAGGTCGCGCTGCGCCTTGCTGCTAAGGCCGAGCGGCAGGCGGTATTCGCCGCGCCCTTTCACCGGCATGCGCACGTTCGGCACGTCGACGAGATCGCCGGTCGCGGGAAAATCGGGGTTCGCGACCTTGGGCGAATAGATGCGAACCGCCGCGCCGCGGTCCAGCAGCGATCCCACCAGCCGGTTGAGCGCCTGGTTCGCGCCGTCGCGGGTGTAGTTGTAGTTCCCGCTGAACAGGGCGATGCGCAGATCTTCGATGGTTTTGGACGGTTCGCTGGCCATTGGCGGGCACGTCTAGTCGAATGAGGCATTGAAGGCGAGAGGGCGCGATACGTGCCTTTGGCCGGGCAATGCGAAAGATGGCCGGGCCGACCGGGCGAACACGTTCCTTGCCCGCGATCCATTCACCGCGGCGTTGCGATTTCACATTGACTTCGCGCCGCGCAACATTAGTGCCGCCGGCGGGCCACGCGGTCCCAACGCCGCGCGAGCTCTCTGGAAGGAGAGAATACATGACCGAATATGCACGCGGGCTCAGCCATGAGCCGCCCGTAAAGCCTGAACGCCCGCAATTCTCGTCCGGGCCGACGGTGAAATTTCCCGGCTGGTCGCTGGACAAGCTCAAGACCGAATCGCTCGGCCGCTCGCACCGGTCCGCCCATGCGAAGGGCCGGCTGAAATACGCGATCGACCTGTCGAGGGAGCTGCTGGGCATTCCCGACGATTACCTCGTCGGCATCATGCCAGCCTCCGACACCGGCGCACTCGAAGCAGCGATGTGGACCATGCTCGATCCCGCACGCCCCGCGACGGTGGCGGCATGGGAAAGCTTCGGTAATGTGTGGATCCAGGACGCGGTAAAGCAGCTCAAGCTGCCCAACCTCCAGACGCTCAGCGCCGATTACGGCGAGATCCCCGACCTTGCGACCATCCCCCAGCGCAACGACGTGGTGTTCACTTGGAACGGCACGACGAGCGGAGCGATGATTCCGAACACCGACTGGCTGGAGCCGGGGCGCGAAGGGATAGTCATCAACGATGCGACCAGCGCCATCTTCGCGCAGGAGATGGACTGGCCCAAGCTCGATGCCACCACCTACAGCTGGCAGAAGGTGATGGGGTCCGAAGCGCAGCACGGCATGCTGATCCTCAGCCCCAAGGCCGTCGAGCGGATCGAGAGCTACGATCCCGCATGGCCGCTGCCCAAGCTGTTCCGCCTGAAGAAGGGCGACAAGATCAATCGTGGCATCTTCGAGGGTGCGACGATCAACACGCCCAGCCTGCTCGCGACCGAGGATTACATCGCCGCGCTCGAATGGGCGAAATCGATCGGCGGGCGCAAGGCGATGTTCGAACGCGCCGATGCCAATGCGAAGATCGTGAAGGACTGGATCGAGGCGAAGCCGTGGCTGCGCAACATGGTCTCCGACCCGGCGAAGCGGACGAACACCGGCGTGTGCATGATGTTCCAGGGCGACTGGTACGAAAGCCTTTCGGCAGAGGACCAGGCCGCCGTTCCGAAGAAGATCGTCTCGATGCTCGAAGAGCGCAATGTCGGGTACGATTTCAACGGCTACCGCGACGCTCCGCCGTCCCTGCGCATCTGGTGCGGGGGCACGCTGGAGGCCGAGGACATCGAGCGGCTGCTGCCGTGGATCGAATGGGCCTACGAAAGCGTCAAGGACAACACCTGACCGCTGCCCGAGGCGAGCACCCGTCGGGGCGGGTGCCGCCTCGCGATCACCGATTTCCAAAAGACTGCACGAGATCCCGGCGAATGCGGGGATCCGCACCGGAGTGAATTTCCATGAGCAAACCAAAGGTCCTCATTTCCGACAAGATGGACGAAAACGCCGCCCGCATCTTTACCGAGCGCGGGTGCGACGTCGATGTGATCACCGGCGAAAGCCCGGAGGAACTGAAGGCGCGGATCGGCGAGTATGACGGACTCGCCATCCGCTCCTCGACCACGGTGACGCCCGAAATCCTGGACGCCGCGACCAACCTCAAGGTCATCGGGCGTGCCGGCATCGGCGTCGACAACGTCGATATCCCCTATGCGAGCGGGAAGGGCGTCGTCGTGATGAACACGCCCTTCGGCAATTCCATCACCACCGCCGAACACGCCATCGCCATGATCATGGCGCTCGCCCGCCAGATCCCGCAGGCCAACGCCCGCACGCAGGCGGGTGAATGGCCCAAGAAGGACTTCATGGGCGTCGAGGTTACCGGCAAGACTTTGGGTCTTATCGGGGCGGGCAATATCGGCTCGATCGTCGCGGCCCGCGCGCAAGGGTTGCGGATGAAGGTGATCGCCTACGATCCGTTCCTGAACGAGGATCGCGCGATCGAGATCGGCGTCGAGAAGGTCGATCTCGACACCCTGCTCGCCCGTGCCGATTTCGTCAGCCTGCACACCCCGCTGACCGACGAGACGCGCAACATTCTCAGCCGCGAACGGCTCGAGCAGGCGAAACCGGGCATCCGCATCGTCAACTGCGCGCGCGGCGGACTGATCGATGAGACGGCGCTGAAGGACTGCCTGGAAAGCGGGCAGGTCGCGGGTGCCGCGCTCGACGTGTTCGCGCAGGAACCGGCGAAGGACAGCCCGCTGTTCGGCGCGCCCAATTTCATCTGCACGCCTCACCTCGGCGCCTCGACCACCGAAGCGCAGGTCAATGTCGCATTGCAGGTGGCCGAGCAGATGGCCGATTTCCTCGTGAATGGCGGGGTGACCAACGCGCTCAACATGCCTTCGCTGAGTGCAGAGGAAGCGCCCAAGTTGAAGCCCTACATGGCGCTTGCCGAAAAACTGGGCAGCCTCGTGGGCCAGCTCGCCCACGGTAACCTGACCAAGATCAGCATCGAGCGCGAAGGCGCGGCATCGGAACTCAACGGCAAGCCGATCACCGGCGCAGTGCTGGCGGGCTTCATGCGGCGCTATTCGGCCAGCGTGAACATGGTCAACGCCCCCTATCTGGCGAAGGAGCGCGGCCTCGAAGTCAGCGAGATCCGCCAGACGCGCGAGGGTGCCTACAACACGCTCATCCGCGTGTCGGTGGAGACGGAGCAGGGCAGGCGTTCGGTCGCCGGGACCCTGTTCGGCAAGGACGCGCCGCGACTGGTCGAGATTTTCGGTATCGGGATCGAAGCCGATCTCGAAGGGCACATGCTCTACGTCGTGAACGACGACAAGCCGGGCTTCATCGGTCGCATCGGCTCGCTGCTGGGCGATCACGGGATCAATATCGGCACCTTCAACCTCGGCCGCCGCGATGCGGGCGGGGAGGCGGTGCTGCTGCTCAGCATCGACGACGCGCCCGACAATTCGCTCGTGGACGAGATCGGCCGCTTGCAGGGTGTGAAGACCGTGAAGGCGCTGCAATTCTGATCGGGCGGGGGACTTCACCCCGCCTTTCAACCCGGCTAAGCGCGCCCGATCATGACCAGCCCCACCGATATCCTGCCCGTCGGGCTCGAAGACAGCCTGCCTTCATCCGCCGCGCGGATCACGGCTGCCATGCGCGCATGTCTCGATGTGCTCGACAGCCATGGTTACGACCGGGTGCGCCCGCCGCTGCTCGAATTCGAGTCCTCGCTCGCCGCGCGGATGCCCGGTTTGCAGACGCCGAACATGTTCCGCTTCGTCGATCCCGCCAGCCTGCGCACGCTGGCCCTGCGCAGCGACATTACCCCGCAGATCGGGCGGATCGCTGCGACCAGCATGAAGGACGCCGCCCGGCCCCTGCGCCTCGCCTATAGCGGCGACACCGCCCTGATCCGCGCGAGCCAGCTCGATCCCGCGCGCGAGCGGCTGCAGCTGGGCGCCGAACTGATCGGCACGGACACGGTCGAGGCGGCGAGCGAGACGGTGACGCTGGCGATAGAGGCGCTGCAAGCCGCCGGGCTGACCGGCATATCGGTGGATTTCACGCTCCCCGACCTCGTCGATACGCTGGCGGCGCAGGACATGTCGCTGTCGCGCAACGCGATCGAAGCGATCCGGCGCGAGCTCGATACCAAGGATGCGGGCGGGCTGACGGCGGCGGGCGGCGCGGCTTACCTACCGTTGCTGTTCGCGACCGGTCCGTTCGAGGATGCCATGGCGAAGCTGCGCGAACTCGATGCGGGCGGCGTCCTCGCGACCCGGCTGGACGGGCTGGAGGCGATCGCGCGCCGGGTGGACGCCATGGAAAACGCCACGGAAAGCGGCATCGAAAACGGGGGCGCGCGCATCACCCTCGACCCGACGGAGCGGCACGGCTTCGAATACCAGAGCTGGTTCGGCTTCACGCTCTATGCCGAAGGGGTGCGCGGATCGGCCGGACGCGGCGGCACCTACCGCATCGGCGGCAGCGAGGAACCCGCCAGCGGCTTCACGCTATACCTGGACCGCCTCGCAGAGGGCGCGCCCGAGCCGGAAGCGGCGCAGGTGGTCTACCTCCCTCAAGGCCACGACCGCGACGCCGCCGCAAAGCTGCGCCGCGAAGGCTGGCGAACGGTGGCGCAGATCGGCGAGGGCGAGGACGCAGGGGCGCTCGGCTGCACGCACGTGCTGGAAGCGGACGGGGCGCGGGAGTTGGGGTGAGCGCCTGAACGACGGTCACCAATTGGCAAGCGGTTCGCGCGAATAAGACGCGGATGATGCGCCAGACCCTCAAATCATTTCGTCGAGCGAGCCTCTGGCTGGCTGGCACCTTCGCCGCTTTTACGCTGGCAGCATGCGACGATGCCACGCCCGACTATCGCTACCGCCTGACGGTCGAGGTCGAATCGCCGGAAGGCCTGCGCTCCGGTTCGGGCGTGATCGAGGTCGAGCAGAGCATGGGACGTTCGAGCATGAACCCGGCGAGCAGCCAGATATACCGCCGCACCCGGGGCGAAGCGGTGGCAGTGGACCTGCCCGGCGGGCAGACCTTGTTCGCGCTGCTTCGTTCGGAGAGTAATATCGAATGGGCCGAGACGATCGCGGCCTCTGTCGCACCTCCGGCCGAGGAGTCGGAGGATGGGGAGCCCCGGTTCGACAACATGCTCGCGCTCGAAGGCGCTGCCGAACTGCCACGAACCTTTCCGGCCTCTGGGTGGCTAGAGGAGCGCTCGGCCTATCCCATGCTGGTTACCTTCGGCGATATCGACGATCCTTCCAGCGTTCGGGAGGTCGATCCCGACGACCTCGCGGCAACTTTCGGCGCGGGCTATGCGCTCGAACGCATTACGGTCGAGATTACCGACGACCGGGTGACGACGGGGATCGAGGAACGGTTGGGGTGGTGGAGCCGCATTGAAGATAGTGGAGGAGGTCTAATCCCGATGGTTAGAAATGACAGTGGTCGCTGGGAAGCGGCACCAGGGTTTGATGAAGGGCTGGTAGATGTTGGTCTGAGCAGTTTTTCGACGGAGGCATTTGAATGATGACAAGCCATGAAGTGTTTTACTCGCTGCTTGCGCTTGATGCCTCCCTCCTGCTCACAAGGGCCTAGGCCTGCGCGGATTGCCCGTTCGGCGGACCTCCCCGAGCCAAGACTATATTGGCCAATGTCGCAATTTTTGGCTCCCAGCGGGACAACAAGGGCAAAAACAAGACGTTTTCGTAAGCATTCTCTGCCATCCGACGGTTCGCTGAGTGAGAGGGTGCGATGCGTTTTATCGAATGGCTGTTGATGGGGATCGCCTTGCTCGGCCTTTCGGGCTGCGACGATGCCGCGCCCGACTATCGCTACCGCCTGACGGTCGAGGTCGAAACGCCGGAAGGCCTGCGCTCCGGTTCGGGCGTGATCGAAGTCGAGCAGAGCATGGGACGTTCGAGCATGAACCCGGCAGGTCGGCAAATTCGCCGCCGTGCGCGCGGGGAGGCGGTCGCGGTCGATCTGCCGGACGGTCGGACGCTCTATGCGCTGCTGCGGTCGGACAGCAATGGAAGTTGGGCGACCTATGTGATGCAAATGCTCGCCCCTGATATCGAGGGTGAGCCATGGGAAGAAGTCTTCGACAACGTGCTGCTGATCGAAGGCGAAGTCGAACTTCCGCGCACCTGGCCAACCGAGGCGCACCTGGATGAGCGCAGCGCCTATCCGATGCTGGTGACGTTCAGAGACGAGAGCGGTCCGACCACCGTAGAGCGTGTCGATCCCGACGATCTCGCCGCGAGTTTCGGTGCTGGCTACACACTCGAGCGTATTACCGTTCAGCTGACCGACGATCCGGTAACGACCGGGATTGCGGAGCGGCTGGGGTGGTTAAGCGAATTTCCGGAACCGAGGCTTGATCCCCATTTTCGCAGCTCGGCCACTCCTAATCTGTCACAACGCCTTTGGCATGGTGACTTTCGGAAAGGAACTAAGTGATGGACCGCAAGATGCTTCCAAGGGTGGAAGGGTACTATCCCATCTGCCGAGCGAATGTCCTTACGCAGCCATAATTTCAACCGATCAAGGCTCCCGTCATCCCGTCGCAGTTTGGGATCCAGTTGGCTTGGTGCCCGGCCGCCTGCTACTCGGCCAATAACGAAAAAAGCAGGATCCCGGATCAAGTGCGGGATGACGGTCGTTGCGGGCTTGCGAGCAGCAATTCGCAGGCGCTCCGTTTTCCTACTCCACCCCGATGCCGCATGGTCCGGCCCATGCCGACCGCACCGCGCCATTTCGCCCCAACTGATCGCCTCACTCGATCACATCGTCGTTTTCGATCGAATCGATTTCCTCTCTTGGACCGTGTTCCATGTGTTCCATCCTGTAGGGTTTCGCCCATCGACTCGCTGCCGCGCCATCGCGCTTGCCCTCCCACCCGCAACCGCTTAGGCCCCGCGCGGTTTGCCCGTTCGGCGGGCCGCTTCAACCAAGGAACAGCATGGCCAACGTCACCGTGATCGGCGCCCAGTGGGGCGATGAGGGCAAGGGCAAGATCGTCGACTGGCTCGCCAGCCGCGCCGATGCCGTCGTGCGCTTCCAGGGCGGGCACAATGCCGGGCATACGCTGGTGATCGACGGCACCACCTACAAGCTCAGCCTGCTGCCTTCGGGCATCG
>JBARZK010000109.1:0-6773 GCA_049649965.1 Erythrobacter sp.
GCGCATAGGAATGCGCCATGGCCTCGTTTGCCTTCTTCGTCGCGGCGTAGAAGGTCAGGGGGGTGTCGCATTTCTGCCGCTCCTCGAACGGCATGTCGGTGTTGTCGCCGTAGACCGAGCTGGTCGAAGCCATCATCAGGTGCTCGACGCCCAGTTCGCGCGCGCATTCCATCACGTTGAAAGCGCCGACGAGATTGGCATCGACATAAGCGCGCGGGTTTTCGAGGCTGTAGCGAACCCCAGCCTGCGCGGCGAGATGGACGATCACCTCCGGCTTTGCCGACTTGGCGACGCCATGCAGGGTCTCGAAATCCTCGAGCATTCCCACATGCGCTTCGAAATGCTCGTATTTGCCGAGCATTTGGTGGCGCTTTTCCTTCAGCGCGACGTCGTAATAATCGGTTAGCCCGTCATAGCCGATGACGCGCCATCCCTGTTCGAGCAGCAGGCGGGCGAGGTGGTAGCCGATGAAGCCGGCCGAGCCGGTGATGAGTACGGTGCGCATAGGCGGCTCTATAGCGTCCAGTCACTCGCTTCGCACAATGCTCCTTTGAGTACCCCCTTTAGATCGCCGAACGTGCCCCCGGGGGCGACGAGGTCGCGAAGCCTGTCTATCCCCAAGGCGAGGTATTGCCCGTGCGGAACGGCCAGCAGCACCATGTCGTAGCGGCGCGACAGCGCGTCGGGATCGAGTTCGATGCCGTATTCGTGTTTTGCCTCTGCCGGATCGGCGAGAGGATCGTGCACGGTGACGTCATGACCGAAGAAAGCCAGGTCGGCAGCGAGATCGGCGACCTTGCTGTTGCGCAAATCGGGTACGTTCTCCTTGAAGGTCAGGCCCATGACGAGAAGGCTTCCCGCTTCGTTGTCGCGAGCCGCGTGAATGCTGCGCGCGACCCAGTTCGCCATCGAATCGTTCACGCTGCGGCCCGACAATATCACGCGTGGATCGTGGCCCAGCTGCTCGGCCCGGTGGGAGAGGTAATAGGGGTCGACCCCGATGCAGTGCCCGCCGACGAGACCGGGCGAGAACGGGAGAAAATTCCACTTCGTGCGGGCGGCATCGAGCACGTCCCAGACCGACAGGTCCATGCGCGCGAATATTTGCGCGATCTCGTTCATGAAGGCGATGTTGATATCGCGCTGCGCGTTCTCGATCACCTTGGCCGCTTCGGCTGCCTTGATCGATGCCGCCTCGAACGTGCCGCCTTGCGTGATCGAACCGTAAAGCGCGGAAATCCTGCCAAGAACCTCGGCGTTTTCGCCCGAGACGACCTTGGTGATCTTGTCGATCGTGTGTTCCCGGTCGCCGGGATTGATACGTTCGGGACTGTAGCCGACGAAGAAATCCTCGCCCCGGCGCAGGCCGGAAACCTCCTCGAGAATCGGAGCGCAGATCTCCTCGGTCGCACCCGGAAAAACGGTGCTTTCGTAAATTACGACCGGCTTTCGCGCGCTGCCGCGTTCCTTGCCCGCACGGGCGAGCATCGTTCCCACGCTGCGCGAGGCGGCCTTCAGGATCGAAAGATCGGGATTGCGCGCGGCATCGATGGGGGTCGGAACCGTGACGATGTAGAATTCGGATGGGGCGACCGCGTCCGGATCCTGTGTAAGTTCGAGCGAGGATCGCGCCAGCACCTCCTCCTCGATCTCGGCGGTGCGATCATGGTTTTCGCCCAGCTCGCGGATCCGTCCTTCGTCGATGTCGAAGCCGATGCACGGATATTTCCGTGCCAGAGCGACCGCCAGCGGAAGGCCGACATAGCCTAGACCGATAACGGCTACCCGTGCGTCCGATGCGCCGTCCATACCTCAATCCTTCGGATGCCATGTGGCCGACAACCCGCCGGCGAAATCCGCCGGGCCCTACCGCGCGTATCCGGATCGGGCAACGCTCTCGCAGGCGCGAAAACAACCGAATCAGTGGCGATTGTGCGAGTGCGCGATGCGCCGTCGGCTTGCACCCGGCCCGCCTGATGCTATGCCGCCGCCGATGGATGTCGCGCGTTCCGTGAAGAGGAATATGCCCGGCTCATATGGGCGAACCGCCAGTGCGGTTCGGTAAGGTCGCGAAACTCTTGCCAATCCGATTTTCATTCGCGCCGCGGGCGGAAATGGTGTTCTGGCTGTTCGTCGGCTGGGTGGTCGTCGTGTTCATGACCGGAGGATCGGCGCGCGGGGACATTTCCACGATGCTCGTGCTGCGTCCGGCTGCCGTGCTCGTTTGCGCGATATTGCTGGCGACCGCCGCGCGCGAGGACTTGCGCCGGAACCAGAGCTTGCTGGCCCTCATCGTGGCGGCAATGGCTCTGGTGGCATTTCATCTGGTACCGCTTCCGCCCGCGCTTTGGCAGCTGCTTCCGGAACGCGAGCTCATCGCGCGGATCGATCGTGCTGTCGGGCTGGGTCCGACATGGCGACCGCTGACCCTGTCGCCCGCGGCAACCTGGAACGCGCTTTATGCGCTAACGGTGCCACTTTCTGTCGCACTGTTCATGTCCCGCATCGAGCCGCGAAGATGGCGCAGCCTCGTGGGGCCGATCCTCGGGCTCGGCCTCGCATCGATAGTGCTCGGGTTGCTGCAGACGACCACTGCGAACCCGGAAAGCGCGCTTTACCCCTACCGCGTGAGCAATTTCGGCGCGCCGATCGGGCTGTTCGCCAATCGCAACCATACCGGAGCTTTCCTTGCCGCGATGCTGCCACTCCTGGCGGTCTTCGCGAGTTTTCGCGGTGGAAAGGATGCGCGCTACAGGCTGCGCCTGACGGTTGCGCTTTTCGGCGCGGTTACCGTGCTGATGTTCCTGCTGCTGCTGGGCTCGCGGGCAGGCCTGCTGCTTGGCCTGCTGGGCCTCCTTTCGATGCCGTTGATCCATGAAGGAGCAGGCAACCGTCTCCCGTTGAAGCGCAGGACGATCGTCGCCATTGGCGCTGCCATCGTCGGCGCGCTGGCGGTCGTGGCCGTAAGCCTCGCGGCGTCGCGCGACGAATCGCTGGAGCGCCTGTTCTCAGTAGAACCGGGCGAGAATTACCGTGTCACCACCTTCTTCCCACTCCTCGAACTGGGCGCGCAATATTTCCCGCTGGGTTCGGGTATCGGGACCTTCGTCACCACCTGGCAGGTTCACGAACCCGAAGCGCGCCTCGAACCGCGCTATCTCAACCACGCGCATAACGAACCGCTCGAATTGTGGCTGACGGGCGGGGTGCCGGCGCTCGTTCTGGCTGCACTCGTAGTAGCGATCGTCGCGCGCGCGACAATAAAGGCGTTTCGCGCAAAAGGTCTTCACGGCAAGGCAGTTCGCGAGAACAATGCGCTGGCCGTAAAGAAAGCCGCCGGGGTGGTGCTTTGTCTTTTTGCTTTGGCGAGCGTAGTCGACTATCCCCTGCGAACACCTGCCCTTTCGGCGCTGGCGGCGATCATGCTCGCGATCCTGCTGCGACCGATCGGGGAGCGCGGGGGCAACGGGCTTCGCCGCCGGAACGACGGTGCGGCATCAGGCGAACAGTACGAAACGGACGCGACACGATGAAATCACCGATCCTCCCAGCGCTTGCCCTGTCGGCGGCCATGACGCTCGCCGCATGCGGTTCCGGGCCGCCCGTCGGCCCGCTCGAATCCGCCAGCGGTCCGACTTCGGCGGTTGTCGTCGCCGATGTCGGAGGTCTTCCGCCCCCGACGCGTGAGGACTTCCAGCTGTCCTTCAATCCCTACCAGATCGGCCCGTTCGACGTGCTCGAGATCGGGGTTTTCGGGGTCGAGGGGCTGGACCGGCAAGAATATCGCGCCGATGCGAGCGGCCGCGTATCGTTCCCGCTCGTCGGCACGATCGATGCGGGCGGCATGACGCCGGGCCAGCTCGAACGCGAGATCCAGCAGCGTCTTGGCGAGGATTTCATTCGCGAGCCGCGGGTGACCGTGAACCTGAAGGAAACGACGAGCCGCGTGGTCACCATCGCCGGGGAGGTCGAGCGGCCCGGATCGTACCCGGTGCTCGGCAACATGACCCTCGTGCGCGCGGTGGCCGAGGCCGGAGGACTTGAGGAACTCGCCGACAGTCGCGAAGTTATCGTGTTCCGTACGGTGAACGGACAGCGCATGGCGGCGATCTACGACCTGCGCGGCATTCAGTACGGCAATTACGACGACCCCGAACTCTACGCCAGCGATCTCGTCGTGGTGGGCGAATCCGCGCAGCGGCGGTTCATCCGCACGGCAATCGGCGCGGTTCCGGCGATCATTTCCCCGGTCATCCTGACCCTGTTCAACAACTGAGCCGACCGCGACGCGCGATCGCGGCGGCGACAGGTCTTTAGCAAAGACGGATTACCCATCAGATGAACCGACCCTTCGTCGAACCCATGCATGAAAGACAGCCTGTCGCGCTCGACGGGGAGGACGGCCGCGAGATTCAGCAACCCATCCTGCTCCAGTACTGGAACAGCCTCGTCCGCTGGAAATGGGTGGTCATCGGGATCGTCGTCGCCGCCCTTGCGACCGGGCTGATCGCGACGTTGCTGATGACGCCGCAATACACCGCCGAAACGCGGCTCGAGATCAGCCGGGAAGAGCCGAACATCACCAGCGTCGAGGGGCTCGAAAACGCCCAGACCGGTCAGGACGACGAATTCTACCAGACCCAGTATTCCAACCTGCGCGCCCGCTCGCTCGCGCTGCGAATCGTTCGCGGACTGGAACTGGCGAGCAACGAGGCGTTTTTCGCCGCGCATGCCGTCGACCTCGAAGCAATCGCCGAGGCGCGTGAGAGCACCCTGGCCGCCGGCACGCTTGAGGCGGGCCGGGACGAACGCGAGTTCCGCGAGAACCTGGCGGTCGACCTGCTGCTCGAACATGTCGAGATCGCGCCCATTACCCGCTCGCGCCTTGTCGATATCCGGTACACCAGCGCCTCCCCCGATTATTCCGCCATCATCGCCAATCGCTGGGCGAGCGAGTTCATCACGGCAAGCAGCGACCGGCGCTTCGCCTCGACCTCCGACGCGCGCGAATTCCTCGAAGGCCGACTGGCGGAGCTTGCCGCTCGACTGGAGGAATCGGAGCGGCGCGCGGTCAATTACGCTGCGGCCAACGATATCGTCGCCCTCGGCAACAGTGTAACGCCCGATGGCCGTTCGCTGGTCGACCGGACGCTGGCCTCGACCGATCTGGAGGCGCTGAACAGCTCGCTGGCGCAGGCGACCGCCGATCGCATCGCGGCCGAAAGCCGGTTGCAGGGCAGCGGCGCGGACACTTCGGAAGTCACCAACCCGACAATCACGTCCCTGCGCCAGACCCTTGCCCAAGCCGAAGCGGAATACGCCCGGTTGATGAGCCAGTTCAAGGCCGACTACCCGCCCGCCGTCGCCCTGCAGAGCCAGATCGCCGACCTGCGCACCTCGATCGCGCAGGAGCAAAACCGCATCCGCACGAGCCGCGCGAACGAATACCGTCAGGCCGCCTCGCGCGAGAGTGATTTGCGGCAGCAGGTTTCCGGGCTGAAATCGCAATTGTCGACCCAGAACGCGGCGTCGATCCAGTACAACATCTATCGGCGCGAGGCGGATACGAACCGCCAACTCTACGACAGCCTGCTCCAGCGCTATAAGGAGATCGGGGTCGCGGGCGTCGCGGTGAACAATATCACCATCATCGACACCGCCGAGGTGCCGAACACGCCAAGCGCGCCCGATCCGTTCCTGAACCTCGCGCTGGCTCTGATCGCGGGCATCGGCCTTGCGTTCGGTGCGCTGGTGGTTCTCGAACAGATCGACGAAGGGCTGCGCGATCCGTCCGACGTGCGCAAGGTCCTGGGCATACCGCTCCTTGGCACGGTTCCGAGTATCGAACACGACGACCTCGTCGCCGAACTGGAGGACCGCAAGTCGGAGCTTTCCGAAGCCTATTTCAACGTGAAGTCGAACCTTGCCTTCGTCACGGAACACGGGTTCCCGAAATCGCTGCTGGTGACGAGCACTCGGCCAGCGGAAGGCAAGAGCACGACCAGCGTAGCGCTCGCACAGTCGCTGGCGCGTACGTCGGAGCGGGTGCTGCTGCTGGACGGCGACCTGCGCTCGCCTTCGTGTCACAAGATTCTCGGCCTTCGCAACGAGCGTGGTCTTAGCAATTACCTCGCCGGAGAGGAAGATTGGCAGGTTCTGCTGCAGCAGGCACCGGGCAACGGGCTCGACTTCATCTCCACCGGTCCGCCTCCGCCCAGCGCGGCGGAATTGCTCAGCACCGACCGGATGGCGAACCTCTTGCGCGAATTGAAGGCGTCCTACGATCACGTAATCGTCGATGCCTCGCCGCTGCTCGGCCTCGCCGACGTGCCGCTGCTGGCGCGCGTGGTAGAAGGGTGCGTCTTCGTCGTCGAAACGAACGGCGTATCGCAGCGATCGCTCAAGGCTTCGCTCGACCGGCTGCGGCAGGCCAACGCTCGCCTGTTCGGCGCGGTCATGACGAAGTATGAAACGCGCTCGACTGGCTACGGCAACGATTACGGTTACAGCTACGGCTATGGCGACCGCGACTCCTGACGGGCGACAGGAA
The DNA here is from genome assembly GCA_049649965.1 of Erythrobacter sp. GTDB lineage: Bacteria > Pseudomonadota > Alphaproteobacteria > Sphingomonadales > Sphingomonadaceae > Erythrobacter. Next base: position 6,551 of record JBARZK010000109.1, read on the forward strand.
ACCGGAGGAGTCGTCGAGGGGCGCCGCGATGCGCGCTCGCTTCTGCGCCGCTTTCGGGTTCCGCTTGCTGTCGTCCTTGGTCTGATCTTCGCGGTTCACGGCTTCACGATCAGCTTCGATGCCCTGTTTGCGAAACGAAATTTCGCGCTCACAGCGAGAGTGACCGGATCGCCCGAGGCATCCGTCCGGGCATGGCAAGTGGCCGCCACTCGCGACCCGGCGC
>JBARZK010000110.1:0-6923 GCA_049649965.1 Erythrobacter sp.
GTCGCCGCGCTCGACCCGGCTGATCCGCGACATCCTCGCTGAAACGCGCAGCGGGCCGCGGCGATTGAAGGCGGGGGCGCCGGAGGGGTGGCGGGTCCAGCACAAGACCGGCACCGGCCAGTTCTACGACGGTGAGCAATCGGGATACAACGATGTCGGGATCGTCACCGCGCCCGATGGCAGCGACTACGCGATCGCGGTGATGATCGGGCGGACCCGCGAATCCTACGCCGCGCGCATGGCGATGATGCAGGCGGTGACGCGCGCGACCGCCGAATTCCACCGGACGCGCGGGGAAGAAGACGCCGGTGACGGCGAACAAGGTGACGGCGAACAGGGCGACGGAACCGTATGAGCGATTTCCTCCGCGAAATTCACCCGCAGGCCGCGCGGCTCGCAAGCCTGCTGAGGCAGCGCGGCGAGAAAGTCGCCATCGCCGATGGAGCGACCGGCGGGCTGCTTTCCGCCGCGATGTTGACCGTCCCGGGCGCGCTCGACTTCTACGTCGGGGGCGGCGTGGTCTATTCCTTCACGGCGCGCGACAGGCTGTTCGGCCTGCCGCAGGAGGCCTATCGCGGCATGCGCTCTGTCACGGAGGAGTACGCGATCCTCCAGGCGCGGGCGATCCGCGACAATCTCGGGGCCGAATGGGGGCTCGCCGAAAGCGGATCGGCCGGGCGGAGCACGCATCCGATGGGCGTGGCCTCGGGCCGCAGCATGGCCGCGGTGGCCGATCCGTCCGGGAGGACAGCAACGCGCCTGGTCGAGACGGGCGAAGACGACCGGATCGCCAACATGGAAGCCTTCGCCCGCAACGCGCTCGACCTGCTCGAAGAGGCGCTTGCCGTCCCGGACTAGTCGTTGGGCATGATGTAAACCTCGCGCACTGCCGCGGTGTCCGGCTGCGAGATTGCGAACATCACGGCGTTGGCCACGTCATTGGGCTGGATCTTGCTCGGCTTGTCATCGTCGAAGAATGCGGTGTTGACCATGCCCGGTGCGATGATCGTCGCGCGTCCGCCCCATTCGCGCATCTCCTCGGCGAGGTTCTCGCCGAAACCGTGAATGAACCACTTGGTCGCCGAATAGATCGAGCCCTTCATGTTGTCGCGCCCGGCCTTCGAGCCGGTGACGACGAAGTGTCCCCTGGTCTTCTTCAGGTGCGGGATCGCGGCGTGAGCGGCGTAGAGCACGGCGAGGATGTTGAGGTGGATCATGTCGTGCCAGGCCTGCGGATCGCCGTTCTCGACGCCCGCTGCCTCGACGCCCATCCCGGCATTGGCGAACACCGCGTCGATCCCGCCGAACTTCGCTGCGGCCTTCTCCAGCGCCTCGGCATTGGCATCGCGATCGGTGACGTCGCAGGGAATGGCGAGCGCGTTGTCGCCGATATCCGATGCGATTTTCTCGAGCTTGTCGGCGGAGCGCGCGCACAGGGCGACGTTCCAGCCAGCCTCGGCGGCGGCGCGGGCGGTGGCTTCACCGATGCCGGAGGATGCGCCGGTGATGAGCAGGGTCTTGGCCATGAGGATGTGTCCTTTGTCTTGCGATAGGGTTCGCACGAACAAGGACCGAGAGCGGGTAGGCGTTCCGAATTATCGCGCTTGCGCTACGGGTGCGGCACCCATTTCATCACGCCCCCGGCCATCGGGGTCCACTGGCCGATGGCGATACCCGCAGCGGCGAGGCGGTCTCCCGTCCACTGGTTGCAGGTGTTCCCGATGTGATAGCGCCCGCGCGCGGTGTAGAACACGTCGTAGCGATCGTATCCCGGCAGGATTTCCCGGGTCTCCGCCGGATCGAGCTGCATCGCGATATCGCGGACCAGGGCGGCGTATTCGGACGGGCGCAGGTGGAGGATTCGGTAATCCTGCGAGGTTGCCGGGCGGACGTAATGCGCGACGTGGACGATCCCTTCGCCGCCCGTCATGGCGTCGATCACGGTGATCGGATCGAGGTCGGACCATTCGGGCGTTTCGAGGAAGAACGCACGCTCACCCCAGCTTACGGCGATGTGGGTGTAGGGGCGAAAAGCGGCGGCGATGTCACGCGCCGGGAAGACCGGGCGCCAGTCCATTTCAGGCGAAACCAGCGGCATGACGATCTCGGTATGGATGCCGTTGTGGCCGATGAGGATGGGTGTCGTGCGTCCGTCGGAGGGATCGGGTTCGATCCAGTCGCCATTGCGCGGGATCGACGAACCAATCCACGCCGCGAGCGCGAACAGGATAACCGGCGCGAGCAGGATTGCCGCAACCCAGCGCAGGATCCGAAACGCCTTCGCGCGATCAGCGGCCACGGCGCTTTCGCAGCCACAGGATCGCCCAGTCGCCGTTCACCGCGCGCTGCGCAAGCCGGAAGCCCGCGCGCCGATAGGCTCGCATGACACGATCCTCCTGTTCCCCCGCCAGCAACCCGGCAAGCAGCACGTTGCCGCCCGGCGTCGTCGAACGGGCGAAATCGGGGGCGAGATCGATCAGCGGGCCGGCAAGGATATTCGCGATCAGCAAATCGTAGGGTCCGCGAAGGCGCAGCAATTCATCGTCCATGCCAGGCGCGACGATCATGGAAAGTGCCCCGCGCCCGGTCCCCAGTTCTACCGAGTTGAGCGCGGCGTTCTCTTCGACGACGCCCGCGCAGACCGGATCGATGTCCGACGCGGTAGCAAAGGCGGCAGGCCATAGCGCGATCGCCGCCATCGCCAGCAGTCCCGTCCCGGTCCCGATATCGGCGATCCGACGCGGATGCGCCCCCGATCCCTTCATTCGCGCGAGCATTTCGAGGCAACCTGTCGTGGTTTCGTGCTGTCCGGTGCCGAATGCCTGCGATGCCGGGATGGTGAGATCGATGGCGTCCGGAACCGAGGGGTAGTCGCGGGTGTGGACGTGGAAAGGTCCGGCACGGATCGGCTTCACCCCCTCCTGGCTAAGCGTCAGCCAGTCCTGATCGGGGATTTTTTCGACCGTTATCTCGGGTGGATCGCCGTCGAACAGCGTGCGAAGCGCATCTTTCTGGGGTTTGCCCGGGCGGCGCGGATACCATGCTTCCAGCACCCATTCCTGCGGCCGGTCCTCGGCAATTTCGCGGCCAGAGATCGTCAGTTCGAAGTCCCAGTCGTCGATCTCCTCATGCGCGAGCAAGGCTCCCTGGACCTGCGACTTCGGCGCGAAACCGGATAGCTTCCACGTCATGGACCCGCGTACACCCCTGCCGGAACGAAGCCGCTCATCGCACGAAGCTCGCCCCGTTGGCGTCGATCACGGCGCCGGTCATGCTGGCGGGCGCATCGAGAGCGCAGAATGCCACGATTTTCGCGATTTCCCCGGGTTCGGCCACGCGGCCAAGCGGTATGTCGGCGAGCAGTCCGGGGCCGCCCCGACTCTCGAGATAATCGCCGGCCATGGCGGTGTCGACGAAGCCCGGCGTTATCGCGAAGCTCAGGATGCCTTCGCCGGCATAGGCGCGCGCGATGGTCTTGTGCATCGCCACCATTCCCGCCTTCGCCGCGGCATAATGCCAATGCGCAGGGGAATCACCGCGATAGGCGGCGCGGCTGGCGACATGGATCAGCCGTCCACGCACGCCATCCTCGCCCGCTGCGCGTTCCTGCCAGTGCCGCACAGCGAAGCGGCTGAGCTGCGCTGCGGCGGTGAGGTTGATGCGTAGCGTCTCTTCCCAGCTATCGAGCCATTCGATGTCGGAACCATCGATCGGGTTTGCACGAAACAGCCCGGCATTGTTCACCACGGCATCGATCCGCCCGCCGCTACGCTCCAGCGCCTCTTCCCACAGCATCTGCGCGCCCGGCGGCGTCGCGAAGTCCGCGCCGATCCGCTCGCCGTCGTTTCCGGCGCTCTGATGGCCGATGACGGTCACGCCGCGCGCCCGCAAGAGATCGGCGGCCGCCGCGCCGATCCCGCGGCTCGATCCGGTCAAGAGGATGTGTGTCATGCAAGTGCATATCGTGAAGTTTGCAAGCGGAGTCGAGCGTGGCGGCCGTGCCTCGTGCGGTTGAGGCGTTAAGTGGGTCCGCGGGATATCAACCACTCACGGAACGATCATGAGTCAAAGGGACCACCACAGCGCGCGGCCGCTGTCGCCGCATCTCCAGATATGGCGCTGGGGGCCGCACATGCTGACATCCATCCTGCACCGGGTAACCGGTAACGGGCTGGCTCTCGTCGGCCTGGCGGTACTGGTCTGGTGGCTGGGCGCGCTGGCGAGCGGGCCCGAAGCCTATGAAAGCTTCCGGGCCGTCGCCGGGTCGCCCTTCGGTCTCATCGTTCTGATCGGCCTGAGCTGGGCTTTCTTCAATCACATGATGAGCGGGCTGCGGCACTTCGTGCTCGATATCGGTGCTGGGTACGAGCTCGACACCAATCGCTTCTGGTCGATTGCCTCGCCCATCCTCGGCATCGTCCTGACGGTGGCGTTCTGGACCTTCATCATCCTGCGCGACGGGGGAATGGGCTGATGGGTAGTGGCACTTCGCTTGGCAAGGTACGCGGCCTTGGTTCGGCCCATCACGGCGGACATCACTGGCTGCTCCAGCGCACGACGGCAGTAAGCAACCTCGTGCTGATGACATGGCTGCTGGTCAGTTTAGTCGCGCTCGGCAGTTACGATTACGCCACTGTTGCGGGTTGGCTTTCGCAGCCGATCGCCGCGGTGCCGATGGCGCTGCTCGTGGTGAGCCTGTTCTGGCATGCACGGCTCGGCCTGCAGGTCGTGATCGAGGACTACATGGTCGATGCCGGCACGAAGTTCGCTCTGATCACCGCGGTCAAGCTGGCGGCTATTGCCGGCGCGGCCTTCGCGGTCTTCAGCATCGCACGCCTCGCAATCCTGGGAACCGTATAATGGCAAGTGCAGCTGCAAACGACGGGGGCCCTTCGCTCAAGGGCTCGTACAAGATCGTCGATCATACCTACGACGTCGTGGTCGTGGGCGCCGGCGGATCGGGCCTGCGCGCGACCATGGGGTCGGCCGAAGCGGGCCTTCGCACCGCCAACATCTCCAAGGTCTTCCCGACGCGCTCCCACACGGTTGCCGCACAGGGCGGTATCGCGGCGAGCCTCGGCAACAACACGCCAGACCACTGGACCTGGCACATGTACGACACCGTGAAGGGGTCGGACTGGCTGGGCGACCAGGATGCGATCGAATACCTCGCGCGCGAGGCCCCGCAGGCGGTCTACGAACTTGAACACGCAGGCGTGCCGTTTTCGCGCAACGAAGACGGGACGATCTACCAGCGGCCGTTCGGCGGGCACATGCAGAACATGGGCGAAGGCCCGCCGGTCCAGCGCACCTGCGCAGCCGCGGACCGCACCGGCCATGCCATGCTGCACGCGCTCTACCAGCAGAGCCTGAAATACGACGCGGACTTCTTCATCGAGTATTTCGCGCTCGACCTCATCATGTCCGATGTCGGCGGTGAGAAACGATGCGTCGGCGTCATCGCGATGTGCCTCGACGACGGCACCATCCACCGCTTCCGCGCGCAGAGCGTGGTGCTGGCGACCGGCGGCTATGGCCGGTGCTACTACACCGCGACCAGCGCCCACACCTGCACCGGCGATGGCGGTGGCATGGTGCTGCGCGCCGGACTGCCGTTGCAGGACATGGAATTCGTCCAGTTCCACCCCACCGGGATCTATGGCGCAGGCGTCCTCATCACCGAAGGCGCGCGGGGCGAGGGCGGCTACCTCACCAATTCCGAAGGTGAGCGGTTCATGGAACGTTACGCTCCCTCGGCCAAGGACCTCGCCAGCCGCGACGTCGTCAGCCGTTCGATGGCGCTTGAAATGCGCGAAGGACGGGGCGTTGGCGCGGATGGCGACCACATCCACCTCCACCTCGACCACATCGATCCCAAGGTGCTGGCCGAGCGTCTGCCCGGCATCACCGAAAGCGGAAAGATCTTCGCCGGCGTCGACCTGACTCGAGAGGCGCTGCCGGTGACGCCGACGGTCCACTACAACATGGGCGGCATTCCGACGAACTATCACGGCCAGGTCGTCACGCTCGGCGCGGATGGCAATCCCGATACCGTGGTGCCGGGTCTTTACGCCGCGGGCGAGGCGGGCTGCGTTTCGGTCCACGGCGCGAACCGCCTGGGCTCCAATTCGCTCATCGACCTCGTGGTGTTCGGGCGTGCGATCGGCCTGCACCTGAAGGAAACGATCAAGCCGGGTGACAGCCAGCCCGAACTGCCCGGCGACAGCGCCGATTTCGCGCTCACGCGGCTCGACCACTTCCGTTACGCCGAAGGCGGCTCGCCCACCGCGGCGATCCGCGCCGACATGCAGAAGGCGATGCAGGCCCATTGCGCGGTGTTCCGCGACCAGGAACTGATGGACGAAGGCGTGGCCAAGCTGGCCGAGCAGAACAAGCGGATGGAGGACATCCACGTCACCGACCGCTCGCTGATCTGGAACAGCGACCTGATCGAGACGCTCGAGCTCGACAACCTCATGGCGCAGGCCAACGTCACCATCGCCTCCGCCGCCAACCGCAAGGAAAGCCGCGGCGCCCACGCGCACGAGGACTATCCCGACCGCAACGATGCGGAATGGATGAAGCACACGATCGCCTGGTTCGAAGGCTGGGGCGGACGCGGCTCGAACATCCGCATCGATTACCGCCCGGTCCACGAATACACGCTGACCGAGGACGCGGATTACATCGAACCGAAAGCGCGCGTGTACTGAGGATGCGGCGGGGATCAGTTCTCCGCCGCTTTCTTTCCGGCTCGATCAGGTCTGCAAAGCGCCGTTTGTCGGCCCGCTGGACCGATACACGCATTCGCCTTGACGATTTTTGCGGTGGCAGGCAGCTTGCCTTTCCATGAGGCGGGGCGCGATCACGGTCGGGGTATGGATGTGCGCGCTGGCGCTGCCCTTCCTCGCCGCCTCCGCAAA
>JBARZK010000111.1:0-24835 GCA_049649965.1 Erythrobacter sp.
TGCGACAGGAGGGTAAGACTAGCCATGCGGGGACGCCGGATGCGATGCGCGAATGTGTTAGTGGTGCATTCGATGCAAGGCAGGTCAGGCGCCGCCGAATTCCCGTTCGAACTCGCCCATGTCGAAATAGTCGCGCCAGGCGGCGATGCGTCCGTCGCCGTCGATCTCGAACGTGCCCATAACCCTGATCGTCGCACGGCGGCCGTCCTTCAGCGCGAAGGCATCGGTCCGCTCGGTCAGCACGATATTGCCGTTCGCCGCGATCGCGTGGATTTTCCAGTCGCACGCATCTGCGCCGGCCATGAAACCTGCCACCGCCTCGCGCATCGCCGGCTTTCCGGCGATCGGCTCCATCGGGATGTTGTGCCAGACGATATCGTCGGAGCACATGGCGAACATCGCGTCCATGTCGCCGCTGTTCCACTGGCCGACGAAGCGCTCGACAGTCTCTATGGCGGAAGCCTTTTCGCTCATGGCTGCTCTCCTGCTATGTAATCCAGCGCCTGCGCCACGATCTGCCGGACATGCGGGTTCGCGTAGGTCTCCGGCCCGTCGCCGAATTGCAGATAGACGAGCGGCGCGTTTTCGGCCCGGGTTTCCCAGCCGATGAGGTTCGAGCCGGGCGGGTGATTCCAGCCTTCCCTGCTGAACATGTCGCCCGCGACCGCATTCGCCGCCGAGTAGAAGTTGTCGCGGGTGAAGCTGAAGCCTTCGGCCCGGACCAGCGGCGTCACCGCGCTTTCGTCGATCGGGCAGAGGTAGAGTTCGTCGGTTACGTCGAAGCTTTCCGAAACACCTCTCGTGACCGGATGATCGGCGAGGACGCGAGCGGTGTATTCGACATCGTGTCGATAGCCCGAATCGGGGACCGGATCGCTTTCCCATTCGCCCGGTCGATAGAAGAAGCGGCCGCCGAGCCATTGGTGCCAGCGGGGCCACAATGCCCACCCGGCCAGGGCATGGTGCAATGCCAGCGCGCCCCTGCCGGCGGCGAACCGCCGCGCCAGAGCGTCGGTATAGGCTTCGTCCGGCGGCCTTATGGCAACTTCGCCCTCGCCGAAGGTGTAGCCGGGCATGTCGTAGAACAGCAGGGCATCGGCATCGTCCGCCGCGCCGCGCGCCACTTGCGTTTCGGCTTCGGGATGAACGAGGTGGGTGACGTCCCATTCGCCCAGGGCATGGATGAACGCATCGAACGGTTCGGCCTCGTATGGGTGGCCCCCGGAAAGGACGAGCAGCGATCGTGCCATCAAGCGATCTTGAGGATCATCTTGCCTTCGTTGGTCCCCGCGAACAGCCGCATGAAACTGTCGAAAGCGTTCTCGAGACCCACGTCGACATGTTCGTCGACCACGAGTTTGCCGGCGGCGGCCCATTCGCCCATCTTCGCCGCGCCTTCGCCGAAGCGGTCGACATAGTCCGCCACCAGCAGGCCTCGGATGGAAGCGCGCTTGACGATCAACTGCCACAGGTTTCGGGCGCCGCGCGGCTCTGTGTTGTATTCGCTGATGAGACCGCACAGGCCGACACGCGCATTGAGATTGAGGTTCATGAGCCCGGCATCGAGGATGACGCCCCCTACATTCTCGAAAATCACGTCGACGCCATCGGGCGCCGCTTCGCCGATGGCTGCTGCGAGGGCATCTTCGTCGCCGGAGAATTGCTTGTAATCGATGGCGGCATCGAAACCGTATTGCTCCTTCAGCCGCGTGCACTTGTCCGGCCCGCCCGCAATGCCGATTGCGCGGCAGCCGTGGATCTTGGCGAGCTGCCCGACGAGGCTGCCGACCGCGCCAGCCGCTCCGGAAACGAGGACGGTGTCGCCTTCCCTGGGTTCGCACACTTCGAGGAACCCGAAATACGCCGTCATGCCAACGGCGCCGAAAATGGAGAGATAATTCGTGACCTCGGGCACCATGTCCGGGTCTATCGGCTGGGTGAAGCCTCCCGAGGCGCCGAGTGAATAGTCCTCGAGCGCGTTCAGACCCATGACCCACTGGCCCTTTTCGAAGCCTTCGGCGCGGCTATCTTCCACCACGCCGATCGTGGTCGCGCGTACCGGATCGCCGAGGGGGATCGGAGGCATGTAATTGCCCTCCGCATCCATCCAGCCGCGCATCGCCGGATCGAGCGAAGCGTAGCGATTGCGGATCAGGAACTGCCCGTCGTCGAGCGCCGGGGTTTCCTCGGTTGCAAGTTCGAAATCATCGGGGACGGGATCGCCGTCGGGGCGGCGCTGCAACAGGAAACGGCGGTTCTGGGGCATCAAGTCGTTCTCCAGGAGGCGTCAGGCGGCGTCGAGCCTGACCGGTATGGCGCTTTGCAGGGACTGGCCGGTGATCGGATCGAAATCGACCGTTTCGCTCACCAGTCGATTGGTCGAGGAGCCGCGCGTGCGCACATCCTCCTTTGAAGCATCGGCATCGCCAAAGGCATGGGCCATCGAAACGAGGCCGCGGCGCACCTTGTCGCTTGGCTTCACGACACCGTGGATCGTCGCATGCGGCGAGGTTATCGCGACGATAGACCCTTCCTCGAGCCCGAGTTCGATCATGTCGTCGGGATGGATATAGGCGGGATTGGTCACCGCCTTCTGCCGCAGCTTCTCTAGCGGATGCCCGATCGAGTTGAAGCGCGCTTTCGAGCGGCGGCTGATGAGGCGGAAATCGTAACCCTCGCGCGCGGCCGGGTTCTCCGCATAGCGGGACAGAGCCGCCGGCATTTCGCCAATAGCCAGGTCGAAGCGGTTCGGGATGTCGGGATCCGGCGGTCCTACCCGCGGGTGCTTGTCGGCATAAATCATCGCATCGCCGTTTGCCGCGCGCACGTCCCGCCGAACCTCGCTGGGTTTCACCAGGCATCCGGCGGTCATGAGATCGAGAAACGTCTGCTTGCTCGGCTTTTCGTCCATGGGCAGCGCGCCCCCGGCGAGCTGCATGGTCACGCCAAGATGCTTCGCCAGCGCCCAGAACATCTCGTATTCGTCGATGCAATCTTCCGGCGGCGTCGCCACCGCCTCGGTGTACCGGGCGTAGGGTTCCTCGTGCCACCATTCGGACAAGTTGGTGATGTCCTCGCGTTCGAGGCATTGCGACGGCGACAGGACTACGTCGGCGCGCCTGGCGCTCGCGCTCATCCACGGATCGATCTGGACGAACAGGTCTAGATCGTCGAGCGCGCGGGCCATCTTGGCCTGATCGGGGAAGCCTACGACCGGGTTGCCTCCGACCGAAATCAGCGCTCGAACCTGTCCCTCGCCGGGCGTCAGGATCTCATCGGCAAGGACGTTGCACGGCATTTCCCAGCCCAAATGTCCAAGCCCACGAAAGCGTGATTTAGGCATGCCTTCGGCGCCGAACATCGGCACGTGCGGACCCACCTGTGCCAGACGCGGACCCTGCGGTGTCGTGAAAACGCCCGGGATCGCTGCCTCCTCACCCTCCTGCTTGAACCGGGCGCAGATCGTGTTGAGGCAGGTGACGAGATATTCGGTCAGCGTGCCGTTGCCCGCCATTTCCGGTCCCGTCCCCGTCACCGCGCAGCCTTTCGATCCGCCGGCGAACATGCGGGCGGCCGCGACGATCTGTTCTGGTTCGAGTCCGGCGCGCTTTGCCGCAGTTTCGGGTGTGATGGCCTCGACCGCCTTCGCCAGTTCCTCGAAGCCGTCGACATGGGCGGCCACGAAGTTCCTGTCGTAAAGGCCTTCGGCGATGATGACGTTCAGCATTCCTGCCAGCAAGGCGGGATCCTCGCCCGGTTTGACCGGCAGGTAGAGATCGGCAAGCCGCGCGACATCGCTTTCGCGCGGGTCTGCGACGATGAGCTTCATTCCCTCCTTCTTGCGGTCGCGAATGCGCCGAGAGGGGCTAAACGGGGGCACGCCGCCCACCGGGGCGTAATGCGAAACGATGGGGTTGTTCCCGATGAACATCGCAACATCGCTTTCGGAAAACGTGTTGGAGCCGCCCATCCACTTCCCATAACGCGCGGTGGTGAACACCTTGGCCGGCTGGTCGAGCGTTACCGACGTGTAGAAGTTGCGGCTGCCGATCGCCTGCGCGAAACTGAGCGAAGCGCCCATGGCGGCGCTGTTCTGGAAGCCGCCCGATCCCATGAAGACGGCGACGGAATGGGGGCCGTGCTCTGCAATGATGCGGCGCAATTCGCTGCCGACATGTTCGAGCGCCTGCGGCATCGAGGTCTCGCGAAATTCTCCGCTTTCGTCGCGAATGAGCGGACGACGGAGGCGATGTTCGGCATTATGGGAATCGGGCAGTTCGCGCCCCTTCATGCAGGTGTAGCCGCCGTAGGCAGGATCATCAGGATCGCCTCGCACCTCGACGACGCGATCGTCCTCGACATCGACCAGCATGGCGCAATTGGCATGACAGAACCGGCAGAAGGTCTTGAGCGTCTCTACGGCCATCGCACGTCTCCTCAGCGTGAACCTTACCACACGCGGGGCGGGCCTCGACTGACACTTTTGTCCGTGGAGGGTGCGCCGCCCGGGCCGCATTAGGGGGCCGAACCGAGGAGACACCCCAATGCCGACCACGACACGCCAATGGCTACTTAACGGACATCCGCGCGGACGCGGGATCGAGGACGGCGATTTCAAGCTCGTCGAGACCGAGATCGCCGATCCGGGCAAGGGTGAGATGCTGCTGCAGACGCGCTATCTCGGCTTCGATCCGGCCCAGAAGGGATGGATGGAGAACATTGCCGACTACGTCGCACCGATGAATATCGGCGACGTGATGCGGGGCAGCGGGATCTGCGAGGTCGTGGAATCGAACGACGGTCGGTTCGCGAAGGGCGACCTCGTCTTCGGGACGACCGGCTGGACCGAACATCTCGTTCATGACGGGGAAGATCTGACGAAGGTCGAAACCGAACTCTCGCCAACCGCGGTTCTCTCGGTCCTCGGGACCACCGGCATCACGGCGTATTGCGGGCTTTTCAAGGTCGGAAAGCCGGTCGCGGGCGACACGGTGCTCGTGTCGGGCGCGGCAGGCGCGACGGGCAGCGTCGTCGGCCAGCTCGCCCGGATCGCAGGTTGCCGCACCGTCGGGATCGCGGGAGGCCCGGAAAAGTGCAAGTGGCTGGTCGAGGAAGCCGGATACGACGCCGCGATCGATTACAAGGCGGGCGGCGTTCGCGAACAGATCAAGGAACATTGCACGCGCGGGGTGGATGTCATCTACGACAATGTCGGGGGCTCGATTCTCAACGACATGCTGGCCTGCATCGCGACCGGGGCGCGGGTCGTGATCTGCGGCGGCATCAGTCGGTACGAGACCGGCGAACTGCCCGCCGGACCCGAGAACTATTTCAACCTCGTGTTTCGCCGGGGGACCATGGCGGGATTCATCGTGCTCGACTGGGCGAGCGAGTTTCCCGGCATCCGCAAGCGGCTCGAGCGGTTCGTGCAGGATGGAAGCCTGAAATATCAGGAAGATATCCAGGAAGGGTTCGAGAACGCGCCCGATACGCTGCAACGCCTTTTCACCGGCAAGAACCGCGGCAAGCAGATGCTGCGGCTATAGGGCCGCCACTCCTAAGGCAGATCGGAGGGGCGGTTCACGTTCATCAAAGGGGGTCTGAAAGGGACTGAACGGGCACAGACGCGCTCCGCGAAGGCGTAGAGCGCGCGCCCGCCGTCATCCAGGAAGCCATCGAGGTCGCTGGCCAGTCCGACCGGCCACAATCCCACGACCGGCTGGCTTTCGACGATGGCCGGACCCTCGCCTGCAAGGCGTACGGCAAGGTCGTGCGGAAGGTCGGGGACATCGACCCCGGCGCTCAGCACGTGCGAGGCACCCAGTTCGGCGGCATGGTGCAGGGCCGCGTTCAAACCCCCGAGCGGACCGAACCCGGCCGACGGGCGATCGGGAATGCAGGTGAAGCCGGGCTCCTCGCGTCCGCACACCACCAGCGCATCGCACTGCGCCGACAGCGCCCGCGCGACGTGGTCCAGCAATCGCTCCCCCTCGTAGAGCGCATGCGCCTTGTCGGCGCCGAAACGGCGGGCGCGCCCGCCTGCAAGGATCGCTCCGAGACGTTCAGGCAAACGCTTCGGTCGCCTGTCCTTCGGCGTTGTAGACCGGCCCTTCGGCATCGACGCGATACTTCTTGCTCGCCGCGTTGGTCAGGCCGAAATTGCCGATGTGATCGCGCATCCCGGCATAGGCGGTGCCTGCGAAATGGCGCGCGAGCGCTTCCTCGCTTTCCCATTCCTCGAACACATTGACGCGGGCCGGGTCGTTGCCATCGGCGCTCCAGTCGTAGGCGATGCAACCATCCTGCTTCAGCGCGGCGTCGATATGCGGCTTCGCGCTCGTGAGCGCTTCGGCCCGCTGCGCCGGGTCGAGGTCGATCTGGGCGGCAATCACGATCTTGGCCATGGGTTCAGTCTCCTTGCGGATTGTATTCGGCGACCACTTCGAAGGCGCGTTTGGTATAGACCCATCGGCCGCCGCGCTTTTCGAGTTCGTCGGTGTAGAGGCCGCCGATCATGCGGGTCGAGCCATCCTTGCCCTTCAGCACCTCCTGCGTCTGGCACAGCGACTTCGCGCGTTCGCCATCGACTTCGATCGAGGCGGGCACGCAGCTGAAACTGACGGCATCGAAATTCGACATCGCTCCCAGCCAGGTCTCGACGATCGCCTCGCGCCCCTTCAACTCCATTCCCATGAAGTCCCATTCGGCATCGTCGGCCCAGACCGATCCCCACGTATCCTTGTCGAAACGCACGACGCCGTCGCCGTAGGTTTCATGCAGTTCGCGGATCGCCAGGCGATCCTCCATCGGTCCTTCGAACATCGGTAGTGCCCTCCCATCGTGTGCGCCCGTTTTCCGGCGGCAAGCGGGCAGCGGCAATGAACACTTTTGGGGAGCGCGCGCTTGCGCCGCAGGGCGTAGGATCGGTCCGAACGCGAAGAAAACATGGGAAGAGGGACAAGATGGCAGGACAGCTAGAAGGCAAGAGTGCGGTCGTCCTCGGCGCCGCGTCGAAGGACAATATGGGCCAGACCACCGCGCGCCTGTTCGCGAAAGAGGGCGCGAAGGTCATGGTGGCCGGGCGGAACGAGGATACGCTGGCCGAACTCGCCAAGGAGATCGGCGGCGCCCATGCCGTGTGCGACATCACCAGTCACGAACAGGTGCACGCGCTGGCGGACAAGGCGGCGAGCGAATTCGGGCGGGTCGATGCCGCGGTCAACTGCACGGGCTGGGGGCTGCTCGCCAACACGCTCGAAGTCACGCAGGAGCAACTCGACCAGATCACCGACCTGCAATTCAAGGGCGTCCACCATTTCGTGCAGGCCTTCGTCAAGGTGATGAGCGAGCAGGAGCCGAGCGGAGGCTCGATCATCTCGCTAAGTTCGGCGACGACCAAGGCCGTGATCAACAATCACATGGCCTATATCGCGAGCAAGCGGGCGGGCGAGGCGATGATGGAATGCGTCGCCAACGATTTCGGTCATCTCGGCATCCGGGCGAACACCGTGTCCCCGGCCTTCACGGAAAGTCCGATGACGCATGATGCGTTCGCGACGCCGGGTATCGTCGATGCCTTCCTGCCAAGGTACCCGCTCGGCCGGCTCAACACGAGCATGGACGTGGCCAATGCATGCCTGTGGCTGTGCACCGACAACGCCTTCGTCACCGGCCAGAACATCCAGCCCAATGGCGGGCTGACCCTGCGCGGAAATCCGCAGGCGAAGGATATCGAGGCTGCCGTCGGCGCCGCCATGGCCCGCCAGCAGGAAGGCGGCGCTGCGGGCTAGAACTGGGCGGTCCCGCCATCGACGCTGATCGTCGCGCCGGTGATGCCCGCCCCCTCCTTGCTCGCCAGCAGCAAGGCCATCGCGGCGATCTCCTCGACCGTGTTGGGCCGCTTGATCGCGGATTCGCCTGCGAACATCGCGATCATCTCGTCGAATTCCATGCCCATGGCCTTCGCGGTTTCGGGCCCGTTCTGACGGATGATGTCGGTGACGACGAGGCCGGGGCAGATCGAATTGACGGTGACGCCCACCTCGCCGACTTCGCGCGCCAGGCTCTTGGTGATGCCGTTCACCGCATGCTTGGCCGCCGTGTAGGCGGTGAAGACGGCCTTGCCGTGCTTGCCTTCCATGGAGCTCATGTTGATGATCCGACCGTCGCGTTTATCGATCATCGGCGGCAGCGCGCGGCGCGTCGCCCAGAAGGTCGAATAGACGTTCCACTTCATCGCTTCGTCGAACGTCTCGTCCGATAGCTGGACGAGCGGCTGGAGATCGCCCGCGCCGCCCGCATTGTTGACGAGGATGTCGAGCGTGCCGAACGTCTCGACGGTGCGATCGATGAACCCTTCGACGTCGGCCTGGTTCATCACGTCGCCGGACACGAACAGGGCGCGATCGCCGACTCCGAGTTCCTCGAGCACTTTCGCGCCCTTGTCGGGATTGCGGGCGAACAGGGCGACGCTCGCACCTTCGGCAAGGAACGCCTCGGCGATCCCGCGTCCGAGCCCTGCGGTGCCGCCGGTGATGGCCGCGATCTTTCCTTCGAGTTTCATGACGGGTTCCCTTGTGTTCCTGTTCGGCGGACGCGCCGCATCGTTCCGGCGAATGTGCCACGCCGCGAGATTTGCGCCCCCTGCGAAAATGTGGAGGCGGTGGGCGGCGGCCGTCCGCGCTATCGTCGGAGGCGAAGGAGAGGACCCCATGTCCACCACGCCGCGCGCAACCTCCGCCGTCCCGGGCGAGCCGCCGCATCTGGGATCGGTGCTGGCGCATCACCCCGCCCTCGCGAAGAGCTTCGGCGAACTCTACGGCGCTTTCTGGAATTCCGACGTGCTGTCCGCGCGTCTCAAGGAGATCGCCCGGATGCGCAATGCGCGCGTCACTGAATGCGGGTTCTGCCGCAACGTGCGTTTCGACAAGGCGCTGTCGCAGGGGTTGGGCGAGGCCATCGTCGACGAGATCGACTGGGGCTACGAAACCTCGGACAAGCTGACGGATGCGGAAAAGGCGGTGCTGAAATTCACCGATGCCTTCATCCACGATCCCGAATTGCTGACCGATGATGCCCGCGCGGCGCTGGAGCGGCACCTGACGCCCGAACAGATCGCCGAACTGGGCCTTGGCCTGACGCTGTTCCTCGCGCTTGCCAAGGCGCTGATCACCATGGGGCTCGAGCCCGAGGAGATGGAGCGGACCGTACTGCCGACCCCGGCCCCCGCGGAGCCGGTGGCGTGAACGGGCCGGTCGCAGACGCGCTTTCCGCATCACCGGAACTGGAAGGGAAGTACACCGCCTTTCGCGATGCGGCGCACCGCGCGCTGGGCGAGGACCTGACCGCGCAGGCCCGCCATGCGGTCGCCGAGGTTCACGGCATCGATTCCGATCCCCCCACCGGGCAGGCATCGCAAGCGGTCCTTGCCTATGTCCGGCGCATCCCGTTCGAGCATACCGCCATCTCCGACGAGGAAGCCGCGCGTATCGTCGATGAGATCGGGGAGGAGCGCTATGTCGCGCTGTCGGTCGTCGCCGCTCTCGCCGATGCGGAATGCCGGGCGCGGCTGGTCGACCTGCCGGGCCTCGCGCGCTAGCGGGCGCTGGCTTTCACAGCCCTCAATTCACCGCCCGTTCCTTGCCTTCCCAATAGGGCGCGCGCAGTTCGCGGCGCAGGATCTTTCCTGAAGGATTACGGGGTAGCGCGTCGATGAAATCGATCGACTTGGGGCACTTGTAGCCCGCGATATGCTCGCGCGCGTGGGCGATGACCTCGCTTTCGGTCAGCGCCTCGCCCTCTTTCATCACCACGCAGGCCTTCACCTCCTCGCCCCATTTTTCCGATGGAATGCCGATCACCGCGACGTCGGCGATGGCGGGGTGGGAATAAAGGGCATTCTCGACCTCGGCGGGGTAGATGTTCTCGCCGCCCGATATGATCATGTCCTTCACGCGGTCGTGAATGTAGAGATAGCCGTCCTCGTCGAGATAGCCGGCATCGCCGGTGCGCAACCAGCCCTCGGCGTCGATGGTTTCGGCAGTCGCATCGGGATTGTTGTAATAGCCGCGCATGTTCTTGCTCGACCGGGTGGCGATCTCGCCCACGGTGCCGGGCGGGACCGTCGCGCCGTCCTCGTCGATGATCTTGACCTCGACCCCGGCAAGCGGCGTGCCCACGCTGCGCATCCGGGGCGAGCCTTCTGGCACGTGGTCTGCGGGGTCGAGCGCGACGATGGTCCCGCTCGTCTCGGTCATCCCGTACATCTGCACGAACCCGCATCCGAGCACCCGCATCGCCTCGCGCATCAGGTCTAGCGGTATAGGCGACGCACCGTAGGTGACATGTTTGAGGCGACTGAAATCGACCTCCTTCACGCGCGGATGGTTGAGCAGGATCTGGATCGCTGCGGGCACGAGGAAGATCTTCGAGATGTTGTAGTTCTCGATCAGGTGGAGCGCTTCGGTCGGGTCGTATTCTGGCAGGACGATCGAATTCGTCCCCGCGACCATCGTGCCGATCCCGGTGCCCGTCCCGCTGATGTGGAAGCACGGCATGGCGAGCAGGGTGACTTCGCCCGGAACAGGCTCTTGCCAGGCCCGCATTTCGCCCTCGCCGCCCGTCGAATCGCGGCTGGACAGGATGGAGGCGTGGGTCATCACCGCGCCCTTGGGCCGCCCGGTCGTGCCCGAGGTGTAAAGCTGCAGGGCGTCGTCGCCCGTATCGATCGCGATGTCGGACGGATCGGCGGGAAAACCGTCGCGCCATTCGCGGTAGTCCGCATCGGTCGAACCGGCGGTTTCGACGCCGATCACCTTTTCGACGTGCGCAAGATCGCCGCGTACCCGTTCCAGAACGTCGACGAACCCTTCCCCGACGAACACGATCCGCGCGTCGCAATTGCCTAGGATATAAGCGACCTCGGGCGCGGCGAGCCGCCAGTTGACCGGGGTCATGACCGCGCCGATCCGCGCAGCACCAACCAGCGCCTCGAAATACAGGGGGTGGTTCTTGCCGAGATAGGCGACCCGGTCGCCCTTTGCGATCCCGAGGGAGAGGAGCGCGTTGGCGACCCGGTTCGCGCCCTGATCGAGAGCGGCGAACGTCGTCGTGTCACCGCCGAAGGTGAAGGCGGGCGTATCGGGCGACGCCTGCGCGTGATTGCGCACGATGTCGCAGAAGGAAGCCGGCTTGGTTGCGGTGTCGTTGTCCATCGGCGCTCACGCTAATCGTGTGGAGGGGCCGGGTGCATTGGCACATTTCATAGCGGATGGCGAAGCGCAGGCTGGCTATAGGCACCGGCTATGGGTGACGATGCAGTTCCAGACGGTTTCGTGCCCGCCGGCTTCACCCCGGGCTTTCTCGACCATGGCGGGCCATATTTCCTGAAAGAGCGCGACGGCGCGCCCCGGCTGGTGGCGCTCAGGATCGGGACGCACCATCTCAATTACGGCGATGCGGCGCATGGCGGCGTGGTCGCGACGTTTGCCGATGTCGCGCTCAGCCACGCGGTCTTCGATGCCGAGCGGCCGCGGTTGAAACCATCAACCATCACCTTGCAGATCAATTACCTTGCGGCGGCAATGCTCGGCGACTGGCTCGAAGCGCGCGTACGGCTCGATCGGCTGGGTGGACGCACGGCCTATACCAGCGGAGAGATCGTGCGCGGCGAGGAGGTCATCGCCACCATGACCGGCGTGTTCGCGATCAGGCGGGAGCGCAAGGGCTAGGACCCGCGCCAACGGGCGACGACGGGCGAGGACGGATCGCGATCGTCATGATGGCCCCGCGCGCTTTCGGGCAGGTCGGAAAGGTCCACGCCCTCGACCTCGCGAAATTCGCGCCAGTCGTACAGCCCTTCGCGGTGCATGATCCGCCATTCGCCGCGAATCCGCTCGAACCGGTCGACATAGCGACCTGCGACGACAGCCGAATAGACCTTGCCCCTGTCGGGGAAGGTTTCGGGCATGGGATAGCCCGCCGGCACGGTATGGACCGCACGCATGTAGGTTTCGGTAAGACACAGCTCTTCGCCGGCCGGGCCGGTCGCGAACGCGAACTGCGTCTGGCCGAGCAGGTGCTGGCTGGCGAGGCACGGATCGATGATCACGCGCGCGCTTTCGACGAAATCTTCCCAGGATCCCTTGATCGTGCCGAAACCGAAGGTGGCGTCGCGGTGAAACAACTGTCCCATCATGTCCCAGCGACGCCGGTCGATCGCGTGCGCATAGGCCGCCAGGACATCGCGAATGGCTTCGCGATCTTCGAGCCTTGAATCCATCAGTCGAGCTCCACGATGACCTTGCCGATATTCGCGCCGGTGAACAGCTTGCGATAGGCGAGAAGCGCGTTTTCCAGCCCGCGCGTCACGTCGTAGGGCATCGTCAGCCGTCCATCCTCGTGCCACTCGCGCAGCCGGGCGGTCAGGCGCTCGCCCTGCGCCATGAAGTCCGGGCTGAAGAACCCCTCGATCCGCAGCCTGCGCATCAGCACTTGGTCGAATTCCGTGGGCGCGGTGCGTGTGCCGCTACCGTAATCGGACAGCAGGCCGCACAGCGCGACGCGCCCGTAATGGTTCATCCGCGAAAGCACGCGGTCGAGCAGGGGGCCGCCGACATTGTCGAAATAGACGTCGAACCCGCCCGCCCGGTCGAGCTGGGCGCCGACATCGGCGGTCTTGTAATCGACGGCCCCGTCGATCCCGATCGTTTCGGTCAGGAAAGCGCATTTCTCGGCTCCGCCCGCGATCCCCCATGCCTCGCATTCGAGGAGCTTGGCGACCTGCACCGCGAGAAGCCCGGTCGCGCCGGCGGCGGCCGACACCAGGACACGCTCGCCCGCTACCGCGGCACCGGTCTCGGCAATGCCCCACAGCGCGGTCCAGCCGTTCATGCCGAGCGGCCCGAACCACGCGCGCCGGTCCTCGACCCCGGGATCGAGCTTAACCGCGCCGCTTTCGCCGGCATCGACCTGGCTGTACGTGCCCCACACGCCGAACGTGCGGACGAGGTCGCTCTCGGCAAAACCTTCCGCGCGGCTCGCTACGACTTCGCCGAGCACGAGGCCGGTCATCGGCGCACCGAGCGGGAGGGGCGGCTGGTAGCCGTCTTCGCGATCGGTCAGCCACAGGCGCGTTCCCGCGTCCATCGAAAGCAGCCGGTTGCGGATACGAATCTCGCCGGGCGCCGGATCGTGCAGCGGCTCTTCGACCAAGGCAAGCGCATCGCCGAAATCGGTCCCCTCGGGACGGTGATCGATGCGCCAGAACCGGTTCTTCATCTCGCCATCTGCTGCCTTCGCGCGGGGCCGGGCAAGGGGCGCTTTTGCTAGGTCGCTATCATTTTGGCGCGGTGCGACGCGCAGGGCCGGCACTTAGCCTCTGCCGCACAATCAAGGGAGAAACCGACATGGCATTAATCACGGTTATCGGCGCGAGCGGCAGGCAGGGCATGGCGCAGGTCCGCCAGGCGCTGAAGGCGGGATACGACGTGCGCGCCATTTCGCGCCAGGCCGATCCGTTCGGCGGTTCGAAGATCGAGGGCATCGAGCGCGTCGAAGTGCGCCCGATGGACCTCTACGATCCCGCGACCTTTGCAGGCGCGCTGGAGGGTACCGACTACATCTTCTACACCCATCCGTTGCAGGCCCGCGCCGATCGCGCCGTGCTCGTCGGGCAATTGGGGGAGGCGGCAGCCGCAATCGGCGTGAAGCGCCTCGTGTGGAACACGTCGAGCTGGATCCCGGACCGTCCCGGCGACCCCTTCACCTATGGGGAAAACACGAAGGGCATCAACGCGCTGTGGCGTTCGGGATGTCCCGGCACGGTGTTCGGCAGCGTGCTGTTCATGGACAACCTGCTCACGAACTGGGCGCGTCCGTTCATCGTAAACGAGGATCGCTACGTCTATCCGCACAATCCCCAGCTGGAGGCCAACTGGATCAGCCTGGACGACGTGGCGAAGTTCATGCTCGCCAGCCTCGATCGGCCCGACATGGAAGGCGCGTGGCTGAACATCGGGGGGCCGGAGCGGTTGCTGGGCAAGCAGGTCACCGCCTATTTGTCGGACGCGCTCGACAAGGACATCACCTACGATCCCTGCACGCCCGAGGAGTTTGGACGTTACCTGGTCGAAGCGGCCGGGGATTCCATGCCGCCCGACATGCGCGAGGAATTCGCCAAGGGTATCGAGGCATTTTACGAATACAACAACACCGCGCCGACAAAGCCGTTCGAAGTCGACATGGACTACGTCTTCGAACGCTTTCCCGAGCTCGAAGGCGAGCTGGAAGACATGGGCGAATGGACCAAGCGGCAGGATTGGGGCGAAAGCAACTTCCGCCCCGCTTTCGGATAGGTCGGTTCGATATCATGGCGCCGGGGCGACAGCCCCGGCGTCCCGGCTCACCTTTCGGCTGGTCGCACCGCGATTACTCGGCGGCTTCCCGTCGCTCGCCCGCGAAGATGTCCTGCAATTGCGCGTCGCTTGCGTGGGTGAGTTTCTCGACCCACTGGTGGAATTGCTGCCCGCCGCGCTCGTTCTTGCCGAACAGGACATGGTCGAGCATGCCCGATTGCAGCGCCTTGTGCTGGCGCTTGCCGGTGGCGTAGTCCTCGTCGCGCACCACCACCTCGAGAAAGTCGAACTGTTCGCGCGCCGAGGCGACCTGCTCGTCCGTTTCGGGTTGGTTTTCCATGACGTAGTACTGGGTGGTGGTGCTTTCCCCCACGGTGTCGCCCGGGAACAGCTGCGAGATCATCGCGCCGCGCTGACCGCCGCCGTAGAAACTGGCGATCGAGATATGCGGGAAGATCGTCCACACGCCCTGCACCAGCACGTCCTGCGGAAGATCCGCGTCGTTCATCGCCTCGAGATCCATTTGCTGATCGTCGTCCCCCTGCACCTTGATCGCGAACTTGGACGGCGTCGAAAGCCGTTGGTGCGGACCCCAGGCGAAGAAGTTGGCGCGGTTGTAGAAGTCGGCGCCGAACGTGTCCTTGTGCAGGATCGGCAGGTGGTAGAAATCAAGGTAGCCGTCATAGGCCGTCTTCCAGTTCGGCCCCGGCAGCGTGCGCTGGCTGAACAGGGTCCAGCCATCGAATCCGAAAGCGGAAAGCAGGTCGTCGTATCCGCACAGGTAATCGGCGATGTCGAGCTGGGAATCGGGGTCCAGCGTCGCCCAGATCAGCCCGGCGCTTTCATAGGCGGGGAACCGCTTGAGGCACAGCGCAGCCTTGTCGACCGGGCCGAAATCCTTCGGGCTCGCGACGCCCAGCAGGCTGCCATCGCTCTTGAAGGTCCAGCCGTGATAGCCGCAGGTGAATCGCGTGGCGTTGCCCGTGCCGCTGACCACGGGGTTGCCGCGATGGGTGCACATGTTGAGGAATGCGCCGATGCTGCCGTCGCGCTGGCGGGCAAGCAGCAGCGGCACGCCGCAAATGTCCATCGCCTTGTAATCGCCGGGTTCGGGCAGTTCGCAAGAGGGTGCGACCATGAGTGGCAGGCGGCGGAAGATGTTGCGCTTCTCGAGCTCGAAGGTGTCGGGATCGGTGTAGCTGCTGGCCGGTATGCGCACGACTTCGTCGGCGTATTCCATCGTATCCGCCGCCCCGTGGGAGACGAGGTTGCGGGTCATCGAGACGAGTTCTTCGCGCGACATGATCGAAAGTCTCCTGGTTTCTCCCCTGCAAAATGCACCGGACAAGCCACGGGGACAATGAGCGCTTTTGGGGATGGGCGCGCTTTTGGGGACGGCGCCCGACCGTGCGCCCGATTTCGAGCGCGGCCGGGCGCCCCCTTCGTTAGAAGCGGACCTGTCCCTGGACGAACACCTGCCGCCCGCGGTTCTGACTGAGCACCAGATCGTCGCCCGCCGGAATGCCGAAGCCCCCCGGCGCAAGGAACGGGCGCGGGCCTGATGTGATCACGTAGACCTCGTTCGTCAGGTTCACGCCGATGAGCGAGAGGCGCCAGCTGTCGTCGGACGGCCCGAACCCGACCGTCGCATCAAGCGTGACGTAGCTGTCCTGCACGAAGTCGTCGTTCAGCGTCTGCTCGTCGGTGATGTAGCCGTCATTGTATGCGGCATTGCCCGCGAGCAGCAGTTCGAACGTGTCGCCCACCGGAAGCGTCCAGTCGAAAGCGAGATTGCCGGCGATTTCCGGTGCCTGGCTGGCAGTACGGCCCCGCAGGTTGGTGTCGTCGTCCGTCCCGCGCAAACCGTCCGCACCCGGCTGGATGAAATCGGCGGTGTACTCGGCATCGAGATAGGCAAGCGCGCCCGAGAACGAGAGGCCTTCGACCGGCGTGCGCCAGTTGAATTCGACATCGACGCCCTTGGTCGTGACCTCACCGGCGTTGCCGGTGACGAACTGGATGGTCACGGCGTTGAAGTTCTGAACCTGCAGATCCTCGAACGTATAGTAATAGGCCGTCGTGTTCACGGTCAGCGAACGGTCGGCGAACTGCGCCTTGATGCCGACTTCGCCGCCCTCGGCCGTTTCCGATTCGAAGATCAGCGATTGCACCGTCGCATCGCGCACATCCGGATCGGGGCTGTTGAACCCGAGCAGTCCCGCCGAAGGCAGTGCCGAATTGTCGATGCCGCCCGACTTGAAGCCGGTCTTGTAGGCCGCGAACAGGTTGATGTCGTCGGTCGCCCGGTATGTCACCGTCACTTCCGGCGAAAGGTTGTCGTCCTGGAACCGGATCGGCCCCGAGAAGAAGCCCGACGACACGAACCCGCCGCCCGACGACAGCAGCGTGCTGACATAGGGGATGGAGATGGTCTGAACCTTCTTCTCATCGGTGTAGCGTACGCCCCCCGACAGTTCGAGCCGGTCGGTGATTTCCAGCGACGCGCTGCCGAATACCGAGAGCGCTTCGGTCTTGGTCACGTTGATCCGGTCGTAATCGTAGGTGAAACCGGTGACCGGATCGGGCGCGATCAGCGAGATGTTGACCGCCTGCTGAGCGGTGTCGAACGTGAAGGTGCGATCCTCGTAGAACGCGCCGATCATGAAGTTGAACGGACCCTCGAACTCGCTGAGGAGGCGGACTTCCTGCGAGTATTGCTCGAGCTTGTTGTTCGGATCGCTGCACCCATTGCCAAGCGGAATGCCCGGCGCGTTCACGGCGCCCAGCGCCGGCACGTTCGCTTCGAGGAAACCGGGAACCCCCAGCTGGTCGCCGAGCGGCGAGAATGCCGGGCCGACCCCCCCATATCCGTAGCAATCGAAATCGGTGGCATCGAGATCGACATAGCCCGTGACGCTCGTGAGCGTCAGCGCATCGGTCATGTTGAGATCGAACTGCAGGCGACCGAAGAAAAGGTCGGTCTCGCCGAAGGGAACGCCGTTGCGCCCCACGGCTTTCGAAGGCGGAGGCACGCTCGCGGCGAGCGGCGGCGCCGAATCGGGATAGAAGTAACGCTGGTCCTGCGTGTCGCAATCGTACCCGGCGGGAAACGCGACGAGACCCTGCAGCAGGAAGACTTCGTCCGCCCGGCCGTTCGCGCCGCAGCCGATTTCGGTGAACGCGTTGGCCCCGTCGTTCTCCGTGTGATTGTATTGCAGCTTGAGGTTCGCCTCGAACATGGGCGAGGGATCGAAATCGAGCGTCAGGCGGCCGACGAAATCGGTCAGCCCGCGCTCCTGGTTCACCGCGGGCGATCCTTCCTGCAGCAACTGGTATTCGTCGATGTCGTTGAACTGGGCCGCCAGCCGGACGCCCAGTGAATCCGTTACCGGGCCGGAGATGAAGCCGGAGACGAGATATCCCTTCTCCTCGAATTCGTAAGAACCGGTCGCGCCGACCTCCCAGAACGGGGTGGGATCAGCGGACCGGATCGAGAGCACGCCGGCGGAGGCCGACTTGCCGAAATAGAGCGATTGCGGGCCCTTGAGCACGTCGATCTGCTGCGTGTCGAAGAACCCGGCCTGGACGAGGCGCATCGTGGAGACAACGACGCCGTCGAAATCGAACGCGACCGCGCTGTCGAATGCGGCCGAGATGTTCGACGAGCCCACGCCGCGAAGCGAAAGCTGACCGCCCGAGCCGGACCCGCCGACCTGGACGTTGAGCGTCGGAACGCGGCTGGTCACGTCAGCAACCTGGTCGACGTTGAACTTGTTGAGCGTGTCGCCGCCGATCACGGTGACCGTCACCGGGACTTCCTGGAGCGTTTCGGTCTGCCGCCGTGCCCGTACGATGATGACGTTGTCGTCGAACGTGTCCGTCAGGCCGCCCTGGTCCTCGATCTGCTCTTCGACCGCCTCGGGGACCTCACCGTCATCGAACTGCCCGTCATCGACCTGGGCGAACGCGGCCTGCGGCGCGGCAGCGAGCGCCGCGATCCCGGCGCCGCCCAGCAGCACGCGGCGAAGCGTACCGGCCGGGCCGCTGGCGAAGACAAGACGTCCGTGAGGTGTGGTCATACTGCTCTCTCCCATATGTTCGGCGGGCCCTGCGCGAGGTCGCACGGATTGCCCTTGCCTTGGCGTTCTTCAGTCGCCTTTCGGCATTGATCGGACTTTATGGGGGGGCGATTTTCCGCTCATCTAGCAAAACCGCTAGGCGTTGAGGCAAATTTGCAACAGCATGAAAAAATACAGGATGCCGTAGCGTTAGGTAGGTCTCCTGCGCAGCGTCCCCCATCCCTTTCATTAGTGGCGCCCTTGCCCGCGCACCGTAGGTTCGCCGGTTCATACCCGCCCGCATGAATGGCCGGGCGGAGCGAGGAGAGGACGATGGCGGGACGGCTCGATGGCCGCGTGGCGCTGGTTACCGGCGGAGCGATGGGGCTGGGCAAGGCGGATTGCGAAAGGCTCGCGCACGAAGGCGCCACAGTTGTCGTCACGGACATCGCGCTGGACGATGCGCGCGACGTGGCAAGCGCCATCGGGGGAGAGGCACTGGCGCTCGACGTCACCGACGAAGGGGCGTGGCAAAGCGCCATGCGCGAGGTGGAAAAAAGCCACGGCGGTCTCGACATCCTCGTCAACAATGCCGGGAACGTGATCTTCGAGAATATCGAGGACTGCTCGCTCGACCACTTCCGCCTGCACCTCGACATCCACGTGGTCGGCACGTTCCTCGGCTGCAAATACGCCTTGCCGCTGATGAAGCATCGCCACCGCGCCAATGGCGGGGCGGGGTCCTCGATCGTCAACATGGCATCCACCGCAGCGCTGATGGGATACGCGGCGATCCCGGCCTACACGGCTGCGAAAGGCGCGATAACGGCCATGACCCGCTCGATCGCGATGCACTGCCAAGACGAGGGTTACGGCATTCGCTGCAACGCCTTGGCGCCCGGCGGGATAGAGACCCCGATGGTGCGCGAGGTTTCGGGCCGATCGGGCGAGGAGCTTCAGGCGATCCCCGACGGGCCGCTTCCCGCCGAAGCGCTCGGTGCGCCTGCGGACGTTGCCGGATGCGTCGCTTTCCTCGCATCCGACGATGCGCGGTTCCTGAACGGCGTCGTCATACCGGTGGACAACGGCCTCGATGCCCGACCCCATCACTAAAGGCCCCATTCCGGCCATTCCGGGTGCCATTCCTCCGGGCGTTCCCGCAACGGCGGGACGGCATCGCTGGTACGCCCTCGCGCTGCTGACGCTCACCAGCACATTCTCGGTCGCCGACCGGCTGGTCTTCGGCATCCTGGTGGAAGATATAAAGCTCGAATTCGGGCTTTCGGACCTTCAGCTCGGCCTGCTGGGCGGTGCCGCGTTCTCGATCGTCTACGTTATCGCGGGGTTCCCGGCAGCGCGCCTCGCGGATCGATCGGTACGCAAGAACATCGTTGCCGTGGCGATCGCGTCATGGAGCGTCATGACCGCGGTCTGCGGCCTGGCCACCGGTTTCTGGACCCTCTTCCTCGCCCGTGTCGGCGTAGGGGTCGGTGAAGGCTGTTCCGGACCTGCGTCGCAAAGCCTCGTCGCCGACTATTTCCGGCGCAACGAACTCGCGCAGGCGATGGGTTTCCTCACCGTCGGCGCAGCCATGGGCACGGCGAGCGGGCTGATCGTGGGCGGCCAGCTGGCCGAGGCGTTCGGGTGGCGCTGGGCGTTCGTGCTGATGGGTTTGCCGGGCATTTTGATCGGCGCGCTGCTCTACCTCACCGTGCGCGAGCCGCGCCGAGGGCAATATGCGGCGCGCGGCGCGCGGATCGAGCAGCAACCGCTGGGCGAGACGGTCCGCGAACTGCTCGGCAATCGCGTCTTCATGGGGCTTGCGATCGGCTGGTCGGCGCAGATCCTGATCGGCTATGCGCTCGCTTTCTGGATGGCTTCGATCATGCTGCGGCAGTTCGATATCTCGACCGGCAATGTCGGTCTGTATCTGGGCCTTGCCTTCTTCATCGGCGGCATACCGGGACCGTTGCTGGGCGGGTACCTTACCGGCTGGCTGACAACGCGCGACGAGCGCTGGCGCGCATGGATACCCGGACTGGCGTGCATCGGCTCCATCGCCCCGCTGGCGATCAGCCTGACTTCGGACGGGCTGTGGGCGTTCCTTGCCTGGTTCGGATTGGCCTACGCCATCTTCGTCGCGAGCCAGGCCGGTATCCTGTCGGGCATTCAGGCGGCGGTCGATCCCTCGCAGCGCGGCTTCGCGGTGGCCATCGCGTTGTTCTTCAACAACCTCGTCGGGCAAGCTCTGGGCCTTGCGGTGATCGGCGGGGTAAGCGACTGGCTCACCCCGACACAGGGGGAATACTCGCTCAGCATCGCGGTATTTGGGGTGTGCGTCGTGTCGGCCGTGATGGCCATGGCCATCTTCGCCTGGACGGCGGTGCAGATGAAATCGACCGACTACCTGGAGCGGCTCAACGCCGAGTAGCGCCGCTGCCTAGAAACCGGGGTGAATCGACATCGCGCCGCCATCGACCAGCATCTCGGCCCCGGTCATGAAGGGGCAATCGTCGCTTGCAAGGAATGCGATCGCGGCTGCGGTTTCGGACGGATCGCCGAGCCGGTTGAGCGGGGATGTCGCGGCCACCGCCGCCTTCAGCCCGGGCATGTCTTTCTCGGCGTTGTCGAGGATGCCGGTCTCGGTCGCGCCGGGGATCACGCTGTTGCAACGAATGGCATAGCCCTGCTTTGCGCAATGCACCGCGACCGACTTGGTCAGCACGCGCACTGCGCCCTTGCTCGAACAATAAGCGACATCGCCCGGCAGCGCGGCCATCGCCGAGGTCGAGGCGATGTTCACGATCGCGCCCGACGCGCCGCCCGGATTGCGCTTCATCGCGGCAATGGCGGCGCGGCACCCCGCCATCGTGCCCTTGATATTTACGCCGTAGGTCCGGTCCCAGAGATCGTCGTCGATATCCTCGATGGAGGCGCCTGCGACGATCCCGGCATTGTTGACCAGTATGTCCAGCCGGCCGTGCCGGGCGCTCGCCTGTTCGACGATCGCGGGCCAAAGTGCCATGTCGGCAACGTCCTGCCGGGCGAAATCCGCGCGTGCCTCGTGGCAGACCGCCGCGCCGCCTTCGTCGATATCGGTTCCCAGGACATGCGCCCCGTCCTGGCGAAGCCTCCGGACCGTCGCAGCGCCGATCCCGCTTGCGCAGCCGGTGACTATCGCGACCTTTCCGGCGAGGTCGGGCATTATTCGCTCTGTTGCCAGATCGCGGCGCTCTCGCGCTCGTTGTGGGTCTCGATGAACCGCGCGAGATTGTCCGTCCCCTCGGGCAGTTTCCATCCGACCGTGAAGCCGAAATTGGCAAAGCAGAACACGATCAGGTCGGCGAAGGTGAAGCGTCCGAGCGCGAAATGGTTCTTATCGCCGAGAAGCCCGTCGAACTGGCGCCATTTCCCGTTCGCCATGTCGGTGAGTTCGCTCCCTGCGCTTTCACTCACGACGCTCATGCGCGGTTCGAACATCGGCCGTCCGCCGGTCGCGCGAAAGCCCATCGTCATGGGAACGACGATTTCCTGGTCGAACAGCCGCGCCCATTTGCGCACCTCGGCGCGCTCGGTCGCGGTTCCGCCGAGCAGGTTGGGTTGCGGGTGAACCTCTTCGAGATATTCGCAGATCGGCCAGCTTTCGGTAAGCGCGGTGCCATCGCCGAGTTCGAGCATGGGCAGCGTCCCTTGCGGGTTCCTGCGGTTGTATTCGGCATCCTTGCGGTTCTCGCCCGAAATGATGTCGTAATGGACGCGCTCGAAATCCTTCCCTTCCTCGAGGCCCTTCTCGACCATGAACATGCGCACGAGGCGCGGGTTCGGACCAAGGCTGGAATGCAGTTTCGTCATCGTTTCTCTCCCGTTTTCGCGGTTTGCGTCGAACCCTAAGCGGGCGATCTTGCATGCTCCCCTCATAAATGCGCTAGGGCCTCATAATTGCGCTAGCAGACGCGCAAGTGACAGAAGGGGATTGAGCGCAGCCATGCATTTCCAACTGACCGATGAGCAGCGTGACCTCGCCGAGACCGCACGCAAGTTCGCCCGCGCCGAACTCCCCGACCTTGCCCGCGACATGGAGGAAAGGGACTATCCCGTCCCGCCCGACATGCTGCGGCGCTATGGCGAGATGGGTTTCCTCGGCGTCAACCTGCCCGAGCAATATGGCGGGCTAGGCCTCGGCCATGTCGAGGCGCTGCTGGTTCTGGAGGAATTCGCGCAGGTTTCCAATGCCGTCGCCTTCCCGGTGTTCGAGGCACTGGTCGGCCCGGTGCGCACGATCGAGCGGTTCGGGTCGGACGAGATGAAGGCGCGCGTGCTGCCGCAGGTGATACAGGGCGAGAAGGTCGTCGCGGTCTCGATGTCCGAACCCGATGCCGGGACGGCGCTGACCGACCTCAAGACAACGGCTCGCAAGGACGGCGCCGACGGTTCCGGGGGCTACGTCGTCAACGGCACGAAGCGCTGGACCAGCGGGGGCGGGCACTCCGACTATTACGTCACCTATTGCCGCTATACCGAAGATGCCGGCGCGAAAGGGATCGGCGCGATCCTGCTCGAAAAGGACATGGAGGGGATGAGCTTCGGCAAGCGCGAGGAGCTGATGGGCTTTCGCGGCATCCCGACCGCCGACATAATGATCGAGGACGTGAAGGTGCCGGGCGAGAACGTCATCGTGGGCGCCGGCGGGTTCGGCAAGCTGATGAGCGCCTTCGGCCTCGAGCGCTGCGGCAATGCGACACAGGCACTGGGACTGGCGGCCGCCGCGCTCGAACAGGCGCTCGAATACACGCAGGAGCGCGAGGCGTTCGGCAAGCCGATCGTCGATTTCCAGGCTGTGCAGCTCAAGCTCGCCGAGATGGCAATGAAGGTGGAGGCCTCGCGTCTTCTCATCCATCGCGCCGCCGTCAACGCCGCCGCCCAGGACGATGGCCTGCCGACCGCTTACGAAAGCAGCCTGGCCAAGTGCTATGCCAACGAGATCGTGCGCGAGGTTACCGCGCTCGGCATGCAGGTCATGGGCGGCTATGGCTACCACAAGGATTACGGCATGGAGCAGCGCCTGCGCGATGCCTATGCGTGGGGGATCGCGGGCGGGGCGATCGACGTGCAGAAGACCAACATCGCTGCCGCCATGGTGGGACGGCGGTTCGACCAGCGGCGTTGACGCGATTGCACTTGCCCTTGGCCGGGGCAAACGTGCATTGAACGGCGCATGGACACCGACGCCGCGAGCGATACGAACACCCCCGGACCGGACGGCAGGACCGATCAGGCCGCGCACCTGTTCGGAAGGTCAGAAGGCTCCACCGCCGCCCGGACGGTGACGCACGAGGGCGAGGGCGAGGGTGAGGGCGCGGGCGAAGACGTCCTCACGCCGCTGCACCCGAACTACAAGCTGCTGATGCGGATCACCGCAGTTATTCTCGCGCTGTTGCTGGTGGTCGCGGCCCTGGTGGTCGAATCCCAGCTGACGGAGCGCTTTGGTGTGCCGTTCGGCGCGATATCGGGGCCGGTGGCGCTGCTTGCGCTGGTGTTCGCGATCCGCGTTCCGATCACTCGCTACAAGGCGCGCGGATACCAACTCGGCAACGACCGGCTGCGCGTGGTGCGCGGGGTGCTCTGGCATTCCGACACCGTGGTGCCGTTCGGCCGGGTGCAGCACATCGATGTCGACCAGGGCCCGATCGAGCGGGCGCTCGACCTCGCCACGCTGACCCTTCATACCGCCGGGAGCCACAACGCCTCGGTTTCGCTGCCCGGGCTAGGCCACGACCGGGCGACCGAGATGCGCGAGACGATCCGCGCCCATATCCGCCGGGAAAGCATGTGAACGAAACCGCCGCCAGCGGCGTCCCGCGCGTCGGTCGTTCGGACGCCGCACCGCCAAACGTTGCCGGACCCGAAGAGGAGCCGCGTCGAACGGCGCCGCTCAGCGTGCTTGTCGGCACTTTGCAGAGCGCGCAGGGCGCAATCCTTCCGGCGATCTTCATCGCGTTTTCGACCGGGTCTTCGGGCCTGCTGATCGGCCTTGCCGCCGGGTTCGCGCTCGCGGCCATCGGCGCGCTGTTCTCATGGATCGCATGGCGCAGGCTCACCTACACGATCCGCGCGCAGGACATCCGCGTCGAAAGCGGCGTGCTGAGCCGGTCGGCGCGCTCGGTACCCTACGAACGCATCCAGGACGTCAGCCTCGAACAGAGCCTCGTCCCGCGCCTGTTCGGCCTCGTCGCGGTCAAGTTCGAGACCGGGGCGGGCGGGGGAGAAGACCTCAGCCTCTCCTTCCTACGCGAAGAGCAGGGCGAAGAACTGCGCCAGCTGGTCCGCGCCCGCCGGGACGAGGCGGAAAGCGGCGCCACGCCCGGGGCACCCGGGGCGCCCGCCACCGAGGCACGGACGGAGGAACCGGCAGAGCCGCTGTTC